>NZ_DAMBYD010000011.1:35135-188467 GCF_032051575.1 Aminipila sp. | reverse complement strand
CGATGATACTTGGCGGGCAGCTGCCTGGGAAAGTAGGACGTCGCCGGTTTTAAAAGACTTCAGTTTTTACTGGAGTCTTTTTTTATGCTTAAATTTATTTCAGTAAAATTGCTTTTATTAAGAATATGAGTTTAAATTGTTTTGGAAAAGCCTTACGAATTATGCTATAATATTACTCAGTGATTAATAAAAGATATTAGAATTAAAAGTAAGGGAGGAAAGTTTAATGGCTGTTTTAAAGATTATTTTTGTAGCATTACTATGCTTTCCTATACTTTATGTTTCTTTTGTACTTGCATCTAAACTGATGTTGGAAATTACTAAAAAAAAGTAGCTTAGGAGTATAGATTATGAAAAGGGGACTGTTTATTTCAATTGAAGGACCGGATGGATCAGGAAAATCCACTCAGATCAAATTAATAAAAGAATTTTTAAATGATATTGGGATGGATGCAATATTAACTAGAGAGCCTGGTGGGACGGTTATTAGTGAGAAAATTAGGCAGATTATTTTGGATAAAGAACATATTGAAATGGATCCTATGACAGAGGCCCTTTTATATGCTGCTTCAAGAGCACAACATGTAGCAGAAGTAATTAAACCTGGATTACAGTCAGGTAAAACAGTAATTTGTGATAGATTTGTCGACTCAAGTATAGCCTATCAAGGCTATGGAAGACATTTGGGGGATGCAGTAAGAATTATAAATGAATATGCAGTTGCAGGATGTATGCCTGATATTACCTTTTTATTGAAGGTAGACCCAAGTGTTGGGAAAGATCGCATTAAGGAAGAAGAACAAGATCGGCTGGAAAATGAAAAATTAGATTTTCACAATACTGTATTCAAAGGATATTTAGAACTTGAGGAAATATACAAGGATAGAATCATAGGTATCGATGCAACAAAAAATATAGATGAAATAAGTAATCAAATAGTTTCACACATAAACAATATTCTTAAGGTTAAAGATTGAGGGGAAAATGATTTTAAAAGAAATAGACGGCAATGATAAGCTTATAGAAAGATTAGAATATTTGTCTGCTTCAGGAAATTTATCCCATGCTTATGTATTTGAAGGAGACTCTTGTGTAAATAAGGTTTTGTTGGCTGATTGTTTTATCAAAGCCATTCTTTGTGAGGAAAATAAAGGTGATGGGTGTGAAAAATGCATTACCTGTAATAAGATAAATCATGGCAACCATGAAGACATTATATACGTTGACGCCGATGGAAAAAGCATTAAAGATGAGGCAATTGAAGAACTGCAGTCTAAAATTAAGAAAAAACCGTTTTTTGGAGATAGAAATATTGTTGTTATAAAACATGCGGATACTATGACTATTCGAGCACAAAATCGTTTACTTAAGACATTGGAAGAGCCGCCTCAGGGGACAATTATAATATTATTGTCTGAAAACATTGAAAACCTAGTTCAGACCATTTTGTCACGGTGTGTAGTTTTTAGAGTAAATCCTTTTGAGACATTTGAATATGGTGCGATTAAAGAACAGGCACAGCTATTAGTTAAAATGTTGTTTAATAAAGAAGCTTTTTATTTAGTTAAGAGTAAACTCAATGAATTTGCTGAAGATAAAGATAGTGCCATGAAACTTTTAGATTCTATGGAACTAATATATAGAGATTTGACAATAATAAATACAAAGGAAAGCAGAAATTATAGAAAAGATTATATTTATAAAGCAGTTGAACTGATTGAGGAAGCAAGACGAGATTTACAACGGGGAATTAGTACAGGCTATGCTATGAAAAATTTAATCATAAAAATTGGAGGATAAATAATGGTAAAGGTAGCAGGAGTACGTTTTAAAAAAGCAGGCAAAGTATATTACTTTGATCCCAGTGATTTGGACGTAAAAAAGGATACAAATGTAATAGTTGAAACTGCTCGTGGTATGGAGTATGGAACTGTTACTTCAGATATTAAGAGTGTAAGCGAAAAAGAAATTGTTGCGCCTTTAAAAAAAATAATACGAATTGCGAATGAAAAAGATACGCAGCAACATGTGGAAAATTTAAAGAAAAAAGAAAAGGCTATAATGCTTTGTCAGGAAAAAGTGGATAAGCATAAATTGGAAATGAAGTTAATTGATGTAGAATATACTTTTGATAACAGTAAAATCATCTTTTATTTTACTGCAGATGGCAGAGTGGACTTTAGAGAATTAGTTAAGGATTTAGCCGGTGTATTTAAAATGCGAATAGAACTCAGACAGATTGGCGTGAGAGATGAAGCTAAGATGGTGGGAGGTATAGGAACTTGTGGAAGAGGATTGTGTTGTCATTCATGGCTTCCAGAATTTGAGCCTGTGTCTATTAAAATGGCTAAGGTACAGAATCTGTCTTTGAATCCAACAAAAATTTCTGGAATCTGTGGCAGATTAATGTGTTGTTTGAAATACGAAAATGATGTTTATATGGAACTAAGAAAAGGAATGCCGGAAGTTGGGGAACGAATAAAGACAGATGATGGCATCGGAATTGTATTTGATTCTAATATATTAGAAAATAAAATAAAAGTCCGTTTGGTTTTGGAGGAAAAAACAGAAGATAAACCTGAAAAGCTAAGCGTAGATTTCTATATCTATAAGAAAGAGGAAATAAAGCGACTTGAAAGTCATCGTAAAAAGGAAAGCAGTAAGGATATCTTAGAAGAATTAGACGATGAACTTTTAGATGAAATAAAGAATTTACTAAAGGAGTAATTTATTTATATGGAAAATAACTTACTTATGCAAGGAGAGCGGTTAGATGAAATTGGGTTCGGAAGTTTAAAGCTTATTCAAAATCCAGAAGAATTTTGTTATGGTGTGGATGCAGTAATACTTGCGGATTTTGTGGCTAAGTCAGTGGGGAAGAACAGAGGTAGATTTACAAGAGCAATAGATTTAGGAACTGGAACCGGAATTATACCACTTATATTGAGCCATAAGACTTCTATTGAAGAAATATATGCTATGGAAATACAAAAGGATTCCTTTGATAGAGCATGCCGGAATATGGAACTTAATAAGATTATGGAAAGAGTTACCATAATAAATGGTGATGTTTCAGACTTAGAGAAAGATTTTGCTCATTTAAAAGATTCTTTTGACTTGGTTACTAGTAATCCTCCGTATATGATTGGAGGGTCTGGAATTATAAATGCAAATGATGCAAAGAGAATCGCAAGGCATGAGACCACGGCAGATTTAGAAACTTTTATAAAAACATCTGCAGCATTATTAAGAGAAAAGGGCGAATTATTTATGGTGCATCGACCTAGTAGAATTGTAGACATTTGCGAGGCGTGCCGTAAATACAAAGTAGAGCCAAAGGAATTAAGATTTGTGGCTCCAAATAAAAATACTAAACCTAATATTCTTCTAATAAGGTGTGTGAAATTTGGTAGACCTGAACTGAAAATGTTAGATCCCCTATACGTGTATAATGAGACAGGGAATTCTTATACAGATGAAATAATGAAAATATATGAAAGATAGATTGACTAATGATTTTATTCTGCCGGTATAAAATACTGGCAGGATTTTTTACATTTTGAAATATTTAAAATAAATTCGATAATTTATATAAGTTTACATATATACACAGAAGCAAGGACACTTACTATATATCCAACCATACCAGCTACAAAAGAATGGCGCATTTTTTTAACGGCTGTAACCCCAAAATACAAAGCTAAAACATAAAAAATTGTTTCGCAAGTTCCTACCATTATACCAGAACATTGCCCAATGTATGTATCAACCCCATTATCAGCCATAACACGTTCCATAAGAACTAGTGAACCACTGCCAGAGACAGGTCGTAATAGTATCAGAGATATAAGCTCTTTTGGTATGTGTAGAAAAGAAAATACTGGAGCGAAAACAGATTGAAAAAAATCCATTGCGCCTGAAGAAACTAATGCTTCAATGCCTATAAAAATAGCGATAATGAATGGCATTATTTCTACTGCAGATTTTAACCCATCCTTTGCTCCTTCAATAAAGCAGTCATAAATTGATACGCGCTTATATAATCCATAGATAATGACTATACTAAGAATACCTGGAATAAAGAGATAAGAAATAGTACTTAATAATTGTGACATTTGTGCCCTCCATTCTATAGGCTTATGGTTTAGTTTTCTTTCTTTCATAATATTTACAAACGATGACAGATGCTATCATGGAAATGGTACCCACGATGATAGATGGTATAATAATGGATGCAGAGTCTGCGGAACCTAATTGTGAACGTATTTTTATAACAGTAATAGGCACAAGCTGAATCATGGACATATTTAGTGCCAAAAACATACACATGGTATTACTAGCAGTATCACTGTAGTGGTTTTCCATATCAAGCCGCTCCATTGCTTTCAGAGAAAAAACAGTTGCACTATTACCGGCTCCGAAGATGTTTGCCATAAAACTCATAAGTATAATTGCAATTGTTTCAGTATTCTTTTCTTCTGGAAAAAGGTATTTGATAAGCGGCATAAATTTATGAGCAGCTGAATCAATAAGACCAGATTTTTCCGCAATTTTCATGATGCCACACCAGACAGCCATGATTCCTGACAGGCCTATTACAAATTCAACGGCTTCACTACAGCTGTTTAGTAGTCCATCTGTAAAAGAAGAAAGATTATTGTTTATGACGGAAAAGAAGATGCCTATGCAAATCATTCCAGCCCATATATAATTCATCAACGTTTATCACCCCATTTATTATAATATTCAAGATTTTAAAATAAATGTTGAAATTTTACACATTTAGGTAGATAATATACATACGTAGAGTGGAGGTAAAAGTTATGGAAATAACATTGACTTTAAAGGATTTAGGGTTAATTTTAATAGGGGCTGGCATAATTGTATTGCTTGTATATTGTATAGGGTTTATAAAAAATTTAACCGTGACTATTAAACATACAAATAAGATTTTGGAAGATACACAGGTAATATCGGCTATAGCTGCAGCCCGTGCTCAAGATATTGACCAAGCAGTAGGTGATGTTACAGAATCTGTAAGTAATATTTCACAGTCACTTAAAGGTAATCAAAGCACAATTTCTGCTTTATCCTCAATTGTTAACGCATTAGTTTCACTAAAAAATATTATTACAAAGATGGACAAATAGGTTAAATAAATTATAAATTCAAATGTTGACATTGTGTAACTTGAATGTTAAAATTAGGAATAAATGGCTAATGTAAAGAGGATGCTCTTTACATAGAGAGGAGGATTGGAAAATGAAGGCTACTGGTATTGTTAGAAAAGTAGATGAACTAGGTCGTATTGTATTGCCTATTGAGCTTAGAAGAACGCTAAATATAGAGATTAAAGATCCAATTGAAATATTTGTTGAAGGGGAGTATATTCTACTTAAGAAGTATGAACCGGCTTGTGTTTTTTGTGGTAACGCAAAGAATGTTAAACATATTAAGGACAAGAATATTTGTGAGGATTGCATCAAAAAAATTAAGGAACTATAGTTCTAATTTAAACTGAGTAAAATGGCATCTTATGATTATAATATAATTGTAAGATGCTTTTTCCTTTTTGAACAACAAAGTTGTAAAGTAATTTCATAAAATACACGCAAAATCTTACAGTTATGTTACAAAAATCTTTTTTGCAACAAAGATATGAAGTTATGTGATATTATCATATAAAGTAAGAAAATAAATATATTTTTTTACTTTAATTGCAAAAAAGAAGGGGATTAAAATGAAGACAACTAGAACAATTGTGTGTACTGGATTGATTTTTGTATTAACTCTTGCAACGTTACTCGTAGGGTGTGGCGATAAGAATCAAAGTGGATCAACTGTTGATGAACCTAAGATTACGGTCGAATATCTAGAGGGAGATTATGTGAAACAGTTGTTACGTGACGGAGCAGAGCATGTATTTGGAAGCATTGAAGTTTCAAAGGCTAAAGATGGTTCAGTTTTAGTAAATATTGAAGCAAAAGAATATGTAGAAGATACTGAACAGCCAAATGGCTTTTACATTGAAGACAAAAACTATAGTTTATCTTCAGTACTAGCACCAGAAGCAAGATGCACATTTATTTCAGGAGATGTAAGCTTGCCACAAATTATGACAACTGAAGAGTTTGTTGAAGCTTATAATAAAGATATAAACGAATATGGTGGAAAAAATAATCCTGACTATCAAAAGCATAAATTGTATGATATGTACATCATGGGGGATCAAATTGAGCTTATTCTTGAAAGATATATCCCATATTAAGTGCTAAAATACAAATATTAGTGCAATATGATAGCTTAAATAAATTTTTATAAGAAATTATGTAAAAAGGTGTGGCGGATGCTGCACCTTTTTGTATATAATATAATATTGGCGGGTAAATAAATGATTTAATTTGTTATTTGATAGGTCTAAAGTACCAATGATAAGTTATGGTGCTGTTTTAATGATAGAAATAAGGAGGAAAATAAATGCCTATCCCAAATCCAATTGCATTTTCAATTTTTAACATAGATATAAGGTGGTATGGAATTCTAATAGCCTTAGGCATTATTCTTGCTACATTAGTTGTATATAAAAGGGCACCTAAACACGAAATCGATTCAGAGAGAACTTTGGATTTTATTTTAATATGCGTGCCATTAGGTGTAATCGGAGCCAGACTTTATTATGTGCTATTTAACTGGAACTATTACGATGGTGATTTATTCAAGATTATTAATTTAAGAGCAGGCGGGTTAGCAATACATGGTGGCTTAATATTCGGATTAATTTCTGCAGCAATACTTTGTAAGATTTGGAACTATAATCCTCTGAATGTTTTGGATTTAGCTATGCCAGCTATTGCTTTGGCGCAAGCTATAGGAAGATGGGGCAATTATTTTAATTCTGAAGCACATGGCGGCCCTACCAACCTTCCATGGGGCATTCTGGTGGATGGACAAACTGTACATCCTACATTCCTTTATGAATCAATCTGGTGTTTAATCATGTTTGGAGTATTACTAGTTATTGATAATAATAAAAAATTTATGGGTCAAGTATTCTTATCATATGGCATGCTGTATTCTTTAGAAAGATTTTTTGTTGAATATCTAAGAACAGATAGTTTAATGCTATTTGGAATAATAAAACAGGCAATGCTGCTAAGTGCAATAGTTTTTATAGTATGTATGATTGCATATATTATTTTAGATAGGCGCTCAAGACACACCGGTAAAATATTTTATGGTGGTTATAGTAAATACACTGGAAAGTTTAAACAATAGATATAAATAAGGAGAAAGAGTAATGAAATTAGGAATAGTTGGTTTACCAAATGTAGGAAAAAGTACATTGTTTAATGCAATAACAAAGGCTGGTGCTGAAGCAGCAAATTATCCGTTTTGTACCATAGAACCAAATGTAGGAGTTGTAGCAGTACCTGATGAAAGATTAAAAGTACTTACAGAAATGTATAAAGCAAAAAAGACTGTTTATACTGCAATTGAATTTTATGACATAGCAGGTCTTGTAAAAGGGGCATCAAAAGGAGAGGGACTAGGAAATAAATTTTTAGGACATATTCGCGAAGTTGCTGCAATTGTCCATGTAGTACGTTGCTTTGATGACCCTAATGTTGTTCATGTTGATGGTAAAATAAATCCGTTGTCTGACATTGAGACTATTAATATGGAATTGATATTGTCAGATATGGAGATTGTTGAAAGAAGAATCCAAAGAACACAAAAGAACTTAAAAGGTGATAAATCACTTCAAACTGAATTAGATATACTTCATAAAATTCTGGATACGTTAGAGAGAGGTATATCTGCAAGAACAATGGAATTGACTGATGATGAAGATAATTTTGTAAAGTCATTAGATTTGCTTTCTTATAAACCAATTATTTATGCAGCAAATGTGTCAGAACAGGAAATTTCTGATGGCGGTGAGAATGATTATGTTAAGCAGGTAAGAGAGTTCGCGGCAACAGAGGGCTCTGAAGTGGTTGTTATTTGTGCCAAGGTGGAAGCGGAAATTTCTGAACTTGAGGAGGATGAAAAAGCAATGTTCCTTGAAGAATTAGGAATTAGCGAATCTGGATTAGATAAATTAATTAAGTCTTCCTATCATTTGCTTGATTTAATTTCATACCTTACTGCTGGAGAACCAGAGGTTAGAGCCTGGACTATAAAGAGGGGAACTAAAGCTCCCGGTGCGGCAGGTAAAATTCATACTGACTTTGAAAAAGGCTTTATCAGGGCGGAGACTATTGCGTATGATAAGCTTATTGAATGTGGTGGAAATCTTGCAACAGCAAAAGAAAAAGGTTTAATCCGTTCTGAGGGAAAAGAATATGAGGTTAAGGATGGAGATGTAATTCACTTCCTGTTTAATGTGTAAACAAAGAGAGCAGTCACTTAGTGACTGCTTTTAAATTGCATCTACTTGATGGGGAAAGATCTTTGCTATATACTATTTAAAAGTAAGGAGATTAAATTATGCTTATGATTGAAAATAAGAAAACAATTTGTTTATATACTGGGTCTAATCGAACCAAAGAAGTTTTATGTAAGCAGTTACAGGAGATTTTAGGAGCAAATATTAATATTCTTTCTTATGCCATAGACGAAGAAACACCATTACATGAGGATACGGATTTAACAGTATTATCAAGTAATAGTGTTGAAGAAGAGCTTATTGAAAATGGATTTTTCAATTCTAAGAACTCTTATTTTGTTTGTGGCAGAAGAATAAATTTTGATTATATTCAAAGTGTTTTAAGCATACCAAAGGGTGAAACAGCTTTGTTTGTTAACGATACAAAAGAAACAACAGCACTTTGTATACAAAATTTAAAAGATATTGGCATTGATCATATTAACTATGATGCCTTTTTTCCTGGTTGCTCTTTGGAAGGAAAATACAATTTTGCAATAACTGCTGGAGAGATGTGGCTTGTACCTGAAAATATTAAAAATGTTATCGATGTAGGTCCTAGACATATAGATATGCCTTCTTTAATTAAAATTGCAGACTTACTGGAATTAAAAGATTTTGATGCGGCGACAATAATCAAACCTTACACAGATAAAATTATAGATATATCCAAGAAGATGGTTATAGTAAATGTAGAAGTGGAAGGTATAAAGCATATTTTAAAAGAAAAATTAGAAAGTAAGGGGCATACGGCGATTTATGACTTTGAAAATATAAAGGGAAATGCGCAAAGCCTTTTAGAAGTAAAGTATAAAGCTAAAAAACTGGCCAAAACAGATCTTACTATTTTGATTGAAGGAGAAAGTGGAACCGGAAAAGAGTTATTTGCATCGGCAATACACAATGCGTCAAATAGAAAAAACGGTCCATATCTAGCGGTTAATTTTAGTGCGTTGCCTGAAGAATTAGTGGAAAGCGAACTCTTTGGTTATGAAGAAGGAGCCTTCACAGGAGCAAAAAAGGGTGGAAAAATAGGGCTATTTGAACAAGCAGATGGTGGTACTATTTTTCTGGATGAAATAGGAGATATTTCATCTAAAATGCAGACAAAACTACTCAGAGTATTACAGGAAAAAGAAATAATGCCAATAGGTGGAGGAAATATAAAGAAAATAGATATAAGGGTAATAGCAGCAACAAATAAAGATTTAAAGTATATGGTCAGCCAGGGGGCATTTAGGGATGATTTATATTATAGACTAAAAATTGGATATGTTAATGTACCTCCTTTAAGAAACAGAAAAGAGGATATAAGATGTTTGATGAAATTTTTTATAGAAAAGGAAGAAAATGCGTCGGTTAACATTGATAAAGAAGTTTATGAGAGATTTTACCAATATGACTGGCGAGGAAATGTGAGGGAATTAAAAAATACCATTAAGTATATGCTGGCAATTAGAGAAAATCCTTTAAGGATTTCTGCAAACGACCTTCCAGATGTACATTTCTTTGAGGGTATCCCACAGAGGGAAGACAAAGAGTGCGAACTAGATTATCATTTGGAAGCAGTGCTTCAGGCAATTTATGAAATAAACCTAGAAGGGATAAATGCAGGAAGAAATGTAATCGCTCAAAGGTTAAACCAACAAGATATAAAATTAACGGAAGGGCAAGTAAGAAAAAGAATTCAAATGCTACAGCAACAAGATTTTTTGTTGGTGTATAAAGGTAAAATGGGGACAGTATTAACGAAAAAAGGTAAAAATTATATGGATAAAATGATATACAAGAAAAACAAGCAACCAGTTACGACCTAAAAGAACCAAATTAAACCACCAAATACCATTAAAATATAAAATAGCTTGAATTAATAAATAATTCAGGCTTTTTTAGTTAGAAAATACCTATAAACAAGGAACATAGCGTTGGCATGAATTTTGCGTTATATAATTCCCTCAGAGCATACAAACACATTCTGAGGGAATAATTTAATTTTTTTTGAGGAGGAATACAAGATGAAAGGTAAAGAAAAGCTTAATAGCCTGAATAAGGGATTTAAGGTCCCTGATACCTATGTAATTATTTTTTTTGTAGTAGTATTTGCTGCGTTATTAACTTATATCATCCCACAGGGGTATTATGCAACTGAAGATGTGACTTATGTCGTTGATGGTGTTGAAAAAACACGTACAGTTATTCAAGAAGGTAGTTTTCAATATGTTGTTGATGATAATGGAAATGCTGTAAAAAGTGGCGTACCATTTTTTGCAACAGAAGATTTTGGGGGTAGAGCTGGTTTTGTAAATTATATTTTTGAAGGGCTGACTTCTGGAGATAAATGGGGTTCTGCTGTAGGAGTAGTAGCTTTCATATTAGTTATTGGTGGAGCATTTGGAATTATACTTAAAACGGGGGCGGTTGAAGCTGGAATCTTAAATATGATAAAAAAGACAAATGGTAGGGAGAAAATACTTATTCCTATACTATTTGTTTTATTTTCATTAGGTGGGGCTGTATTTGGTATGGGCGAAGAGGCCCTGCCATTTGCAATGATTCTGATTCCATTAGTAATTGCTATGGGCTATGATGCCATAGTGGGAATTTTAATTACATATGTAGCTACGCAGATTGGATTTGGCTCGTCATGGATGAATCCTTTTTCAGTAGCAATTGCGCAAGGGATTGCAGGTATTCCGGTGTTCTCGGGAGCAGCATTTAGGATTACTCTTTGGGTAGTATTTACTGGGGCGGGTATGATTATGACAATGATATATGCTGCTAGAATTAAGAAAGACCCAGTAAAGTCAGTTTCTTATGAAAGTGATGAATATTTTAGAAAAGATTTAACCCAACAGTCTGAAATTGATGTAAAATTCGGAATAGGTCATGTTCTTGTTATTATGACTGTTGTACTGGGTATGGTATGGGTCGTATGGGGGGTTATGACTAAGGGCTATTATATTCCAGAACTTGCATCTCAATTTCTTTTAATGGGTCTTGTAGCAGGTGTTATAGGGGTAATATTTAAGCTAAATGATATGACAGTAGATGACATGTCCTCTGCATTTAAGCAAGGAGTAGGTGACTTAGTAGGTGCGGCTATGGTTGTTGGTATGGCACAGGGGATTATGCTTGTGTTAGGAGGATCAGATCCAACGTCGGGAACCGTATTAAATACTATTTTAAATGGAATTAGTGGGGCTTTTGTGGGATTAAATTCAACTATAGCTGCAGTATTTATGTATTTATTCCAAACCATATTTAATTTTTTCGTTGTTTCAGGTTCAGGTCAGGCAGCGCTTACTATGCCGATTATGGCACCACTTGCAGATTTGCTTGGTGTTTCTAGACAGACTGCTGTACTTGCATATCAGTTAGGTGATGGTTTCTCAAATATGATTGTGCCTACGTCTGGGTGCTTAATGGGAATGCTTGCCATTGCAAGAGTTGAATATACAAAATGGATTAAATTTGCAATCAAGTTCTTTTTAGTGCTGTTTGCTATATCTGTAGCGGTAATGATTATTGCATCAGCAATAGGCTTTAACTAGAACAAAAGGAGTTTCTCATTATGATAAGACTAATAAAAAATGCTGAAGTTTTTACTCCAGAACCAATTGGGAAAAAGGATGTTCTATTTGTAGGCAGCCAAATATGTCAAATATCTGAGGAAATAGCTATTGAAGGTAATGTTGAGATAGAAATTATAGAAGGACAGGGAAAATATCTTTTCCCTGGATTTATTGATAACCATGTACATATTACTGGTGGTGGAGGCGAAGGTGGTTTTGGAACGAGAACACCAGAAATAGGGCTGACAGATATTATTGATGGTGGAATTACTACCATAATTGGCACCCTTGGAACAGATGGCTTTGGAAGAAACATGACAAATTTAATTGGAAAAGCTAATGGAATTGAAAATGAAGGGATTACTGTTTTTGTAAATACGGGTTCATATCAAGTGCCAGTAAAAACTTTTACAGGCAGCATATCGAACGATATAATGTTTATTGATAAAATTATAGGCGTAGGAGAAATTGCAGTTTCTGATCACCGTTCATCATGCCCTACGGTAGCAGAGCTAGAAAAAATAGTTTCCGAAGTAAGAGTGGCGGGAATGCTTTCAGGAAAGATTGGAATAGTGAACGTTCATGTTGGTGATGAGTCTGAAAGACTAGAGAAAATTAAAGATATAACTGCAAGGTGTAAAGCTTATAAAAAACATTTTCACCCTACTCACATCAATCGGAGTTATGAAGTATTTGAAGATGGCTTGGATTATCTGAAAATGGGTGGATCTGTTGATTTTACTACAAGTACCACCCCTTTGTTTTTAGAAGAGGGGGAGGTTGCATGTGCAGATGGAGTTCTTCAGGTTATAAAAGAAGGCTTAGATATATCAAAAGTGACTTTATCCTCTGATGGACAAGGGTCTTTGCCTGTATTTGATAAAGAAGGAAACGTAATCGGAATAGAAGTAGGCAGAGTTACTTCTTTATATGGAGCTGTTAGAGAATGCATACAAAAAAATGTACCTATTGAAATTGCAATTAGCTTGATAACTTCTAATCCAGCAACAATATATGGATTAAAGAAAAAGGGATTTATAAAAAAAGGCTCTGATGCTGATATGGTATTAGTGGATAAGGACACCTTAGAAATTGATACACTAATTGCTAAAGGAGAAATTCTTAAAAAGCAAGGGAAAAATTTAAAAAAAGGGGCCTTTGAGTAAGATGATTTTGTGATTTTTATTGTTATATCCTTGAGATTATGTGATACTATTCATATATACAAAACTAATAGATAAGCGCTTTTACTTGGAAAGTAATGAATATTTAGCTATGTAGGAGGATAAAATGGAAAATATAAAAAATTTAAACAAATATTTTGATCATACGCTTTTAAAAGCTGAAGCCACGGAGAAAGAGATTAAAAAACTTTGTGAGGAGGCAAAACAATATGAGTTTTATTCAGTGTGTGTTAATGGTTGCTATGTTCCCCTTGCGGTAGAAGAATTAAAAGCATCAGAAGTTAAAGTGGCAGCAGTTGTGGGGTTCCCTTTAGGTGCAATGGCTACTGAAGCAAAGGCCTTTGAAACTGACTGGGTTTGCAATTCAGGAGCAAAAGAAGTTGATATGGTAATTAATGTAGGTGCGTTAAAAGAGGGTAAGTATGACTATGTAAGGGACGATATCTGTGCAGTAGTTGCCATGGCAGATGAATATGATTCGACTGTTAAAGTTATACTTGAAACTTGCTTACTTACAGATGCTGAGATTACAAAAGCTTGTGAATTATCTATGGAAGCGGGTGCAGAATTTGTAAAAACTTCTACTGGATTTTCAACTGGCGGTGCAACAGAACATCATGTGGCTCTTATGCGTAAAACAGTTGGGGAGCATGCGAAAGTAAAGGCTTCAGGGTCAATAAGAGACTTAGGGACCACTTTAAAGATGATTGAAGCAGGTGCAGATAGAATTGGTGCCAGTGCATCTGTTGCTATAATGAATGCATTTCAACAAAAATAATAAAAACTATTTATGTTAGAATAAAAAAAGCCCGATAATATGTCGGGCTTTTTGCTTTTGTAGAGCACTTTAATCTACATTCCTCTAAAGCAGCTGGAACAGGAGGAATTTGTTCCAAAAGCTATAGTATTTCCACAGTTTGAATTATCCATAGCTGATTCAACTGATGTTCCATTGCCACAATGGCATTCCTGATTTAATTCTTCTTCCTCTTCTTCTTCACTTTCAACAGCACTTTCTGTTCCTTCGCATGGGAATAGAGCTTCACAAGCGTTTATGCATAAAAGAGCTTGCTTAATAACTTGAACATCTACAGTAGGTTCTACTACAACTGAGGTTGTTAGTACTAGGGATAAAGAATCACAATCAGTATCAGGTACTACTGTAATAACTGGGTTGAGAAGACTCATATCAGCAGAGAAACTGAAAATGATTCTAGGTGACATACCGCCAGAAACACAAGGAATGCTAATTTTAGGAACGGCAATATTGCTAAGTGGAATATTAGAGCATATAGGGGAAGTTGAAAGAGTTGTAAATGTTGCTCTAAAGCAGCAAGTGCTGCCACCAGTAGTGACGGTTCCTTCAATTACAAATTCTGCCTGGAATACCCAAGGTCCTACACAAGAAATTAAGAAGAATGCTTTAGTAGGCAGACCGCTTTCTGCACAAGGAGGTTTAATAATATTTGGCAAGCTAGAATTTAATGTAGCCTCATAGGTTCCACCTGATTCCAATAAGCTATCAACTGGAAAACCATCGACCGTAACCTGATTTGGTGAAAGGCATGATGGCTTTGCAAGATTAAAAGCTGTAACTCTAACATGACTTTTTAATACTTCAAAGACTGCATTTTCATCCAGCTGGCAAGTTGCTGCTCCTGCTACGCTGCCACAATTGCAATTGCAGTTACAATTACAACCAAAATTAGCTATACCATTTGTACCATGATTACAGGAGTTATCATGATGATGACAACGACAATCACAGCCCAAAATTTCCTCGCAAAGATTTTCAGTTTCTGGAGTAGACAAAGGGGACAATAACAGCTGAGTTTGGAATGTAGCAGGAGAAGTTGTTAAATTAAAAACCAGAGGGCTAGCCGTACCCTGGCCCTTTGAATAAACTTTATTTACATATAATAAATGGTTTCTGGATTGTGCAAAATCTAGATCTTCAAGAGCTATGGTTGTGCCACAGATGCTTCTGAGTCCATTTGTACATCCTGGGTGACAAGAATGGGTTTTCATAATACATACCTCGCTATTTTTTAGTTTATAGCAAAGTTTAATTATACTTTGCTATGTATATTTTGGAACTGTTAATCAGCATATATTGCCATATTCCAATATATGAGCAGCCATTATTAAAGGTTCCATTTACGTAAAATTGTTTACATGTCAAAGCATGGTTGAAAAAAAGAACTAATTAAACAACATATAGGCATACAAAGCGACTCGCAATACAAGATATTGTTATGTACAACAAAAAATAATAATTATTATTTAATAAATTGTTAAGAAGTGGATGTATACAAGCAGTTTTTGCCCCTATTTTGTTGCCAAGTGGAGCGTTGTGGAGTATAGTGGAAGAAGTTATAAAATAGGGTGAAAAAGAATCGTTAAGTTAGTAGGTATGGGTGCGCATATGTTGATGGGAAAATATCAAAATTCAATAGATGCTAAGAGCAGAATGATTGTTCCTTCTAAATACAGAGAGAAATTGGGATATCGCTGTGTACTTACGAGAGGCATTGACAAGTGCTTATATATTTATCCAATGGCTCAGTGGGAAAAGTTTATGGAAAAATTAGCAGCACTTCCGACAACAGACCCGAATGCTAGAGCTTTTGTTCGCCATTTCTATGCAAATGCAGTGGAGTGTGAAATCGATAAGCAAGGTAGAATGGGTATACCTCAAGAACTTAGAGAATATGCAAATATAGAAAAAGAACTGGTAACTGTAGGATTATTGGACAAAATAGAAATATGGAGCAAAGCAGAGTGGACAGAAGCTGAAGAGATTGTTGAGTTGACTCCAAATGATTTTGCAACGAAAATGGCAGAATATGGCATTTAGTAAGGAGGACAAAACATGGAATTTAAACATGTATCTGTTTTGTATGATGAATGCATTGATGGTCTTAAAATCAAATCTGGAGGGATTTATGTAGATGGTACATTGGGAGGCGGTGGACATGCTTCTGGCATATGTAATTTACTAGATTCCAAGGGGACTTTAATAGGAATTGATAAAGACCGGGATGCACTGAATGCCGCAGAGAAGCGGTTACAGGAATTTGACTGCAGAAAACAGTTTGTGCAGGACAATTATTCAAATATTGAAGAGGTATTGGACAGGCTTGGAGTTTCGGGTATAGATGGAGCATTACTAGATTTAGGAGTTTCTTCTTTCCAGCTTGACAATTTTGAGAGAGGATTCTCATATATGCAGCAAGCTCCTCTTGATATGAGAATGAATGCAGAAGATTCTCTTACGGCTGAAGAAGTAGTAAATTCCTATACTGGGGCTGAGCTAACAGAAGTTATACGGAAATATGGCGAAGAAAAATGGGCTGCAAGAATTAGTGATTTTATTGTAAAATACAGGAAAAATAAACGAATAGAGAACACAACCGAATTAGTGGATATTATCAAAGCAGCAATACCCGCAGCGGCAAGAAGAGATGGACCACATCCAGCTAAAAGGACATTTCAAGCTATAAGAATTGAAGTGAATGATGAATTAGGACATCTTGAAAGAGCTGTAGAAGCGTTTTGTAATGTACTTAATCCTGGAGGGAGACTTTGTATAATAACTTTCCATTCTTTGGAAGATCGGATTGTTAAAGAATATTTTAACCAGAGATTAAATCCATGTACATGCCCAAAAGAGTTCCCTATTTGCAATTGTGGTAAGGTTACAGATGTTGTTAAAGTTACAGGTAAACCTATTGTTTCCACAAAACAAGAATTAGAGAGTAATCCAAGAGCTAGAAGCGCAAAGCTTAGAATCATTGAGAAAAAGAGGTAAGAAAAATGATGCCTGCTGAACAGTGGTATGAATATCAAGATAATTATAAAAAATATGGGTTTGATATGAAACCTAAAAAAGCACATGTAACAAAACAGCAGAAAAAATCAAGCGTAACACCTAAGGACAGAATTGCGATGATATTTCTTACAATTGTTATAGGTGCACTTTGTGTATCGGTTATAATTACTACAGCATATTCTGCGAGTATAAAATATGAAATAAATGGGGTTATCAAAGATAACGCAGCAATATGCGGTGAGATTGAGAACTTAACGATACAATTAAATAAGGCAAACAACCTTGAAGCAATAGAATATAAAGCTACCACGGAGTTAGGAATGATTTATCCTAATCCAAATGATTTTATTTATGTTAAACCGGCAGAGAAACCGGTTAAAGATTTTGCATTACTTCTTAAAGAGGAAGCATATAATTAGCTGAAAATGGAATAATAGTTTTTAATATTAAATATAATAAAATGAAATCTTTTAACTGCATATTGATTATAACCGGACAATTAAATTAACAAAAATTTTTGAGTCCGGTTTAGTTTTTTATTTAAGGAAGGCACAATGAATAATCCAACACCAAATAGTGTGAAAAAAAGAATAATCATAGGGTTTTTGCTTATTTGCATAGCTACAGCAGGACTATCATTTAGAGTTGGTTGGGTACAAATTGTTAATGGAGATGAATACTCAAAAAAGGCTACAGAATCGCAAACGAGAGATATACCTATTCCAGCCAAACGAGGCATTATTTATGACAGAAATGGTAAAGAACTTGCAGTAAGTGCAGTTACTTTTTCTGTATGGGCAAGACCTGACAAAGTTAGAAATGCAAGTAAAAAGTTTACAGCAGAAGAAAACATAGATAAGGCGTCTGAGTTTTTAGCAAAACAGCTTAAGATGGAAAAGTCTGATGTAAAAGATATCATAAGCCAAAATAAAGCTTTAGTAAAGGTTGCAAAATATGTTGAGAAAGATATTGCAGATACAATTAGGCAGGAAGGTCTTTCGGGAATTGAAATTGCAGAAGACGTTAAACGTTATTATCCATTAGGCGCTTTTGCTTCACAAGTATTAGGAAGTGTAACGGATGATAATAATGGTCTTGCAGGTTTGGAACTTAAGTATAATCAGTACTTAAGCGGAGTTTCAGGTAGATGGATTAAGAACACAGATGTAAATGGAAATAGTTTGGCCTATGGCATGGAGAAATACTACAAAGCTGAAGATGGTCTAAATTTAGTTTTAACTATTGACGAGGTTATACAGCACTATGTGGAAAAGACTTTGGATACTGTACAGAAAAACACTATGGCTGACCGTGTTTTTTGCATAATGATGGATCCAAAGACTGGTGACATTTTAGCGATGGCAATGACTCCTGACTATGATCCAAATAATCCAAGAGTACCTACTGACCCTGCTCAGGCGGCCTATGTAGAAAAATTATCTGACAGTGAAAAGCTAGAATACTGGAATGCTATGTGGAGAAATCCAATGGTAAGTGACACATACGAACCAGGTTCAACTTTCAAGCTTTTGACAACCTCCATGGCACTAGAAGAACAACTGACCAATTTGACAGAAACCTTTGTGTGTAAAGGAAAATATTCAATTGCAGGCACCCCTTTAAAATGCTGGCGGTGGTATAATCCACATGGAGTTGAAACCCTAGTGGAAGCAGTAGGTAATTCCTGCAATCCAGTATTTGCCGAGTTAGCAACAAGATTGGGCATTGATAAGTATTATCAATACTTAGATCTTTTTGGCATAAAAGATAAAACAGGTATTGATTATCCAGGAGAAGGCTATGCAATACTACAGAACAAGGATACGGCAGGTCCTGTGGGAATTGCAACTATGGGATATGGCCAGGGTATTGCTGTAACGCCTATCCAACTGATAACAGCAGTATCCAGTTTCGGTAACAATGGTAAAATGATGCAGCCAAGACTTGTAAAAGAACTTACCGATAGTGATGGAAATGTGGTTGAAAAGTTTGATACAAAAATCGTAAGGCAGGTAGTTTCCAAGAAAACTTCAGAAGAAATGCGTTTAATTATGGAAAGCGTAGTTGCAAAAGGCGGTGGAGGAACTGCAAAAGTACCAGGTTACAGAATAGGCGGAAAAACAGGTACTGCTAATAAGGCCAAGAATGGAGGGTATAGTCAAGAAACTTATTCCTCATTTATAGGTATGGCACCAATGGATGATCCAAAAGTAGCAATTCTTTTAATCGTTGATAATCCTAAGGGCATTAAGTTTGGAAGCCAGACTGCAGCACCTGGAGTAAAGCTTATTTTAGAAGATACACTTAGATATTTAAATATACAGCCTTCTTATACTCAGGAAGAAGAGGCATTGATGAGTAGCGGCAAAACCACTGTACCTGATGTTACAGGAAAGAATTTTGATGAGGCTATAGGTATTTTAGGAGGAATGTCCCTGACATATACCATATCACCTGCTTTAGGTGAGGGCGAGTCTTTAGGAGAATTGGCAGTTGTTGACCAGTATCCTAAGGCTGGTGAAAAGATAAGCGCAGGAGGAAAAGTTTATTTGTATAGGGAGTGATAATGGGTGACCATAGAAGTTTTCGGAATAACGGGAACGAACGGAAAAACCACAGTATCATACATGCTTAAAAGCATATTAGAAGAAGCCGGCAGAGAATGCGGATTAGTAGGAACTATAACCCACACAATTGGGGAAAAACAATATGACGCTATAAATACGACACCATCAAAGGAAGTTTTAGAAAAATATTTTAATGAGCTTGAGCAACAAAATATTGGAAGCTGCATTATGGAGGTCTCATCACATGGGCTGGATCAGGGAAGAATTGATAATATAGATATTCACTACTCTGGGTTTACTAATTTGACGCAGGATCACCTTGATTACCATATAACCATGGAAAATTACTTTAATGCAAAGACCAAACTATTTTATAAAACAAAAAAAGGAATATGCGTTAATATTGATGATTTTTATGGCAAGAGACTTTATGATAAAATAAAGACAGATCAAGATGCAGGAACTATAGACAGCAAAATAAAATTACAATCCATTTCATTTAAGGAAGAGGATGCAGATTTTTTTGGAAAAATTATACAGAATGCTATAAAGGGAATTGTATTAGAACCTTTTGAGGCTGGTGAATCGTGGGGAGAAATTGAAATTGATTTACCAGGTAAGACCACTGCGTATAATGGACTTCTTGCATTAGCTATGTCCAGGCAGGCAGGTATTGACAGGGGATCTGTAATAAGAGGGTTAAAGAGGCTAAAGGGTGTACCAGGAAGGTTTCAGCTGGTTGGGAACTATAAAAATATAGATATAGTAATAGACTTTGCCCATACGCCTGATGCTCTTGAAAATCTGTTGAAAGCTGCAGGTGAGCTGAAAAAGGGAAGACTGATTTGCGTATTTGGTTGCGGCGGTAACCGGGATAAGGAAAAAAGAAGCATTATGGGCAGAATTGCTGGAGAATACAGTGAGTTTTGTATAATAACTTCTGATAATCCAAGGTTTGAAGAACCAAGGACTATTACAGATGAGATCGAAGATGGCATGAAAAAGACTAATTGTAAATATGTAGTGGAAGTCGATAGACGTGAAGCAATTATAAAAGCGATAACTATGTATGAAAAAGGTGATTTAATTGTAATAGCAGGAAAAGGTCATGAAAAATATCAACTGGTTAATGGTAAAAAACTGCCATTTGATGATGAGATGGTAGTTAAAGAAATAATCAATATGAGAGAGTGATATGATGAAAAAACTAATGATGAAGGAGATTTGCAAGGCATTAAATGGTAAGCTTATCTTAGAAAAACACGAAAGTTATATTGAAAGAGTAAGTACAGATTCGAGATCAGCTATGGGAGGGGATTTATTTTTCCCTCTTATAGGTGAAAATCATGATGCTCATAAATTTATTCCTATGGCTATTGATGGGGGATGCAGAGACTTTGTTGTTTCTGATTCAAAAGGGATAATGGAACATCCACTTAAACAACAGTTAAATGTAATTTTAGTGGAGGATACAACAAAGGCATTACAAAATCTAGCGTCCTATTACCTTTCAACTTTCAATATTAAAAAAATTGGAGTGACAGGAAGCACCGGCAAAACTACAACCAAAGACATGCTGTTTTATATTTGTAATGAGAAATATAAAACGGCTAGAAATGTAGGGAATTTTAATAATCACATTGGGCTGCCACTTACGATATTAGGATTTGAAGAAGGTACAGAAGTAGGAATTTTAGAAATGGGAATGAGTGAATTTGGTGAAATAAATTTACTTGCAGATATTGTTAGACCTGATATAGGGATTATAACGAACATAGGTACGTCACATATTGAAAATTTAGGAAGCAGAGAAGGAATACTTAAAGCAAAACTTGAAATCACCAATTTCTTTAATAAAAATAATGTACTAGTGGTTAATGAAATAAACGATTTACTAATTAAACAAAATACACAGGGTGAATATAAACGGCTTTCTGTTGGCAATAATGGTAAAAGTGATTTTATTATATCGGATATTACTGATAGAGGTGAAGAAGGAATTGCATTTACTGTTGAACACAAACTGGAGACTCAAAGGTTTGAACTTACTATTCCGGGAAGGCATAATGCGATTAACGGAACTCTTGCAGTAGCAGCAGCTATGGAATTAGGTATTACCATGAAAGAAGCCGCAAAAGGACTTGCAAAGATGGAACTTACAGATAAACGGCTAAATATAAAAGGTAAGAATGGAGTAAAAGTTATAGACGATACTTACAATGCAAGTCCTGATTCAATGAAAGCAGGAATAGATGTGCTTATGGCAGCAAAGGGGATACGAAAAATTGCCATATTGGCAGATATGTTAGAAATGGGAAAAGAAAGTCCGAAATATCATAGTGAAGTCGGTGAATATGCGGCAAATCAAAAGGTGGATTTGCTAATTGCTGTAGGCGATTATGCTAAATATATTGCAGAGGCAGCTAAATCAATAATGGGAGAGAAAAAGGTCATCTATTATAGTGACAAAGAGAAACTAATGAGCGAAATAAGAACTATGATACAACTGGGAGATATTATTCTGGTTAAAGGTTCAAGGGGTATGGCTATGGATCAAGTAGTTAAAAAAATTATGGAATAGTTTTAGGAGTTTTTATGAGTTATTTACAAATTGGAATTTTAATAATAGTGGCTTTTTTCATAAGTTTAGTACTTACCTATGTAGAAATACCTATTTTGCAGAATTTAAAGGCAGGCCAAAACATTAGAGAGGAAGGTCCAAAATCTCATCAGATTAAAGCAGGAACCCCTTCTATGGGGGGGTTGGCTATAATTGCTGCAACGGTCATAACTTGTTTAACGTCAGGTGGAATGTCAAAAGATATGGGAGTAATTATTGCGGCATTTATTCTTTTTGGATTGTTAGGATTTTTAGATGATTATTTAAAGGTTGCAAAAAAACAAAATCTAGGGTTGAGAGCTTGGCAGAAGCTAGTACTTCAAATTATAATTGCAGCAGCAGTAGCTGCTTATCAATCAAATGTTTCCATTTATGGAACCTCGGTGTATATACCAATTATAAATCAGCATTGGGATTTTGGTATATGGTATATACCTTTTGTTGCTTTTGTGGTTGTAGCAATGGTTAATAGTGTAAATCTTACGGATGGGCTAGATGGTCTTGCATCAGGAGTAACCACTTTGGTAGCGTTGTTCTTTGCTATAGTAGCTGTAAATTTTGGTATAAATGCTGGTGGAATATTTAATTCTGCTTTGGCAGGTGGATGTATGGGATTTCTAATGTTTAACAAAAATCCAGCAAAAGTATTTATGGGTGACACGGGGTCATTGGCATTAGGTGGTGGTTTAGCAGCAGCGGCAATCATTATGAATATGGAACTGATGCTGCCAATTGCAGGATTATTATTTGTATTAGAAGCTCTTTCTGTTATGATACAAGTGGTAAGTTTTAAAACAACAGGGAAAAGAGTATTTAAAATGGCGCCATTACATCATCATTTTGAGCTTTGTGGGTTAAAAGAAACACAGGTTGTTGCATTGTTTTGGGCATTTACACTAATATGCTGTGTGATTGGATTGGTAATAATTTAGAGGTGAAGTAATGAAAAATGACATGGAAAATAAAAAAGTTTTGATAGTAGGAATGGGAAAATCAGGAATTGCAGCAGCACAGGCTATGCTAAGGCTGGGTGCAAAAGTCTTTGTTCAGGATTCTAAACCTGTTTCTGATATTGAACCTCAATTAGCTAATTTCCTAACTAGTAGAGATGTGAAATGCTATTTTGGGGAAAAACCATCGTGTCTTGATGAAATAGATATGATGATTTTAAGCCCGGGTGTCCCTCTAGAAGTAGATTTTGTTCAGGAAGCTATTGCAAAAGGTGTTGAAGTTGCAGGGGAACTAGAAGTTGCTTTTAGGGTAGGAAATGGAAATTATGTAGCCATTACAGGTACGAATGGAAAGACAACCACAACAACACTTGTGGGTGAAATTTTTAAGAATGCAAAGAAAAAAACTTATGTCGTAGGCAATATAGGCGTTGCGGTTATATCTATGGCGGTGAGTGCTGAATTGGATTCGTGGCTTATAACAGAAACCAGCAGTTTTCAACTTGAGACGACTAAATACTTTAAGCCAAAAGTATCTGCCATATTAAACCTAACTCCAGATCATTTAAACAGACATCATACAATGGAAAATTATGGAGCAGCTAAAGCTAAAATTTATGAGAATCAAGATGAAAGTGAATATTTCATAGTTAATTATGATAATCCTGCTAGTTTTGAGTTAAGTAAAGGTTGTAAAAAAGCGAAGGTAGTACCTTTTAGCAGAAAAGAAAAGTTAACATATGGTGCATTCGTGGCGGATGGTCATATGGTAATCATTAACGATGCAGGTAATTTGATTACTTTGTGTAAAGCTGATGAATTGAAAATTCCAGGAAGCCATAATCTTGAGAATGCACTTGCAGCTGCAGCAATATCTTACTTTGCAGGAATTGACCCTGCGGTAATTTCAGATACTTTAAAAAATTTCCAGGGGGTTGAACATCGACTTGAATATTGTGGCCAAGTGGATGGCGTTAGGTTTGTAAATGACTCTAAGGGAACTAACCCGGATGCTTCTATAAAAGCAATTGAAGCCATGAAAAAGGGTGTTATTCTAATTGCTGGAGGGTATGATAAAGGATCAGATTTTACAGATTTTATAAAGGCCTTTGATGGAAGGGTTAAGCATATGGTACTTTTAGGCAAAACAGCGCCTAAAATAAAGGAGCAGGCTGAATCTGTAGGGTATACAGATATAACTATGTCTAAAAACATGGAAGAATGTGTAGCAGAGGCATTTAGACTTGCGGTACCAGGAGATACTGTGTTACTATCTCCAGCATGTGCTAGCTGGGATATGTATACTTGCTTTGAGCAGAGAGGTGAACACTTTAAAAACTGTGTTCATGGTCTGGAAAAATAATTTTCTGAGGGTTGGAAATGTAAATGGCAAAAATAAAAAGAAGAATGAAATCTGGAGACTTTGTTCTGGTTTTAATAACACTGGGACTAGTAATCTTTGGAATAATAATGGTGTTTAGTGCCAGTTACTACACATCAATAAATAAAAGCGGTAACCCGTATTCCTATTTGATTAAAGATACTGTTTGGGCAATGTTGGGACTGGGTGCAATGGTAGTAACGGCATCAGTTGATTATAGGGTTTACGCTAAAGTTGCAAAGCCTACTATGATTATAAGTGTTATACTGTTGTTACTACTTTTTACCCCATTAGGGATAGAACTTAACTACGCTAAAAGATGGCTTGGAGTTGGTGGCATCACTATTATGCCGGGAGAACTGGCAAAACCGGCTGCTATAATTTTTACTGCATGGTTTTTAAGTAAAGATCCAAAAAAAATTAAATCCCTTACAAAGGGTGTTGTACCATTGTTTTTTTTATGTGCAGTTTATGGTGGCTTGATTATTTTACAGCCTAATTTATCAACAGCTATTACTGTCTGCATCATAATCATAGGGATTATGTTTGCGGCTGGTTTAAATTATGTTTACTTAGGAGGACTTGTAGGAGTAGGTGCGCTGGGGATTTGCACGTTGATTATTACAAATCCAGATAGTCACTGGATGAAGCGTTTAACAAGTTTTATGGACCCATTTGCAGATCCGTTAAACACAGGGTATCAGGTAGTTCAATCATTGCTGGCATTGGGGTCAGGCGGATTGTTTGGATTGGGACTGGGAAAAAGCATACAAAAAAATTTGTATTTACCTGAGCCGCAAAATGATTTTATATTTGCCATAATTGGTGAAGAATTAGGATATATAGGATGTCTGATTTTGATTATAGCGTATATAATTTTAGTTTGGAGAGGGATTCATATTGCCATTAATGCAGCAGATTTGTTTGGTTCACTGCTTGCTGCTGGGATATCTATAATGATTGGCATTCAAGTGATTTTGAATATCGCAGTTGTTACTTCATCTATGCCGCCGACAGGAGTTACTTTGCCATTCGTTAGTTATGGAGGCAATGCATTAATGATATTTATGGCGTCAGTAGGAATTTTACTGAATATATCACGCCATACAGTTGCTGTAGAATAAATAAAAGGAAAGACAGACAGTTAGTTAGTATGTCATAGGAGAGAGGTAGTAAGTTATGAAAATTATTATGACAGGAGGAGGAACCGGAGGGCATATTTATCCAGCCATTGCTATTGCTGAAAAAATAAAGCAAAAAAGGCCTGAGGCAGAAATACTTTTTGTAGGTACAAAAAAAGGACTTGAGAAAGATTTAGTACCACAAAATGGGTATCTTATTAAATTCATAACAGTAAGCGGATTTAACAGAAAGCATATGCTTAAAAATGTGAAGGTTGTTAAAGATCTTTGTAAGGGCAATAGAGAAGCAAAAAAAATTATTAAAGATTTTAAGCCGGATGTGGTTATTGGCACAGGAGGTTATGTATGCGGACCGGTAGTTCGGGCAGCACATAAAATGGGAATAAAAACTTTTATACATGAACAAAATGCGTTCCCAGGCATGACAAATAAAATGCTGGAAAAATATGTGGAGAATGTATTTATAAGTTTTGCAGATGCAGAAAAATATTTTAAGAATAAGGAAAAACTGATTCTTTCTGGAAATCCAGTTAGGCGTGCATTTTTTGAAGCCGATAAGATATATTCAAGAAAATTGATTGGTGAAACCGATGATAATTTTATCCTTTTGTGTTTTGGAGGCAGTCAGGGAGCCGGAAAGATTAATGATGTAATGATTGATGTGGCTGAAAGTCTAAATGGAGTTAAAAATATTTCATTGTACTTTGTTACAGGAAGTGCATACTATGAAAGTATATTAGAAAAGATGAGAAACCAAGGCATTGATGGAAAAAATATACACATAAAAAAATATATAACAAACATGCAGGATTACTTAAGTGCTGCAGATTTGGTAATATGCCGTTCGGGTGCATTAACCGTCTCAGAAATTACAGTTTGTGGTAAAGCATCAATTTTGGTGCCATCACCTAATGTTACGGGAAATCATCAATATTACAATGCGAAAGCTGTTGCTGATAAGGGTGGGGCTGTTATAGTTGAGGAGAAGGACTTATCGTCCGAAGCTCTTCTGAAAATAATTTCACATTTTAAAGCAAATCCGCAAAAGCTTATGGAAATGGAAGCGGCAAGTGCAAAAACAGCACCTTGTGATGCAACAAAAATTATTTATGAGCATTTAGGAATATAAACAGTAACAATATTGTCACCTTTTCATATTATATATTAATAATAGTGGAGGTGTATCTGTTTTGGAATCATATCATATACGGGGCGGCAACAAGATTAGTGGTGAATATAGTGTAAAGGGAGCAAAGAATGCTGCACTGCCAATTTTGGCGGCCACCATATTGTGTGGGGCTGAATGTCAACTTTCCAATATTCCGCAAATAACTGATGTTAATAGTATGAAGAAAATATTGAATGAATTGGGATGTAAGACAGACACAAGCGAAGAAACTGTAATCGTTGATTCAAGTGAGCTGGTGGCTGATACCATTTCCTTGAAGCGGATGCGAGAAATGAGGTCATCCGTTTTTTTGTTGGGCGCGTTACTTGGCAGGTGTGGAAGCGCGGTCATTAGCCAGCCAGGAGGATGTAATATAGGGAGCAGACCAATAGATTTGCATTTACATGCTTTAAGAATGTTGGGAACTGAAATCACAGAAAAGGATGATGTAATAATTTGCAAAGCAAGTAAACTTCGGGGGGCAGTTATAGAATTTTCATTTCCTAGTGTAGGAGCTACTGAAAATGCAATAATGGCGGCGGCAACAGCTGAAGGACACACTATACTAAAGAATTGTGCAATGGAACCTGAAATTTGTGATTTACAAAATTTTTTAAATTCCTGTGGTGCTGATATTCATGGTTCAGGAACTAAAACGATACATATTAATGGTAATTCTGCTTTGCATGGTGGAAATCATAGAATTATACCCGATCGCATTGAATGTGGTACATATCTTGTGGCGGCTGCCGCTACAGGAGGAGAAATCGTTGTAAAAAATGCAGAAAGTCTTCATTTGAAAAGTATTTTAGAAAAGCTTATAGAAACTGGTTGCACAGTAGGGGTAAAAAGAGATAGAATATACCTTAAAGCATGTGAAAAGTTAACTGCTTTAGATAAGCTTATTACAGGACCTTATCCTGAGTTCCCTACAGATTTGCAATCACCGTTTTTGACGATGTTAACATTGGCTGAAGGAAAGAGCTATGTGGAAGAAACTATTTTTGAAAATCGTTTTGCTTTTGCAAATGAACTCAAAAGGATGGGGGCTGATTTATTAGTTGAGGATAATCATGCTTTTGTGACCGGAGTTAAAGAACTGCAGGGATGCAGGGTCGCGGCTACGGATTTAAGAGGAGGAGCGTCCTTAGCTATCGCAGGACTGATGGCTCAGGGTGAAACCTTTATAGAAGGTATAGAACATATAGAGAGAGGATATGCAGATTTTTCTCAGACCTTAAGAAGTCTGGGTGCAGATATTAGGAAAACAAATGACTGATAAACCTAGAAAGAAGAAAAAACGAAAGAAAAAGAACTATCTCCTAAGGTTATTAGTAATAATAGCTGTAGGAGCTGGTTTGTATTTTTTGATTACCTCTGAATTGTTCGATGTTGACTCAGTAAAAATAGAAAACAATAGTTACTATACGGTTGAGCAAGTAAAGGACAAGGCGGGGGTAAAAATTGGTGAAAATATTTTTAAACTAAAGAAGAACGACATAAAAGATAAGCTTCTTAAGGATCCTTATTTTGAAAATGTTATGATAAAACGAAAACTGCCGTCAACCGTAGTAATTCATGTTACTGAAAGGACAGAACAGGCTGCGGTACCTAATAAAGGGGGGTATATTATTATTGATCCCAATGGATTAGTGCTAAGAAAAGCAGATGCTGAACCTAAGATTACAATAATAGAAGGCTTAACTCTAAAAAAAGCGAAAGCAGGAAAACCATTAGAGGTAGAAGAAAATTCCATATTAACGGATACACTCGGCATGCTTGAATCTATGGAAGATTCGGATTTGTTCTTTAAAAAAATTGACATTTCAAATGTTGTAATAAAAGCGCATATTTACGATCAGCTTATTTGTGAAGGTACTCCTGAAAATTTAGCAGAAAGTATTAAAAATGGAAATCTAGAAAAGACACTTTATGAAATGTATAATAAAGGTATCGAAAGAGGAATTATAAAAATCGGAAGTGATAATTATTGCTCTTTTGACCCAAATGTTGAGTAGGAGAGTAAAAATGAAGAAGTACAGTGGGTTGATTGTTTTGGGAATGCTGGCTCTTTTTATAGGGCTTATTTTGTCAATTCAGTTGAGGATGACTGCTGGTAGTGATCAGGGTGGTCTTGTCCCGTTAGCAAAAGTAAGAGGCTATGAGGCAGAACTGAAAATGGTTAAAGATGAGAAGGAAAATGTAGTCCAGGAACTTATGGATCTGGAAGCCCGATTAAATTCCATAGAAGGGGACAAAGCAGAAGAAGATGAGTTTATAAATGGTCTTGTTTCTGATTTGGAAAAGTATAAAATGTCCTCTGGGGTTCTGGATGTGCAGGGCCCTGGGATTTTAGTCACCATTAAAGATCCCGTTGTATCAGATGAGTACGAGCAAGATTTTAGCGTTATTATGTATAACTATGATAAACTCTTAAGTCTTGTTAACAAATTGAAGGAAGCTGGAGCCGAGGCTGTTTCTATAAATGAGCAGAGAATTATGGCTACTACGGAAGTTAGCATGGCAGGGAGTAATGTTAACATTAATGGAACACCTACTGCACCTCCATACTATGTTAAGGCCATTGGAAATCCCGAAACTCTTTATGATGCAATTAATATAAGAGGCGGCATAATTGAAAACATGAAAATGGAATACAATCTGATTGTTTCTACTGAGAAGAAAAAACAGATGGTGATTCCTAGATATACGGGAACTATTAAGTTTAAGTATGCTAAGTCTGTTGCTGCTGAAGAAGCTGAACAGTAGGCAGGTGCAGTATGAAAAAGAAAATGGTTTTGATTACATTTGTCATTTGCACTTTAATCGGGATTGGGTTGGCCTGCCAGATGAAGGTCAGTGATGGAGAGCGACTATATGTATCGCCGAAAACTATTGAGGATTATAAGATCACTATTAATAGTGAAAAGGAAGAAATAAAAAAATTACAAGATCTGATTGTTGAAACTAAGACTAAGCTTGAAAATTATGAAAAGGATAACCAGTCTGATGGACAGTCAGAAGAGGAATTTCGGCTAAGCCTTATAAATGAAAAGGAAAAATATAAAATCGCAAGTGGTAAAGAAGCGGTTAAGGGAAATGGTGTGGAAGTAGTAATTGATGATGGAACCAGAGAACTTTCTTATGGAGAAAGCGTAAATAACTTACTTGTGCATGATTCAGACATTATTATGATAATAAATGAATTAAATCGTTGCGGGGCAGAAGCTGTATCTGTAAATGGACAAAGAATTACAGCAAATACAGCAATTTCCTGTTCTGGATATACGGTCAGAATAAATGGGGAAGTTTATGCCAGACCTTTTAAAATAAAGGCTATAGGGGATGGAAAAAGAATGGCAGCGGCTCTTGTGGATCCAGATGGATATGGTACATCTCTAAAAAACTGGGGTGTTCAGTTTGAAGTAAGGTTAAAGGATGACCTTACAATTGACGCTGTTTCGAAGGATTATGTTTACAAATATATGAATAAGCTTCAAAAGGAGGAAACAAATTGATTTTTGCAGTGGTAATAGGCCTGGCACTTGGCCTGGCATTAGGGTTTGGCCTAGATATATCGTATCCAGCAGAATATTCCTTTTATATTACAATGGGACTTCTGGCAGCCATGGACTCTATCGTAGGGGCAACCCGTTCCATGATGGAGGAAAAATATAATAATTTTATTTTCATATCAGGTTTTATTACCAATGCTTTGCTGGCTATGGTTTTGACATATATAGGTGATAAATTGGGTGTACCATTATATTTTGCTGCAATATTCGTTTTTGGGGGCAGACTGTTCAATAATTTAGCTGTTTTAAGAAGACTTGCTATCGATAAATACTTTGAAAGAAAAACTCGAAAAAGTGAACTAAAAAATAATCAAAATATTGAGGAATAGTAGTGCAAACATACATTATTCATGATATAATAAACCATTAATATGTATTTTAATTTTGTGCTATAGTGACAGGAGGTTACTTTATAATGCTGCAGTTTGAGGTAAATGAACAAAATGCTGCCCAGATAAAGGTTATAGGTGTTGGCGGCGGTGGCTGCAATGCTGTAAATCGAATGATTGAACAAGGCCTAAAGGGCGTTACTTATATGGCTGTTAATACGGACAAGCAGGCTTTAGTAGGAAGCTTGGCAGAAACAAAAATTCAGATTGGTGAAAAGCTTACAAAGGGACTTGGGGCAGGAGCTAATCCGGAAATTGGACAAAAAGCCGCTGAAGAAAATATTGATGACATTTCAAAATTTATTCAGGGTTCTGATATGGTTTTTATTACAGCTGGTATGGGCGGTGGCACAGGTACTGGTGCCGCACCAGTAATTGCAAAAATCGCAAAAGACATGGATATTCTGACAGTAGGGGTGGTTACAAAGCCTTTTACTTTTGAAGGTAAAAGAAGAAGACAACATGCTGATTTAGGGATAAGTCTTTTAAAAAAATATGTGGATTCTCTTGTTGTAGTTCCAAATGACAGGCTACTTCAAGTGGCTGAAAAGAACACATCCATGCTTCAGGCGTTTAGTATGGCTGATGAAGTGTTAAAGCAGGGCGTACAAGGAATCTCAGACCTTATTGCTGAAGCTGGTCTGATCAACTTAGACTTTGCTGACGTTAAGACTGTTATGAGTGATAGAGGAATTGCTCATATGGGTGTTGGAAGAGCCGCTGGTGATAAAAGAGTTGAAGAAGCTGTTAAAAATGCTATCGAGAGTCCGCTTCTTGAAACTTCAATTGATGGGGCCAAGGCTATTATACTTAACATCATGGGTGGATATGACATGGGCATGCTGGAAGTCAGTCAGGCGGCAGCTCAAATTGAGGATGCAGCTGGAGAAGATGCAATTGTTATCTTCGGTGCATCCATCAAGGAAGATCTTCAGGATGAAATCTTGGTTACAGTTATAGCAACTGGTTTTGAGCAAAGACCTAGTGAAGTGGCTGCCGGCTTATTTAAACCTGCTACGCAGTCAGCAGAGCAGGAAAATGCAGCAGAAAGCGCTGAGGCTGTGAACAAAGAAGATGACTTGTTGTCAGGAGATAATTCTGACTTTGTGATACCGTCTTTTTTGAATAGAGAAAGAAATGGTTTTTAGAATAATTAGCAGAAAGCCGGTATAACAACCGGCTTTTTCTTTGGTTAATGGAATATGAAAAAAATATATTTTGGGTGATTTATGAAAAAAATTGTTTCACAGGACAACAAAATATTTAAAATGTGCTTGCAGCTAGAAAATAGAAAACATAGAGATAAGTTAGGAAAATATATTATAGAAGGCCCTAATCTTATTGAAGAAGCGCTAAAAAATAATGTAGTGCCCGATTTTCTAATTATAGATGAATCAAGTCTCCAAAGCCTTGAAATCATAGAGCTTTGTAAAAAATATACTATTGAGATTGGTAAACCAGATCAAGATAGGATACTGGTTTTTGAAGAAAAATTATTTCATAAACTAGCTCAGACAGAGAACTCGCAAGGTATTTTGGGGATAGTTGATAAATTTACTTTTACCGTAGGAGAGTTCTTTGGTTATCCAAAAGAGGGTAGTGGGAACATTTTGGTTCTAGATAGATTGCAGGACCCAGGTAATGTTGGAACTATTATAAGAACTGCCGATGCAGCAGGGTACAATGGGATTATGGTACTAAAAGGTACTGTAGACATCTTTTCACCTAAGGTTGTAAGGGCCTGTACAGGTTCTCTTTTTAGAATGCCCATACTGTTTATTGACACACCAAATCATGCACTAGAGATTTTAAAGCGGTATGATAAACGGGTGATAAGTACTGGATTTGAAACACAAAAGTACTATTATCAAGTTGATTTAAAGAAAAACATTGGATTGGTCATAGGAAACGAGGGAAATGGTATTTGTCAAGAGTTCAAGGAACAGTCTGATGAGATTATAAAGATTCCCATGACAGGGTTGATAGAATCGTTAAATGCATCAGTGGCTGCTGCGATACTTATGTATGAGGCTATGAGGCACTGAGTAATATATAAATATTTAGATATGATATAAGAATAAGATATAGAGAGGATTAAAAAATGCAGACTCAATTAAGTAGGATTTTGCAGGAAGCAAAAGAACAAATAAAAAAAGCTTCCTCACAAGTTGAAACAGAAGAAATTAGAGTTAAAGTTCTTGGTAAGAAGGGTGAATTGACTGACATTCTGAAATCCATGGGTAAATTGGCTCCGGAAGACAGAAAAGCTCTTGGAGCAGCCGCAAACAGTGTTAGAGCAGAGGTTGAAGCTTTACTTGAAGAAAAATTTGCTATGGTAAAAGAAGCCGCAAGACAGGAAAAGTTCAGATTTGAGACCATTGATGTGACTGAACCTGGAGTTAAGTATAACCTAGGTGTAAAACATCCAATTACTATTACTATAGAAGAAATTTCAAAGGTATTTATGTCTATGGGATTTTCAATTGCTGAAGGTCCAGAAGTTGAGACTGTTTTTAATAACTTTGATGCTTTAAATGCAGGACCTAATCATCCTGCCAGAGATTTTTCAGATACTTTCTATATTACAGAGGATACATTGCTTAGAACACAGACTTCACCGGTACAGGCGAGGACTCTTATGAAGCAGAAGCCTCCAATTAAGATTATTTCACCTGGTAGATGTTTCAGATGTGATACTCCAGATGCTACCCATTCACCAATGTTCCATCAGATTGAAGGACTTGTGGTGGATGAAGGAATAACTATGGCAGACTTAAAAGGCACTTTAGATAGCTTTGCAAAGCAGATGTTTGGGTCAGATGCTAAAACAAAATTCAGACCACATCATTTCCCATTTACAGAACCTAGTGCAGAAATGGACGTTTCATGCTTTAAGTGTGGAGGTAAAGGCTGTAATGTTTGCAAAGGAAGTGGATGGATTGAAATTCTAGGTTGTGGTATGGTACATCCAAACGTACTTAAAGTTGGAAAGATTGATACTGAAAAGTATACAGGATTCGCTTTTGGTATGGGTGTAGAAAGAATTGCAATGCTTAAATACGGAGTTGATGATATAAGAAATTTCTATGAAAATGATATGAGATTCATCAACCAGTTCAAATAGGAGGTGCCATAGATGTTAGTTCCAGTAGAGTGGCTTAAAGATTATACAGATGCCAATGTAAGCGTAGATGAATTCTGCGATAGAATGATTATGTCAGGCTCAAATCTTGAGTCTGTAGAATATTTTGGTGAAAACACCGATAAAGTAGTTGTTGGTAAAATTTTAAAAATTGACAGGCATCCTGATGCGGATAAGCTTGTTATTTGCCAGCTTGAAGTTGGTCAGGATGAACCAGTACAAATAGTTACCGGAGCATCAAATGTTTTTGAAGGTGCATATGTACCAGTAGCACTGCACGGGAGTACAATTCCTGGGCCACTGCATGGACAGCCAAAGCAAGAGGGCGGAGTTAAGATTAAAAAAGGCAAACTTAGAGGTGTTGAATCCTTTGGAATGCTTTGTTCAGCAGGAGAACTGGGTTTTGAAGATAAGGTCATTCCAGTAGCTCATAAAGAAGGTATTTGGATTCTTGGAGAAGGTTATACTATAGGTCAGGAGATAACAGAAGCTTTAGGACTAAAGATGGCGGTAGTAGACTTTGAAATAACACCAAATCGACCTGACTGCCTTTCCATGATTGGCATGGCTAGAGAAACGGCTGCTACATTTAAAGAAGAACTTCATTATCCAGATACAACATGTATGAACGAACAGGGAGATGCGGCAGATTACATTCGTGTTGAAATAAAAAAGCCAGAGCTTTGTAAGAGATATGCTGCAAGAATTGTGACTGATGTAAAAATCGCGCAATCTCCTTGGTGGCTTCAGAAGAGGCTTATTGCAGCAGGCATGAGACCTATAAACAATATCGTAGACATTACAAACTTTGTAATGCTTGAATATGGTCAGCCTTTACATGCGTTTGACATAAGAAGGGTTGAAGAAAATAAGATAATAGTAGATACTGCGGAGGATGGCGAAATTTTCACTACTCTTGACGGAACAGAAAGAAAGCTGACTAAAGATATGCTTTTAATTAAGGACGGCAAGAAGGGTGTGGCTATTGCTGGTGTTATGGGTGGTATGAACTCAGAAATAGAATCAGATACGACAACTATTTTAATAGAATCTGCAAACTTCAACGGTGATAATATTAGAGCAACTTCAAAGAAGTTAGGACTTCGTACAGAAGCTTCTTCAAGATTTGAAAAAGGGATAGATCCAAATCTTTGTGAAGCTGCTGCAGACAGAGTATGCAGACTAATTGAGATATTAGGGGCTGGAATTGTATGCAAAGGCAGCGTAGATGTGTATCCTACAGTTGAGACTCCTAAAACTTTAGAGGTCAGAGTAGATAGAATTAATAAGGTTTTAGGTATTGAACTGAAACGTGAGGACATGGCAGAAATCTTTGAAAGACTTGAAATGAAGGTAGCTGGTGAAGGCAATATTATGACAGTTACACCACCTACCATTCGTCAGGATCTTGAGATAGAAGAAGATTATATAGAAGAAGTAGCAAGAATGTATGGATATGACAAGCTTCCAGTTACATTACCAAAGAGTGATACGGAGGCTTGTAAATCAACGGAAAGAACCCTTAAAGATCTTGCAAGAGATACCATGTGCGCTCTAGGTGCTAACGAAATCCAGACCTATTCTTTCTGCAGTCCAAAGAGTGTGGACAATGTGAGAATAGATGAAGACTCTTGGGAGAGAAGCTTTGTTAAACTATTAAATCCTTTAGGGGAAGAAACATCTGTAATGCGTACAATTTTAACTCCTAATATGATGGAGGTACTAGGTACAAATTATAGAAGAAATATAGATGCGGTAAGAGCATTTGAATTAGGTAATACATTTATGGCGAACCCAGCAGACCCTGACCAACTGCCAGAAGAATCATATTCAATGTGCATTGGTATTTATGGTAAGGAGGAAACCTTCTATACATTAAAGGGAATGGCTGTTGAGCTGCTAAATGTACTTGGAATAACAGATATAACATTTGAGAGCGAAAGTGAGTATGGTGTATACCACCCCGGCAGATGTGCAAGAATAGTTTTGGATGATATGGAACTTGGTATAATGGGAGAAGTTCATCCAGACGTTACAGAAAAATATGGAATTGCAACTCGCTGCTATGTTTGTGAATTATTCTTTGATAATGTTTTGAGTAAGGCGGACAGAAATACAGTATATAAGCCATTACCAAAATATCCTTCTACTTCAAGGGATATAGCGCTTCTTGTAGATGAAGCTGTTCCAGTTGGGAAAATCAGAGAGATTATAAAGGCAAATGGCGGAAGAATCTTAGAAAAAGTTGAGTTGTTTGATGTATACAGAGGTAAGCAGGTAGCAGAAGGTAAAAAGAGTGCTGCGTTTAATCTTACTTACAGATCTGATGCAATGACTTTAACGGATGAAGAAGTTGCAAAGGTTCACAATAAGGTGTTAGAAGCACTTAAGAATGAACTGGATGCAGTCCTAAGAGAAATGTAATTTTAGTTGCAAGGGGGAAATAAAAAATGGAGAATAACAAAGTAACCGTAAAGATTTTCGGTCAGGAATATACTATTATGGGAAGTAAGTCCAGAGAACATATAATAAAGGTTGCAGATTATGTTGACGTTAAGATGAAGGAAATCTCCCAAGCATTAAATTCTGGCCCAATATCCTCCATTGCGGTACTTTCAGCAGTAAATATGGCAGATGACTACTTTAGTGCTTTAGAAAGATTTCAACATTTAGAAGTAACTAATGCACAGGCTGAAAAGGATACAGAGCATTATACGCAACTCTGGGAAGAAGCCAAAAAGAGTCATATACAGCAGCTGGAAGAAATAAAAGAACTGAATAGCCAAAAAGAGCAATTAAGCAAAAGCTTTGAAACTCAGCTTGCAGACTTGCAGAAATTAGTGGAAGAAAAGGATACTGAGGTAAAGAAACTAAAAGAAGATTCGGCTAAAATAGAGGGACAGATTATGGAATCTTCCAGCGATATGGTTAACGAACTTGAAGCAAAGTATAAGGACTTAGAAAGCAGTTTCTTTGACATCCAGATGGAAAACATTCAGTTAAAAGGAGAACTCGATCGCTATAAAAAGAAGATGGAATAAAAACCAATGAATGAAAAAACATATAGAGTACTTGAATATAATAAAATAATTGAGAAACTGAAAGCTGAGGCAGCCTCTGAAATGACTAAGAAAATTATTTCAGAGCTTAAGCCTTTAGTTGACGTGTACTTAATTAAAGAATTACTAGCGGAAACCTCGGAAGCGGTTTCCGTTATTGTGCATAAAGGAGCATTGCCGCTAGGCAGCTTTTATGATATTGAAAACAGTCTTCATTTGGCACGAAAAGGTGGCACTCTGACTATGAAACAGCTTTTGGAGGTGCTTTACAATCTGCATGTGGCAAGAAATGTTGTTACTTTTTTAAAGGCAGATTTACCAAAACTCCCAATTATTCACGAAATGTCAGAATTACTTTCCATTCAGAAAAGATTAGAGGACAATATTGATAGATGCATAATCTCTGAAGATGAAATGTCAGATAATGCTAGCTCTGAACTAAAACAGATTCGCAGGAGTATAGTCAGACAAAATGAAGCAGTAAAAGCAAAACTTAATCATATATTAAGTTCATCAGATAACAAGACTCTTTTACAGGATTCTATTGTGACTATGAGACAGGGAAGATATGTAATTCCAGTTAAACTGGAGCATAAGACTAAGTTCCCGGGTATTGTTCATGATCAGTCAGCAACAGGAGCTACACTATTTATAGAGCCACAGGCAATTGTCAATTTAAATAATGAACTCACGGAGCTTGAGCTGGCAGAAAAGAAGGAAATACAAAGAATTCTGGCGGAACTGTCAGGAAATGTTGCGGAGCATTTCCATGAAATTATAAATAATCAGGAACTATTAGTAAAGTTAGATTTTATATTTGCTAAAGGTAAACTGAGTGTTCAATATCATGGAAGTGAGGCCCAAATTAATGATACTGGAGAGCTAGATATAAAAAATGGAAGACACCCTTTGCTAAATGTAGAAAAAGTTGTACCAATCAACGTATCTATTGGGATAAATTATGATACATTGGTTATAACAGGACCTAATACGGGTGGTAAAACGGTAACCTTAAAGACAGTAGGGCTGCTTGCTATGATGGCTCAAACTGGCCTGCATATTCCTGCAGGATCTGGAACGGTAATGCCAGTATTTAGAAAGATTTATGCAGATATAGGCGATGAGCAGAGCATAGAACAGAGCTTAAGTACTTTTTCATCACATATGAACAACATTGTGAATATCGTTTCCAGCGCTGACCGTAATACCTTGGTACTAGTAGATGAACTGGGGGCAGGTACGGATCCTACAGAGGGCGCGGCTCTTGCAATTGCAGTGTTAGAAGATTTAAATAAAAAAGGAGCTCATACTATTGCAACTACCCATTACACAGAACTTAAGAAATATGCCATTGAAACAAATGGAGTACAGAATGCGTCTATGGAATTTAATGTTGAGACTTTAAGTCCGACTTACAAATTGACAATAGGTATTCCAGGAAAATCTAATGCTTTTGAGATATCAGAAAAGCTTGGACTTCCAATTGAAATTATAGAAAAAGCAAGAACGTTATTGGATAAAGGTGATATTGAATTTGAAAATGTAATCAGTTCAATTGAGGAAGATAAAAAACTGGCCGAAGCGGAGAGAGATGAAGCTATTTTTATAAACCTTGAAATGAAGCGGCAAAAAGAAGAGTTAGATAAAAAAATTAAAAAGCTGGAAGAACAAAAAGAAAAAATTCTGGCTAAAGCAAAAGAAGACGCTAGAGATATTCTCAAAGAAGCGAAAGAAGTCGCAGAGGAAACTCAAAAGCAACTTAAAGATTTGGATAAAATGGATTCTATGGCAGAAAGACATGCAAGACTTTCTGAAAGCAAGCGGCGAATTAAAGAAGCAGACTCAAAGTATAGAGAAACCATTCAGGTTCCTGAAAATTATAATCCTGTGACTGTTGACAAATTAAAAATTGGAGACAGGGTTAAGGTCTTAACTTTAGGGCAAAATGGAGAAATTATTTCTCTGCCAGATGATAAAGGCGATATGTTTGTTCAGGTAGGAATGCTCAAGGCAAATGTTAATGTTAAAAATCTAATGCTTATTAATGATGGAACTAAAAAGAAAAAGCCATCAGTGAACAGGACCAAATATGGAAGTCTGTATAAATCTAAAGCTGAAAGTGTTTCTTTATCCATAAATGTGAGAGGAAGAAATCTGGAAGATGCTGTGATGGATGTAGACAAATACTTGGATGATGCATATATGGCAGGTTTGAAAGAAGTAACTATAATACATGGCAGGGGAGAAGGAATCCTTCGAAGTGGTCTGCAGGATATGTTCAAGCGGCATAAGCATGTAGAATCATTTAGAAAAGGTGCTTTTAACGAAGGTGGCGACGGTGTTACTGTTGTGAAACTTAAATAATTTCCAATTGAGAATTTTGAAAAGGAATTACGATATGTATATAATAAGTGGATGCTTATTGGGAGAAAATTGCAGATATAATGGCGGAAATAATTATATCGACTGGATTAAGGAGTTTTCTAAGAAACATAATTATATTTCAGTATGTCCTGAAGTGGATGGTGGCCTAGAGATTCCAAGACCTCCGGCAGAAATCACAGAGGGCAGGGTCATAAACTGCGAAGGTACTGATGTAACAGATGCCTTCCTACGGGGAACCGAAATAGTATGGGAAAAAATTGTCCGGAAATCTCAGGAACTGGGTGAAGAAATTGAGGGAGCCATCCTAAAAGCAAATAGTCCGTCTTGCGGAAGCGGAAAAATTTATGACGGAACGTTTTCACGTAAGACAATAGATGGAGATGGATTTTTAGCAGCTTTTTTAAAAGAAAAAGGCATCAAAGTTATGAGTGAATTGGAAATAAATCTGGAGGATTAAAAAATGATAAATTATAAGAAAAAAGTTGCAGAAATAATCTGCGAAGCAGTAGAAGGAATTTCTCTTGAAGAAGTAATGTCAATGGTAGAAGTTCCTACAGACACAAAGATGGGAGACTACGCATTTCCTTGCTTTAAATTAGCGAAGACGCTTAGAAAAGCGCCCCCTTTAATAGCTAAGGATGTTGCTGGCAAGCTTGCAGGAAATGCTGCTTTTGAAAAGGTGGAAAGCGTTAATGCCTATGTAAATATGTTCCTTTCAAGAAAAGGCTTCATGGAGGATGTTGTAAAGGAAGCGGTTGCAGAAGGCGAGAACTATGGTAGAAGTACTATTGGAGGAGAAAAGAAAGTTATAGTAGAGTATTCTTCACCTAACATAGCAAAGCCATTCCATATTGGACATATTAGAAGTACTGTTATTGGTAATTCAATTTATAAAATATATGATTTCCTTGGATATGATACAGTAAGAATTAATCACTTAGGGGATTATGGCACTCAGTTTGGTAAGATGATTGTTGCCTACAGAAAGTGGGGCAATAAGGAAGACGTTATTAAATCACCAATTAAGACATTACTAGAGTATTACACTAAATTCCATGTGGAAGTTGAAAATGATCCGAGCCTTGACGATGACGCGCGAGCTGTGTTTACAAAGCTTGAAAATGGAGCACCGGAGGAGGTTGCGCTTTGGCAGTGGTTCAGAGATGAAAGCTTGAAAGAGTTTAGTCGAGTTTATGAGATGCTGGGCATATCATTTGATTCTTACGCAGGTGAAAGCTTCTATTCTGATAAAATGGGAAGAGTTGTTGACTGGTTAAAGGATAAGGAGCTGCTAGTTGAATCAGAAGGCGCTAATATTGTTGAGCTTGAAGAATACGGTATGTCACCAGCGCTTATTACAAAGAAAGACGGTTCAACTTTATATATTACAAGAGATATTGCAGCAGCTGTATACAGAAAAGAACATTATAACTTCCATAAGAACTTATATATTGTTGCATCCCAGCAGAATCTTCATTTCCAGCAGTGGATTAAGATTGTTGAATTGATGGGCTGTGAATGGGCTAAGGATTGTGTACACATTCCATTTGGTCTTGTAAGCCTGGAAGAAGGCACCATGTCTACAAGACATGGCAGAGTAGTATTCCTTGAAGATGTTTTAAACAGAGCTGTTGAGCAGACTAAGGAAATAATAAAAGAAAAAAATGTTGCGACAGATAATATTGATGAAACAGCGAAGATGGTTGGTATTGGAGCGGTAATGTTCCAGGAACTATCTAATAATAGAATTAAGGATTATGTTTTCTCTTGGGATAAAGTTCTTAACTTTGAGGGTGAAACTGGCCCTTATGTTCAGTATACACATGCAAGAGCAGCAAGTGTTCTTAGAAAAGCTGATGTTGCGTCTGTTGAAAAGGCAAAGAAGGTTTCTGCACTTGATATGTCTCATGTTCTGTCAGATAGTGCTTATGATTTAGCTAAGCTTATTTATGAGTTCCCTCAGGTAATTGTGGAAGCTGGAGATAAGTATGAGCCATCGGTTCTCACAAGACATATTGTGGACATTGCTCAGAGTTTCAACAGATTCTATCATGATGAATATATCTTGGTAGATGATGAGGCTGAAAAACTGGCTAAATTAGCACTGGTCATTGCAGCTAAGAATACGATAAAAAATGGTTTATATCTGTTAGGAATCAAAGCTCCGGAAAAGATGTAAATAAATTTAAAACATGGAGGTTTTATGAGGTACGAAGGAAATATATTCAGACCCCCTAGTGAAGCGTACAGCCTCATTGTGCAGGTTACGATTGGCTGTACTCATAATAAATGTACATTCTGCAGTATGTTTAAGGATAAACAGTTTAGAGTCAGAAATGTACAAGAAGTTTTGGAAGACTTGGAAATGGCCAGAAAATATCACAGACATGTTGAAAAGATTTTTTTAGCAGATGGAGATGCTCTTTGCTTATCCAATAATAAACTTATGGTTATTTTGGAGCGTATAAAAAAATTATTTCCAGAATGTCAGAGGGTTGGTGTTTATGGGGCTCCGCAAGATGTTCTTATAAAGAGTCATGAAGAACTTGTAGAGCTGCGTGAGAATGGAATAGGAATTATATATATAGGTGCCGAATCAGGAAGTCCGAAAGTACTTGAAGCTGTAAAAAAAGGTGTTACAAGAGAACAACTTATTGAAGCCGTAAAGAAAATAGAAAATGCAGGCATTAAAGCTTCGGTTACCTTTATTTCTGGGCTTGCAGGGCCAGAGCATATGGAAGAGCATGCCTTAGAAACTGCCAGCATGGTTTCAGAGATGGAACCTTCTTATGTAGGATTGTTGACTTTAATGGTAGATCCGGCAGCACCAATATATAATGAAATAAAAGCAGGGCGTTTTAAAATAATGAATGCAGAGGAAGTGCTCGGAGAAACTGCACTAATGTTAAAAAATATTAATGTCACTAAAAAATGTGTCTTTAGAAGCAATCATGCTTCTAATTATGTATCCTTAAAAGGTGATTTACCACAAGATAAGGAAAGAATGATGAATCAGCTTAAAAGGGCCATGGAAAATACGAACCTTATTAAGGATGAAAGATTCAGAGCACTATAATTTAAATAGATTATAAGTAAGGGAAACTTTGTATGAAAATATTACTTACAACATTAAATGCTAAATATATTCATTCAAATCTAGCTCTAAAGTATCTGTATATGTCAGCTATTGAAAATAGACGCTCTATTGATATGAGAGAGTTTACTATTAATAATGATGAAGATTATATATATACAGAAATTATTAGAGGTGGTTATAGTGTAATATGTTTTTCCTGCTACATTTGGAATATTGCAAGGACTGTATATTTAGCTGAGACAATAAAAAAAGCAAGACCTGATGTAAAAATATTACTGGGTGGACCTGAAGTCAGTTATGATGCTATTGAGTTTTTAAGAAAACATAAATATGTAGACTATATAATAGTAGGAGAAGGGGAAGAAGTTTTTAAAGATTTTGCTGCAGCTATTATTTCTGGTACAAATTCTTTTGAAAAAATCAAAGGATTGATTTATAGATCCAATGGAAAAATCTATGTAAATCCGCCTGCAGACTTGCAGGATTTTGACAACGTGCCTTTCCCTTATAGTTTTTTGCTTCCAAGAGATGACAAGATTGTATATTATGAATCAGTTAGAGGCTGTCCTTTTAGGTGCAGCTATTGTTTGTCATCTATAGAAAAACATGTTAGACCATTACCACTTGAAAGAGTAAAAAAAGAGTTAAGCTTTTTCCTTTTTAAACATGTTAACCAGGTTAAACTTATAGATAGAACGTTTAATTATGACCGGAATAGGTGCAACGAAATCGTTCAATATATTCTTGAACATGATAATGGTATTACAAATTTCCATTTTGAAATTTGTGGAGAACTTATTGATGAAGAATTTGTGAATTTACTTGGAAGGGCTAGAAAAGGTCTGTTTCAAGTAGAGATTGGAATTCAAAGTCTAAATCCAATAACATTAGAAACGGTAAACAGAAACAAAAATACCAAGCTACTTTTAGATAATATAAGCAAAATTGTTGAGCTTGGTAATATACATACTCATGTGGACTTAATTGCAGGACTGCCTTTTGAGGATTATTTATCCTTTGTAAATTCCTTTAATGGTGTTTATGGATTGGGAGCAGACCAGTTTCAATTAGGCTTTTTAAAATTACTTAAAGGTACGAAAATCAGAGATGAAAAAAATATATACGAATATGTATTCCGGGATGTGGCACCTTATGAGGTTATATCAAATCGGTTTATTTCAGCCGAGGGTATAGCAAGACTTAAGATGATAGAGAACCTTTTAGATTTATATTATAATCGGGGGGGATTTTATAAAACTTTAGAATACGCTATAGCGCGATTTGAAATAACAGCTTTCGATTTTTATGAGGAATTAGCATATTTCTTTTATTTAAAGGGGTACCAAAATCGCTCCCACAAAAAAGAAGATTTATATCGTATTTTTTATGAATATGCCTGTTGGAAGGATAGAAGCCTTCCTGGAGCAGCAGAAGAAATACAACGATTACTTATACTTGATATGAGCAGTACATTGAATCCTGATGCAATTAAAAAATTCAATAGAAAGGGCTGGGAAATGCTATAGGTGAGGTTATGAGAAACGTAACGGAGAAAAAGCAACCTGTAAAAAGAGCAGATACTGAAACGGACATTAGAAAGAGGCCTGACAGAGTGGGTCAGTATTTAAAAAGTTTTTTAAATGATTTTGTGTTTGATGAGTTTTCAGATGCTTTTTTAGAGAAGTCCGGTGTAAAAGAGCTAATGAAAGGTGTGCCTATACCCCTTAGAAAATCGGATGTGGAACAATTTAAAGGAGGTCAGGGCCTAAAAACATTGCATATCGCTGAAAATATGGCATGGATTATGGGCATAAATCCTAAATTTAAGTATACGGAGCATTACATAGCATTTTTATTAAAATTATATAATCATAAAATATTTGAAGGTATGCTGAAGGAAGGCAGGGATGCAGCGGAGAAACAAGAGTTTGATAATGCTTGCATTCATTTTAGAGCATGTCTTTGTATGAAACCGGATTATCTGGACGGTATGTATAGTTATGCCAGAGTCTGCAGGGAAATGTATCTAAAGGGCGGAAATGAGGATTATGTGGGCAATTTTAAAGCGGAGTCCATTGACTACTTTGAATTGCTTACAGAAGCACATCCAGACTTTGCACAAGCTTATTATTATTTGGGATACGCTTATTTAAATTTAGGCTTGTATGCTAAGGCAGACATAACTTGGAGGCAGTTTGTTGAGAAATCAAAGAATCCTCAAGATAAGCGAGAAATAAAGGAACGGCTGCAACAATTAGAAGGACCTGTAAAAATTGAAGCTGGTTGTAATGATGTTATGGCAGGGAGATATGAGGATGGCATTAATAAATTGGACTTATATTTAAATAGTCAGTTTAAAACATGGTGGCCTCTTCCTTATTATCTTGGGGTTGCCTATTCAAGGGTAGGAGCGTTAAATGAAGCTGTGAGCTGCCTTAAAACAGTGCTTACACTTAATCCTAGCCACATAGAAACTATGGAAGAATTAGCTGATATTTATAGTGCACAGGGTGATAAAGAAAACCAGCAAAAATATAGTAAGAAAATAGAACTTATTAAGTCACAAATTTTACAGAATTAGTGATTTTTGAAGTGGCTAGTTCTACTGGCGGAATTAGAAAACAAATTATCAGAGAGAAGTCTATGTGCTCTCAAAATTGAATATCATAGTATTTATGGTAGCTTTTTTCACAAGAGCTACCATGTTTTTTTTAAAATACTAAAGTACTTTTATAGAATTTGGTAGTCTATGTTTGAACTGTGAAGTCTGATTTATAAAAAATATGAATTAAAATATGATGTAAACTTGTCGATTTATATAGGATTTTATAAACTTATATTTTAGAAAACGAAAAAAATGAATAATTAGTATAGGGAAAAACACTCAAATTTCAACGTTTACAGTAAAAATGTAAAAAACATAAAAAAAGTGAAAAAAGGTGTTGACAAATATAGCTATTTTGGCTTATAATTAATCTTGTCGTCAGCGAGAACTGATAAAAATAAATGTTCCAAGGTAGCTCAATGGTGGAGCACTCGGCTGTTAACCGATAGGCTGTGGGTTCGAGCCCCACCCTTGGAGCCAGTTTAAAAAAGCTAATCAGTGGCTCAAAACTGATGACCAATGGTGCGCCGGAGTGGCGGAATTGGCAGACGCACAGGACTTAAAATCCTGCGATCTTTACCGATCGTACCGGTTCGACCCCGGTCTCCGGCACCAATAGAAAATTTAAAAAGGGTATATCGAAACCCTAGACATCGCGGGGTAGAGCAGTTGGTAGCTCGTCGGGCTCATAACCCGGAGGCCTCAGGTTCAAGTCCTGACTCCGCAACCATGTAATTCAACGTTTTCAAGGAATTGAGAACGTTTTTTTTATTGTCGTGGCTTATTTGGTAGCTTACGGTATCTTGTATTAAGTAAATTAAATTTTAAATAAAATTTAATCTCTTTGGGCGTTTTACTTGTTTTTTATCCTTTCGATGAAGTATATCCATGTATACACATTTTTTTATGAAAGGATGATTGAAATGAAAAAACAAGAATCAGTCAAAAGAAAGATAACTGCATCTGCTGGTTATGAATACGTGCAAGGAAAAAGAAAGCAGATTAAAAGGACCGAAACGGTACTTGTACCAATCACGGTTGCAAACAATCCTAAAAAATTTAACGCGTTTATTGAGAAGGAAAAGAAGAGAATCCTTCAAGAACTTGAAGTTGAGCGCCAGACCGAAAGAACTGAACTGACTTTCCGAGAGTATGCTAAAAAGGTGGCAGAAAGAAAGCGGAGCCAGGGGGATGTAAGGGGTATCACTGCTGAATCAAATGAAAGCATATTAAAGTATCTTAATACTTTTATTGGCGATTGTCGGATGAAAGACATCAACAAAGATGTTGTAGATATGGTCAAGGGTGTTATCAATAACAAGACTACAAAAGATGGAGAGCCTATTAGTAGTAAGACAAAATATAATTATTTTTCTTACTTTCGATCGGTTATCAATGCCGCGATGGATGATAATTATTATATATCCAACCCGATTTCTAACGTCAGAAATTTTAAATTTGAGTCTGCAGAAACTACCTATTTAGACCAGGAAGAATTACTTGAAATGATGAAGAAGTTGTATAAGTATCATATAAAAACTCAAATTGAAATTTTGATTCAATTGTTTACTGGTACCCGAAGGGGTGAAGTGCTATGGCTAAGATGGGAGGATATAAAAGAATTTAAAGGACAGTATTTTTTTGAACTTAAAGAAGGTTTTTACTATACAAAAGATGAAGGATACTATAGAGGGAAGCTTAAGACTGATAAATCTCGACGAAAGTTGACTATTCATCCATTACTGTTAAAAAAACTACAGGAATATAAAGAATGGCAAGAAAGGCAAAAATCTGCATATAACGGTGATTGGGGCAACCATGGGTATATTATTTGTTCGGATCGAGGTGAAACATATAACCCAGATTACTTCACCAAAAAAATTGGAAAGAGATTTGAGGAGATGGGCTTTGACGGAATAACAACACACTCACTAAGACGGAGTTTTGCGACTTTAGCTGATTCTGAGAAAGAAACCACAAGTAAGGTTGCAGATTTACTTGGACACAGCGATATTGTAGTCACTAATAATAGCTACATCAGGAAATCAAAACGAATCAATACTGTTGATTTCCTCGATGCTATTATAGAGGAATCATCAGAGCCAAAAGAAAAAAGGCCTAGACGAGAGATTAGACGCTTAAAACAGAAGATATATTCGTAACAATATCAAAAATCACTCCATTACATGGGGTGTTTTTTATTGGTTAGAGAATTTTTGAAAGTAAAATATATAAGTAACAAGCGTACTGTAAGATTTTTCAAGAATAACTACTATTTTGTTGAAATGAGTCAGGCTAAGGGGTAAGATTAAAGTGAAATTATCGATTATACATTCTATCGCTCAAAATGAGGAGGTAATTGCAAATGGCAAATACAGAATTACAGACACTTACAGAAATTTTCAATAATAGATTTTTTCGTATTCCTGATTACCAGAGAGGTTATGCGTGGCAAGATGAACAGCTTGAGGATTTTTGGGAGGATATAGAAAATCTTAAAGAAGGTAAACAGCATTATACAGGTTTAATTACAATTGAGCAGATAAATAAAAAAGATGTAAAAGACCAGGAGAAATGGAAAGATGATTTATGGCTGTTTGACAAAGGATTTAAGGCTTACCACGTAATTGATGGACAACAACGGCTAACAACAGTAATAATTCTTTTAGAATCTATAATTTCTAAATTTAGCGATAATGATTTGCTTAATTATGATCCCGTGAAAAAGCATAAGGACAAGTTCTTATATCAAGAAGCTGGAAATCAATACAAATCTTTTGTTTTTGGATATGAAAAAGATAATCCATCTGATGAATTTTTCAAGACAGAAATATTGGGTCAAAAATCAAGTTTAGGTGATAAAGTCCCTAAGGAAACATTATATACCGCAAATTTGCAAGATGCTAAAGAATTTTTCAAACAAAAGATAAAAAAAATGAACATTGAACAGCTTGATACCCTTTTCAGGAAGATTGTAAACGGTCTCAAATTCAACCTTTATGAAATAGAAGAAGACCTAGATGTTTTCGTCACATTTGAAACTATGAATAATAGAGGAAAGCCATTATCAAAGTTAGAATTATTAAAAAATAGGCTTATATATTTGTCAACACTTATTACAGAGGAAGAAGATATACAGAATAGACTTCGTAGAGATATAAACGAAGTTTGGAAAACAGTTTACGAATATCTAGGAAAGAATAAGGATAATCCTTTAGATGATGATGACTTTCTTTGGATTTGGGGCATTTAAGCCATTAATTATGGCCTGTATTGTTAAGGGGACAAGTCAAGAAGTATTACTGAAATTATTAAAAACCTGTGAACGTTTTGTTTTCTTGGTATTTTCCCTAACAAGAAGACCTACCAATACTCAAAACAATCACTTTTACCGTGTTGCTCATTACTATTATATTGGTGAAAATGATTGGGATATAAAAAATGTAATTGAAAATATTTCCTACCTCACCGATGGAGAGAACGAGGAGGGGGTTAATGAAGGTTGGTTTGGTATAGATAAATTTATGGACTATATCAGTGACCAATTTAAGAAAGAACAAGGATTCTATAGTTGGAACGGAATCCGATACTTTATTTTTGAATATGAACTGAACTTGCAGGAACAGACAAAAGGTGATTCGAAAGTAAATTGGGGAACTTTAAAAAAGCCTTATACTGTTGAACATATATATCCGCAGGATGACAACAAAGAATATTGGAAGAAGAGGTTTGGTAAGTTTACAGCCAAGAAAAGGAAAATGTATACGCATTCGTTGGGGAATTTACTGGTACTCTCACAGTCAAAGAATTCTGAATTGCAAAATGAGGGATTTGATTACAAGAAAAAGCATAAAGACAGAAATAAAAAAGATGCTGGCTACTTTAATGGTTCTTATTCGGAAATTGAAGTGGCACAGTTCTCTGAATGGACTGAAAAAAAGATACTAGAACGTGGATTAAAGCTGCTTGAATTCATGGAAAATAGATGGCAAATAGAAATTGATGAAAAAGAAAAATTGTTAGGATTCATTTAAATATAGAGATTGTTCTAAATTAACAAAAGTAAAATTTATTTATTCAAAAGCGTATTTTAGAGGGGATTAATAATGGTAAATTTATTTATTTCATATTGTCAAAAGGACGGAATTTATGCCGACGACATCGAGTTGTATTTTAAAGATAAAGACATAGTATTACATAGAGATATTAGAGATATCAGTTCATGGAAAAGCATTCGCGAATATATGCAAAGTATTAGGGATATGGATTATGCGGTGCTTATTATCACAGATAATTATTTGAAATCTTTCAATTGTATGTATGAAGTCTTAGAAGTTATGAAAGAAAGAAACTATCAAGATAAGATTTTTCCCGTAGTAGTGGAAAAGAAAATTTTTAATACATCTGGCCGGATACAGTATATAACGTATTGGCAAGAAGAATTTAAAAAACTAAAAGAGGAGATGCTTAAAATTAAAGATGTTATTAATGCGGGCTCCATTATAGACGATTTAAAAAGAACGCAAAACATTACCCTAAATATAGATGAGTTTTTAGGTAAAGTCTCTGATATGAACAATCCCAATATATCAGATATCAGTGTATCTATAAAGAATAAATTAATTGAGCAGGGGATATTAAAGGAGGAACAGGCGAAAAAATCTATTGAAAAAGGTGATGATGATATTTTTTCTAAGCTAGATATCCCTAAAATGGTTTTAAATTCACAGCCTACGGATTTAGAAAAAAACAAATTTATGGCCAATAATTTTAGTAGAATTAACTGTATTCTTGGTAAGCTTTGCAAACAATTAGAAAAAGAAAATCAAAATTTCCAAGTTGAAATAGAAGAGATTGATAGTAGGACAACGACATATGAATTTTATAAAAGTGGTAGCCAAGTAAGAGCTTTGAAATTATCTCTGGGCAACTCATTTGGTGGAAGAGAAAACAATATAGGTATTTCTTGTGAACGATATTCAATGGGAAATAATAATTCATTTAATGGAATATTTTCTGTAAAGGTTGAAGATGGACAGTTGGTTTTATACTCTATGTTTTCAATGTCAGGGCAAAAAACTATGTCAACAGATGATGTAGCGAAAGAAATATGGATAAGCTTTATACAACCTTACATATAAAGGTAGAAAAAATAGAGAAAAATATTTTAATGATATCGTAGATGACTTCGAAACACGCACGTGTAGTGCGTGCCGAATTGTAGAGAGAATTTATCACGCACTGAGTTATATTTTCAAAAGAAAATACCCAAAACAAAGTTTTGAATAGGAAATTTTAGTAAATAAACTTTGACTTTTATGCATAAAAATGCCATAATTATATGCATAAGGTTTTTTATTTTTAAGAGAAGGTGTGTTATGGCAAGTACAGAGTTCATAATGGAAATGATTAAAAAAAATAATGGTGTCATAACTGCTGCTGAGGTAACGAAAGCAGGAATTTCACGTGGCAATCTCAAATACAAGGTTGATACAGGTTTGTTAGAGCGGACAGGACGGGGTGTATATCAATTGTCGGGATCGTGGGAAGATGAAATTTATAATCTTCAAGTTCGCTATAAAAGAGGGATTTTTTCTGGTACTACTGCGCTCTACTTATTTGACTTGACCGACGGAATGCCAGCAAAATTTCAAATGACCTTTCCTCATAATTACAATATTTCAACAGTTAAAGGCCAAAATGTTAAGTGCAATCGTGTGATTATGGATTTGTATGAGCTCGGGGTTGTTGAGGTAAAAACGTCTGCTGGTAATACTGTGAGAGCTTACAATATGGAAAGAACTTTATGTGATATTTTAAGAAAGCATAATAAGACGGATATACAGATTACCGCGGATGCTTTTAAAAGGTATGTTAGAAGAAAAGACAAAAACATTACAATGATCTGTGAATATGGCAAGAAGTTAAAGGTGGAAGAAAAACTTCAAACATATTTGGAAGTACTTTTATAATATAATTCGAGCTTTAGGGCAAGTCTTATATATTTGGAGGGTACCTATGGACCAAAAAGAGCAAACTAGGACTTTTGGAGTTTCCGAGAGTTCTTATTATAATAATTGGAGGTATGCAAATGTCAAGTGCAGCACAACGTGCAGAATTACAATCTCAAATCTGGAAAATAGCCAATGATGTCCGTGGCTCTGTAGATGGATGGGATTTTAAACAATACGTTTTAGGAACTTTTTTTTATCGTTTTATTAGTGAGAACTTTGCTAAATATATTGAAGGTGGCGACGAAAGTGTCAATTATGCAGAACTTGATGATGATATTATAACTGAAGAAATTAAAGATGATGCAATTAAAACAAAAGGTTATTTCATATATCCTAGTCAGTTATTTACTAATATTGCGAAAAGAGCTAATACAAACGAAAGCTTGAATACAGATTTAGCTAAGATATTTTCTGACATTGAAAGTTCAGCAAATGGTTACCCATCTGAACTAGATATTAAAGGCTTATTCGCCGATTTTGACACCACAAGTAATAGATTAGGAAATACGGTAAAGGATAAGAATAGTCGTTTAGCTGCTGTTATAAAAGGCGTTGAAGGACTTAGTTTGGGTGACTTTGAAGATAACCACATTGACTTTTTTGGGGATGCTTATGAGTTTTTAATCTCTAATTATGCTGCTAATGCAGGAAAATCTGGAGGTGAATTTTTTACCCCGCAGTGTGTATCTAAACTTATTGCTCAATTAGCAATACACAAGCAAATAACCATTAATAAAATTTACGACCCTGCAGCTGGTTCGGGTTCGCTTTTATTACAAGCAAAAAAACAGTTTGATGCTCATATTATTGAAGATGGTTTTTATGGACAAGAGATTAACCATACAACTTATAACCTTGCTCGTATGAATATGTTTTTACACAACATAAACTACGATAAGTTTAATATTGCTTTAGGAAATACGCTTTTAAACCCTTACTTTGGTGATGAAAAGCCTTTTGATGCCATTGTATCTAATCCACCTTATTCAGTAAATTGGATTGGCAGTGATGACCCAACGCTTATTAATGATGAAAGGTTTGCCCCTGCAGGCGTATTAGCTCCAAAATCTAAAGCTGATTTTGCCTTTGTACTTCATGCACTTAGTTATCTTTCAAGCAAAGGTCGTGCTGCTATAGTATGTTTCCCCGGTATTTTTTACCGTGGTGGTGCAGAACAAAAAATTAGAAAATATTTGATTGATAACAACTTTATTGAAACTGTTATTTCATTAGCACCTAACCTTTTTTACGGGACTTCAATAGCGGTTAATATTTTGGTTCTTTCTAAGCATAAAAGTGATAATAATACTCAATTTATTGATGCAAGTGGAGTAGATTTTTATAAAAAAGAGACTAATAATAACATACTTTTAGATGAACATATTGAGCAAATTATGAAAATGTTTGATAGTAAAAAAGATGTTGATTATGTTGCAAAATCTGTTGATTATGATGCAATCGTTCAAAATGATTACAACCTCTCTGTAAGTTCTTACGTGGAAGCAAAAGACACAAGGGAAGTCATCGATATAAGTGAGCTGAATGCAGAAATAAAAACGACAGTAGCAAGGATAGACCAACTTCGTGCCCAAATTGATAAGATTATTGAGGTGGTTGAATCATGATTAAGTCGGATTTTATGGATAAATTGCTTGATGGGGTTGAAGTTGAGTGGAAGAGTTTAGGGGATGTTGCAGAGTTAAAACGTGGTCGAGTAATGTCAAAGCAGTATCTTATCGAGAATAAAGGTATTTACCCTGTTTTTAGTTCTCAAACGGCAAATAATGGAATGATTGGAAGTATAGATACGTTTGATTTTGATGGTGAATATGTCAATTGGACAACTGATGGGGCAAATGCAGGTACAGTATTTTATCGAACTGGTAAATTTTCAATAACAAATGTTAGCGGATTAATAAAGATAAATAATGAATCAAGGTTGAATTATAAGTATTTGTTTTATTGGCTATCAATTGAAGCAAAAAAGCACGTATATTCTGGTATGGGGAATCCGAAGCTGATGAGTAATCAGGTCGAAAAAATCCCTATCCCCATTCCACCGCTTAAAGTACAAGAAGAAATCGTTCGTATCTTAGAGGTTTTCACAGAGCTAAACGCAGAGCTTACTGCAGAGCTTACCGCCCGTAAAAAGCAATATGAATATTACCGTGATAAGTTGTTAACTTTTGACGAAGGTCAAGTTGAGTGGAAGACGTTGGGGGAAATAGGGCAGTTTGTTCGGGGCAACGGCTTACAGAAAAATGACTTTGCAGAGAGCGGTGTAGGCTGTATCCATTATGGTCAAATTTATACTTACTATGGGAATTTTGCATATCATACAAAATCTTTTGTTTCACCAACGTTAGCAACTAAGTTGAGAAAAGCGCAGAAAGGCGATTTGATTATAGCGACTACAAGCGAAAATATTGAAGATGTTTGCAAGCCTTTAGTTTGGCTGGGTGAAGATGAGGTTTGTGTCAGCGGAGAAACCTATGTTTTTAAGCATAGCCAAAACCCAAAGTATTTAGCTTATTATTTGCAAACGCCTATGTTTTTTGATTATAAAAAGAAAAATAGAACAGGTACAAAGGTTATTCGAGTACATGGAGACAAGTTGGAAAAATTTGAAATCGCCATTCCCTCCCTATCGGAACAAGCTAGAATAGTATCTATTTTAGATAAATTCCACGCCTTGACATCCTCTATTACCGAGGGTTTACCTAGTGAAATAGAGTTGCGTCAAAAGCAATACGAATATTACCGTAATATGCTTCTTAGCTTTCCAAAAGAGGAGGTAGTAATATAATATGGGTACTTCATTAACTGATATTGCACAACAGTTAAGGGATAATAATAAAAAAGTTCAACTGTTGTATGCTTTTAACGGAACTGGTAAAACTAGGCTTTCACGGGAGTTCAAATCGTTAGTGACACCGAAAGTAGATGGTGATACGGAGCTAGAGGAATCAGAAGTAGTTAGTAAAAAAATCCTTTATTATAATGCTTTTACGGAAGATTTATTCTATTGGGATAATGACTTGCAAAATGATACTGAACCAAAACTTAAAATCCAACCTAACTCATTTACAAGATGGATTTTTGAAGAGCAAGGACAGGATAGGAATATTATTTCAAATTTTCAACAGTATACTGATGAAAAATTAACTCCACATTTTAATGAAGAATATATTAAAAATGAGGATGGAAAAAAAATATCAGTAGGAGCTTTTACAGAAATAGCCTTTTCCTATGAGCGGGGTAATGATGAGCGTTCAGATAATATTAAAATTTCAAAAGGAGAAGAAAGTAATTTTGTATGGTGTGTTTTCTATTCTCTACTTGAACAAGTTATTGATGTATTAAATGTAGTTGAACAAATTGACAGGGAAACAAATCAGTTTGATCAGCTGGAATATGTATTTATAGATGACCCTGTAAGTTCATTAGATGATAACCACTTGATTGAGTTAGCAGTAAATTTAGCACAATTAATAAAATCCAGTGAATCGAACCTTAAATTTATTATAACCACACATAATCCATTATTCTATAATGTGCTACATAATGAGTTTAAGAATGGTACATTTAAAAAATATTTGCTTAAAAAAAATGAAGATGGAGAATATGAGTTAGTTACTCAAAGCAATGATTCTCCTTTTTCCTATCATCTTTTTTTAAAAACTGAAATTGAAAAAGCTATTGAAGCAGGAAAGTTAAAAAAGTATCATTTTAATTTTATCAGAAATATTTTAGAGAAGACATCAACATTTTTAGGCTACGATAACTGGGGAGAACTTTTGTTTAAAATTACAAATGGTAATCCTAGACCTTATGAGGCAAGAATAATAAATATTTCAAGCCATTCAAAGCATTCTGGAGACGAAGTGGCTGAATTATCAGATGATGATGAACGTGTTTTACAGTATTTATTAAAAGAAATTAAGAAAACATATCAGTTTAAATAAGACGAAAAAAAGAAATTTTATTGGGGGAAAATTAATGAGCGATTACAAACCCATTGCAGAATCAAACAACTTTATAGTTTTAGATAAATATACCCAGATAGACCAACGAGGAGCTGGTTATCAAACTGAAGCGGATTTAGAAGTAGAATTCATTCAAGATTTAGTAAATCAAGGTTATGAACCTTTACCAGGCTTAACTACTCCTGAAAAGATGTTTGAAAATGCTAGGGTACAGTTGCAAACTCTTAACAGTGTCCAGTTTTCAGAAGCTGAATGGGTTAGATTTTGTGAGCAGTTTTTAGATAAACCTAGTGACAATCTTATTGATAAGACGCGTAAAATTCATAACGATTATATTTATGACTTTGTCTTTGATGATGGACATATTCAAAACATATACTTAGTAGACAAAAAGAATATTGCAAGAAATAAAGTACAAGTGATTTCACAATTTGAACAAAAGGGAAATCAAGCTAACCGTTATGATGTTACTATTTTGGTTAATGGGTTACCTTTAGTACAAGTAGAGCTTAAAAAGCGTGGAATTGCTATTCGTGAAGCCTTTAATCAGGTTCATCGATATAGTAAAGAGAGTTTTAATTCTGAAAACTCTCTATTTAAATATTTACAGATTTTCGTAATTTCTAATGGTACAGATAGCCGTTATTTTGCTAATACCACTAAACGCAATAAGAACAGTTTTGATTTTACTATGAATTGGGCAAAATCGGATAATACCCTGATTAAAGATTTAAAAGATTTCACTGCTACATTTTTCCAGAAAAATACTTTATTAAATGTACTACTGAAATATTCAGTTTTTGATGTGAATGATAATCTTCTGGTTATGCGTCCTTATCAAATTGCTGCTACAGAAAGGATTTTATGGAAAATAAAAAGTTCATACCTAGCAAAAAAATGGAGAAACACAGAAAGTGGAGGATATATTTGGCATACAACAGGTTCGGGGAAAACTCTTACTAGTTTTAAAGCAGCTCGGTTGGCTACTGAATTGAATTTTATAGATAAAGTATTTTTTGTTGTAGATAGGAAGGACCTAGACTATCAGACTATGAAAGAGTATCAACGTTTTTCACCTGATAGTGTTAATGGTTCAGACAGTACCGCTGGGTTAAAGCGTAACATTGAAAAAGAGGATAATAAAATTATTGTTACGACGATTCAAAAACTTAATAACCTAATTAAAAGCGAAACAGAATTACCTATATATAATAAGCAAGTGGTATTTATTTTTGATGAAGCTCACCGATCACAATTTGGTGAAGCACAAAAAAATATCAATAAAAAGTTTAAGGAGTTCTATCAGTTTGGATTTACAGGTACGCCTATTTTCCCCGAAAATGCTTTAGGCTCTGAAACGACTGCCTCGGTCTTTGGCCGAGAGTTGCACTCTTATGTAATTACGGATGCAATTAGAGATGAAAAAGTTTTAAAGTTCAAGGTAGATTATAATGATGTACGTCCTAAGTTCAAAACGATTGAAAAAGAACAGGATGAAAAAAAGCTATCGGCTGCTGAAAATAAAGAAGCATTACTGCATCCTGAACGGATTAAAGAAATTTCTCAATATATTCTTAATAACTTTAAAGTAAAAACCCATCGTTTAAATGCAAATGGAAAAGGATTTAATGCCATGTTTGCTGTGAGTAGTGTTGACGCGGCTAAACTCTACTATGAAGCATTAAATAACTTGCAAAAAGAAAGCGGTAACCCCCTTAAAATTGTTACCATCTTTTCTTTTGCTGCTAATGAAGAGCAGAATGCCATTGGTGAAATTATTGATGAAACTTTTGAACCATCAGCAATGGATCACAGTGCAAAAGAGTTTTTAAGTTTAGCCATTAAAGACTATAATGCGATGTTTAAAACCAATTATGGCGTAGAAAGTAATGAGTTTCAAAACTATTATCGTGACCTTGCAAAACGAGTAAAAGACAAAGAGATTGATTTATTGATTGTTGTAGGTATGTTTTTAACTGGCTTTGATGCGCCTACATTAAATACTTTATTTGTTGATAAAAATTTGAGGTATCATGGTTTAATGCAAGCCTTTTCGAGAACAAATCGTATTTATGATTCTACCAAAACCTTTGGAAATATTGTTACTTTTAGAGATTTAGAACAAGCAACTATAGACGCCATTACTCTTTTTGGGGATAAAAACACTAAAAATGTGGTGCTTGAAAAAAGCTATAAAGAGTATATGGAAGGATTTACGGATGTGGCAACTGGGGAAACACGTCGTGGGTATGTAGATGTAGTAAAAGAACTAAAAGAACGTTTTCCTAATGTTCATGAGATTGTTACTGAAAAGGATAAGAAACAATTTGTTAAACTTTTTGGTGAATACTTACGTATTGAAAATATCCTACAGAACTATGACGAATTTTCAGGTTTAAAAGCTTTACAAGCAATAGATATTACGGATTCTAAAGCTTTAGAAGATTTTAAATCTACGCATTATGTAACGGATGAAGATATTGCCGTTATGCAAGAGATTCGAGTACTGGAAGAAAGGACTATTCAAGATTATCGTTCTTCATATAATGATATTCGTGATTGGCTCCGCCGTGAAAAAGATGGAAAACAGAAAGAAAATGCCTTTATTGATTGGGATGATGTTGTTTTTGAAGTAGATCTTTTAAAATCCCAAGAAATCAATTTAGATTACATTCTTGAACTTATTTTTGAACATAACAAAAAAGTAAAAGATAAAATATCTTTGGTTCAAGAAGTTCGTCGCTTAATTCGTTCAAGTGTAGGAAACCGTGCAAAAGAAAGCCTAGTAGTTGATTTTATTAACCAAGCTGATTTAGACAGTATTCAAGATAAAGCGAGTATTATTGATGCCTTCTTCTCATTTGCTCAAACTGAGCAAAAACGTGAAGCAGAAGAGTTGATAAATAGTGAGAAACTTAACGAAGAGGCTGCAAAAAGATATATTTTAAATTCATTAAAAAGAGAATATGCCAGTGAAAATGGAACGGAGCTTAATGAAATTCTTCCTAAAATGAGTCCTCTTAATCCTCAATATTTGACCAAAAAACAGTGCGTTTTCCAGAAAATTTCTGCCTTTGTAGATAAGTTTAAAGGAGTAGGTGGAAGGATCTAGTTTAAGTAGTAAAACGTAAACTTTTTAAAACACTGCAGAAAAAGGTACGAGCTAAAGAAAAATGACATAAAAAAACGCCATTGATAAAAACAGTGTAAAAAAATATTTTGAAAGATTGGAAGGAACAAAAATACCATTATTCAAGGTAAACATTAAAGCACATAATCTACTCCAAAAGTTTATTATAAGTGGTGGATTTGAGATTGAAATGCTAGAGTAAATATAATGAAAAATACAAATAGGAATCAAAAGGAGGTTAAATTAGCCTCCTTTTGATTATGTTTAGGATAGAAGATTATAAAGAAAAAAAGACATCAGTTGTCTTTTGATTTTTTTTGTGATGGCATCCATTGGGGCAGCCCTTGCCCTTGTTCCGATTATTAACGGTAGCTTGCCATTCGTGACCACAAAAGCTACATACCCACCAGACTTTTTTTCCGCTTCCATACGAAATCCTGTCCGGAGTCATGTTACCATTTTTATTAATATTCCATTCATTTGCCAACTTTGGATTACATAACGCCAAACTTCCTTCTTTTATACTTAAATGGTATTGATTCAAAATTTCCATCCTATCTCGATCTAAGTTAATATTAAACTTAATATCATACCCAATATTATTTGAAAGAAATTTTGATATGTTATCTAACACAAAATTCATAAATTTATATCCTTCATCTATAATGCAATATATAGTTTTTGTATTTAAATCTATAAAATTAACATCACTAGGCTTGACAACAATAATTGTATTCCCATTATTTATTAATGCTTTGGTTTTTTCTTCATCCTTTAACTGTCTTTCAGGATAGTTGTGGGAGTAATGCCCACGATAATCTATGCCAAATTTAAATGATGGAACATAAACATCAACCTCTTTTCCTACCACTTTTGCTCTATTTATTACTTCACACTTAAGTGTTTTTTTGAAATAATAGTATATCATCTGTTCCGGAAATGATGTCTTTGAGTAATGATTTGGACATTTATCGCCACGATGCGTTCTTTTATCAATTACCGCTTGCCATTCATGCCCACAAGAATTACATTTCCACCAAACTTTTTTATTGCTGCCGGGCAAAACATCTTTTGCAGCTAATGCACCATTTTTTGTTGGATGCCATTCATTCGCAATCTCTGGGAATTTGGATAAAAAAGAATTCTGCTCAATTACTACTTTGCCAGCATCAACAGGGCAACCATCACCACGGAGCGTTCTATTGGCAATCACCGCTTGCCATTCATATCCACAAGAAGATACCCACCAGACTTTTCTATTGCTTCCGGGTAAGACATCTTTTGCTGTCAATGTACCATTCTTTGTTGGATGCCATTCATTCGCAATCTCTGGAAATTTGGATAAAAGAGAATTCTGCTCAGTTACTACTTTGCCAGCATCAACAGGGCAACCATCACCACGGAGCGCTCTTTTGGCAATCACCGCTTGCCATTCATATCCACAAGAAGATACCCACCAGACTTTTCTATTGCTTCCCGGTAAAACATCTTTTGGTGTTAATGTGCCATTCTTTGTTGTATGCCATTCCTTTGCAATCTCTGGGAATTTGGATAAAAGAGAATTCTGCTCAGTTACTACTTTACCGGCTTCAACAGGGCACCGATCGCCTCGATGTGCTCTATTGTAAATCACCGCTTGCCATTCATATCCACAAGAAGATACCCACCAGACTTTTCTATTACTACCATGGGATATGTTATCAGGAGTAGTATCTCCATTTTTATTATAATTCCACTCACTCAAAAGGTATTCCTTATTATTCTCCAAACACCATTCATATAAAGTCATATTTTTACCTACTCTCTTTTATAATAATTAGTAATACTGTAGTCCTTCTGCTTAAGTCGTTTTCTTTTATACTAAGGACTGCATTATATATAAAGTCCTATTTTATAAATAAAAAATAGCCCCTATTAAGGGCTATCGTGTTTAATCTATCTTTATAGTAAAACTTATTTGGTAGGGGTAAATCATAATTTCACTCACCTTCAATAGCATATTATTTCTTCTACTAAAAATGCTGGCTGATTAAATCAATTGCCTTAGTTTAAGAAACAAATTTGATTAAATAAACTTCATAGGAATTTAGACTACGTATTTGTTATTTAAATTGTCCAAATTTTTCTTTATTATGAATTAATTCTATTTGTAGATATATTTAAAAGGGTATCTTTTTCAACAAAGGAGGACACATTAGCAGAATGCTATTGTAGAATCAATGGCTGCATTATTGGAGTGCTAATTTTGAGTATAATAGGAAAAACAAAGTTTTAATTTAATTTTTAATTCTAGAATAGAGAATGCCAAGGCTTTATGCTTTGGCATTATTTTGTTTAAAGCCCAAAAGGGGCTATTTTTTTTGCCCAAATTTATTTTGTATACAATATTGGAATTGTTTTTATTTTGTATTTATTAACTTTTTTATTATTTTTGCCTTTTTTTAGTTGCTTTTGCTATTCGGGATGAAGTAAAACCCTATATCACACAAAAAACAAATAAAAAAAAGCCCTGCCATAAAGTGCTACCAACACTTTATAGCCGGATCCGCAAAGGCGATTGCGAAAACCACTTGAGCTTTAATTTACTAGTATAGTTATACTACATAGAATGCTCAGATGTCAAATCCATCGTTTCAGCGGACCATTGGTCCGCTTTTTTATTGCTAAAAACTGAATAAAGGAAAGCAAAAGCGACAGAAGCTGATACTGCGCTATATAAATAAACAGAGGTCTTCCGAGCCCATGCATTTAAAATCGGACGAGCATATAACATATAATATATGTTTTGTAGGCGAACGCGGCCATATAAAAAACAGCGTGGGCGGAATCCAGTTTGGGGTTTCCGCGCGATTAAGTTGTAGGAGGTAACCAGTCCTTTCTGCAACGCTGCCCCGGAGGGCTGGATTTCCGGGACTTAGCGTGGAAAGGTGAAACGAAACGACGATGTGACGGCAGTCATATGTATTAATTTTCATTTATCTCAAAAATGTCAAAAGTCTCTTAATGAGTATTTTTGGCATTTTTATAGGGGGAGGGCTCTGCTCACTTCCTCCGTTCTGGCAGTCCTCTTTTGTTCTTAAAAAAATACAAAAAAAGCAGAGCCCTCTAAAATAAAAAGGTTTTTGTGTAGCAAAAAGCTACAGATTATAATATATAAGTAAAGCTTATTACTATAATTATATATTATGTAGGGGAGGAAACCTGAGCCCAGAGGCGAAGGGGGGGACCCGTAAACTACGGATACTTTAATATTTGCTTTTTCTTCTATAAAAACAGTATATATAAATTAAAAAAGGAAGGAGAAATTTTGTATGGAGGAGATTTTACAAATTGCAAAAATTATGCGACAAATAAATAATGCAAAAATCATTGCTGCCACATTAGAAAACATCGAATTTGTTGATAATTGGACGAGTAATGAGCTACTACAAGAGATATTAGTAAATTATAAAGCTGCATTAGAATAGATAATATATACATAGGGAGTACATCATCAAGGGTGCTCCTAGCAGCACTCTTTTTTTACGCCTAAACCAAGGCGTAATGTACTCTTTATTAAAATCAATGGATTTTTTAAGGAGGAGCAAAAAAATGAGAAAAGAGATGTTGTATGTTTGCGCCGGAAAAAAGGCGCAAAACAGAGGTAAAAAGTGGGCGTTAGGAGATTCTATTATAATGGGAATTGTAACATTAATGCTTTTTACCGCAATATTAATTTAAAATTAGAGAGCTTTATAGCTCTCCCCCGCATATCCCGCCCCTTGAGGGCGTTTTTTATTTGCTTTTAGCCTTTTAAATAAAGTAAAACAATATATCAATATTTTTTAAAGAGAAGGAGGTTTTTAAATAGCCTCCTTTTAAAATGAAAGGAGCAAAATAATATGAGAAAAATAATAGTTGCAATTTTTATAATTGCAAGCCTTACTGCTACCGCCTTTGCAAGTACTGGCTACAATGATGTAAAATCGTCAAACTGGGCTTATGAATCAGTTAGTGCTATGAGCCAGAAAGGAATTGTTAAAGGCTATCAGGATGGAAGCTTCAAGCCTGGAAATACTGTTACCTATGGAGAATTTATTAAGATGGCGTTAATTGCTGCAACCGGCAATGATGTTGGGAATAGCCATACTGGGAATTGGGCGTTAAACTATTATAATAAAGCCATAGAACTGGGGTATTTTACAACTAGTGACATAGATAGTGCAGTATTGGATTATGGAATTAGTCGGCAAGACATGGCGCTAATAATAGCTGCTATAACAAATGTAACACCTAATGAGAATCTGAAAAGCAACCTATCTGACGTTAATAATGACCATAATGATGCCATCATGGAGGCTTATGCAGCGGGGATAATTACGGGCTACAACAACGGCACTTTTAAGCCCTATTCCCTATTAACACGTGCAGAATCAGCAACAGTTATTTACAGGCTTGTAGATGCAAGCAAACGAGTTTTACCTACGCCTGTTAGCTACACAATAAAAGGAACTGCGAAAATCCAAAGAACAAAAACGGATTATGGGACAGAGGAAGTACGAGAGGTAAAGCTGCCATTTAGGGGTATTACAAAAATTGAAAAACCTCAAAAATGGATTAGAGTGACGAGTTCCACCGAGCAAGATATAGAGCTTTTTAACGGCGATGGAAAGCTTATCCCGGCTGTAGTAAATGCGGACGGGACATGGTGTTTTTTACAGACTGACGGCACGTATTTATACCTCTTTAATGCAGAGAAAGTAGCTTTAAAAGACGGTTTCTTAATCAAATTTGTAGATGACGATAATGCAGTATATAAAATTACGGGGGTGAGCCTAAAATGATGAGAATAATAAAAAAAATAGCATTTATGACTTGTGTTATCGTAGCCATGTGCGCCGCTTATACGGCTACATTCCATCCCGCAGAAGCTCACGCTGCAACGGCGGTGGACATCGGCTACTACGATTGCTGGAGGGCTGCCGACGGGGTGACATGGCAAGGCGGGATAAAGCCAGGTTCTACTATTACAACTACCTTCTCGGTTGCTCTTCCGACCGGCAAAATAAAGAGCTATAATGTAGAGTTTTTAGACTATACTACTGGTAAATTTACGAGCCAATATTATAATTATGCCGTAGATAACGGGAGAATTATATCCAGTAGCATAAGCGGGAGCAAGGTAACATACACGATAAAATCCACGCTTCGTGGAAATGTGATAAACGATGGATTGGATATAACGAAAAATGATCAATCGGAGCTTGTAGCAGGCAAGCGATTTTATATGCCGGTTCTAATTACCTACACAACTGCCTCCGATACGCAAAAAAATGGGCAATATATATTCGCGCTCGGCTGCCGCGCGGCAGGACAATATATAAATGGTACGCTTTATACCATCCAAGACTGTAACGGAAACGCGTGTATGATTAAAGGTACTTTCGTGCACTGCACGGGGAGGTGTACAGGCCAAGGAGTAAAATAAAAATAAATTTAGTTTTTTTATTATTTGCTTTTACTTGCAAAGATGAAGTAAAACCATTTATACAAATTTTTAAATGAGAAGGATTTTTTAGGAAAGGAGATGAAAAAATGTACTTAGACGAAAGAAAATACGAGAGCCTTCTTATATACAAAGGCTTTGAAATTTGTGCATTAAAAGTTGCTTGTCCAACAGATGGAGAGGCAATGGGCTACGTGATTGACGATGAATTTTTTAGTGGTTGCAATTACAGCCACCCAGAAGAGGCTATGAAAGCTATAACTGCAGAAATAAAGGCAGGAAAAATTAAAAAAAAGGAGATTGAAGAATGGTAGTAGAAAGTAATGGCATAACCTTCTATATTGTGCCTTGGACACAGTTTGTAGAAAAATTCGGACTAAAAAATATAGATAAAAACATAGCGTCAGAATTTAGAAACACTACAAAAAAATATACCAAAAAACATATCTGTAGTACAATCCAGAGTGGCAAAATTTTTGCCTGGGAAAGTATATGTAAAGACAAAAACAAAGAGCTACAATTTGCATTAAGCCTTAATTTTAATAGTTTACTTAGAGTTTAAAAGTTAATTTGCTCAAGATTGTTCATTGACCAGTTTTCTGGCCAACGATGTTCTCCTTCTATAGCCTACCCCTTCCTCAGGGGTAGGCACTTTTTTTATGTATTTTTATATTTTTGCTAAATTATTTGCTTTTAGCTTCCTAAACACAGTATAACAATATATTAAATATTTTTAAGGAGAAGGTGTATTTTAACCTACTTCAAAATAAAAGGAGTAAATATAATGAAACAACAAAACACTCAACTGTTTACCGATTTGGGTAAGATATTAAGAAAAATAAGCAAGGAGCAAAAGATAATAAAAATAAAAACCCATGGGGACTTAAGGGCTCTTGGGTTCAATTCTTCATTTGCAGGTAGGCTTCAAGTATCTAAATTTATATCCAATCTTTCTTTTTTTGCACAGAATGATGAGACAAGAGAAGAATTAGAAAAGCTAAGAATTGCTTTTAATGATGCTGGATTGTTAAATTATAAGTTGTCGTCACATCGAAAATTTGAAAGAAATGATGATTATGAAATAGCTTTTTTGCTAGGAATAATGAAAAACTAGAAAAAGAAAGGGTTTTGTCCTAAGATTATAAAAAGTTTTCTGCAAATTCAAGATTGTTAATGGTCAATTTTTGGCCAAGTTCTCCTTCTATATGCCTACCCCTTTTGCTCGGGATAGGCACTTTTTTATGCATTTTTTTATTTTTATAAAATTATTTGCTTTAGCTTTCTTAAATACAGTATATATTCTTCATACCAATTTTTTAATAAAAGAAGGAGGTTTGATTATAGGCTTTGTGCTGGATTTTTAATATCCGTATAAAGGCACCGTAAAGAGCCTGTAGTTGTAGTAAAAATAGGAAATGGGGTGTTCTCCTTTTTCCTTTCCCGGATTGTTGTGGGAGATTAAAAAACTATCCGTTATTGCTAAATCGTTGTTTTTTCTGCATTGCAGAATAGTTGGCGCTCAGGATTTTGCGGTCAGGGGCGATGCTGTACACGAGATGTATATCTTCAGGTACATTTATTTAGAGATTATTTTATTGTAATCTCTGGGCTAGGCCCGAAAAAACGCAAATGAACCTTTACAAGTAAATCCTCCTCCAAGCTATAAGCGCAGGCACGCCATCAGGGCGATGCCGGTGTGAACGTCCGTCTCTCCGGAGGCGGGCGTGAGCAGCGATGGAGGTCTCATATGGCCTCGTCCCCTTCAGTGAGACGGGGCAACTCCTTCCCCCCATGTCTTCCGCTCCGCATTAAGTCCGAAAGGGTTTCGTTTTTGTACCCAAAAACGAAACCCTTTCGGACTTAATGCGGTAGTCAAGCTTATCCTTGGGTCACTCTTTCGACCCGAACTTCGGCGAGCCGCTGTAAACTCGCCGGCTCCTGTGGCGCCTCAAGCGCCACCCAAAATACATATGGCGTTGCACTCAGGCAACGCACGCTAAAAAACGCCGCATCAGGCGGCGAAATCCGAGAAAGGAAATAATCAAAATGGCAAATATATTTTATCAAATGTCAAGTAGTATTGATAAATCTTTCGGTGATGATGGGGGAATATCAAAACGCGCTATAAAGTTTGACAAAACTCAGGATTTGAAAGACAGTGTATACAGCTATAACGAAAAAACTAGATTATTAGATACTGCCCACGATTTTGCAGATTTTATAAAAGAAAATTACCAAGATATTAAATACGTAAGGCAGATAGACCAACCTATAGTAAAAGAGTATCTAGAGTCCAAACATAGATTTAACGATGGAAATTGCAATAGCAACACAGTAAACACATACAGCCAATCATTGGATAAAATTTCCCATCTGATTAATATAAATTTTGGAATAAATACAGACTGGCAGGTTAAAAAGAACGAACTCCCACAAGATGGCGAGAAATTGCGCTCGCTGCGAATGCAAGACGAACATTGGCGTGATGCCCACGACAACATGAAAGACGGCACGAGGGGAAAATTGGGAGTAGAATTGGGGAGGGAATTTGGCCTTCGCGAATCCGAAATTATAAAATTACAGATTAGGGATTTTGATATAGAGCATGGGGTAATACATATTGTGGATAGCAAGGGTGGAAGAAGCAGAGATATACCGCTGTCAGAAGAACAATATATAAAAATAATCGAAAAATCCAAAGAAATCGGCGTAAAGGTTGAAAATCCAATGGCTAAAGTGGTGGACTTGCGGCTCGGCAGCGTATCAAATTTGCTGTCCGAAAATTTGATAAAAACGGGACATCCCGAGTACGCAGCCCACAAAACCAGCTGCCATTCTGTACGCAAAATGTGGGCGCAAGAGCAATATGAGCAAAAATTACAGAGTTACTTGGATGAGGGTATTCCCTTCGAAAAGGCTGAAAAACAAGCTCTTGGAGAGACTTCGCAGCTTTTAGGACACGGATACCAAAGGACGATAGCAGAGTATGTAGAGCGCATAAAATAGCTAGAATGTAAAATTAGAGGGCCTGTAAGCCCTCTAAATATTCGTTACATATTCTTTTCGTCCATCAGCATATTCTACATACGCTTTTTTGGTAGCCATATCGTACCCTGCCACCGGCATTCCCGCCTTGCGCTTCTCTTCTAACAATAACTTTATACCCTCTTTAATCCGCATATCCATTATAGCGTCAGATTCGTCGGTGCCCGCCTGTTCCTCCTCCTGTTCCGCAGGAGGATATTTTTGGTCTAATTTTTTCTGCACAATCTCCCATAAATCTTCTTCTGTTTTCATTTTCTAATCCCCCTTTTTTACTATTAAAAGTATATATAGTATACACCTTTTTACAACTCGTTACAAATCATAACAACGAGTTGTAATTCGTTATAACTCGTTGTTACGAAAAGTAAAATTACAAACGTTTAAATTTCAACAATTTTTTTAAAAAAGTATATAGTAAAACTTGCATAGGTATCCAATATGTGGTATAATATATTATAAGCATTTGATGCTTATGCTTTTTTCAAAGAAGAAGGAGTTTTTTTATAATTTTGACCACGCAGCCCAAAGGGGCGTGCGGTGGTTGTGATTATGTAAAAAGCTCCTATTTTAGTTTTTTGGCCCGCGAAGGGTATTGAGAGGATGGTAAGAACCATGAAAAAGAATATTGAAAAAATGAAAAAGATCGCGTTTGAAGGAAACGAGCAAACCACTCTTGAAGACGAGATACATGATTTCCTTAAAAAGAACGGCTTGAAAACAAATCAGGGCGGAAGATATAAGGTGGATTTCTGGGCACACTTCCGCGAAGAAAAAGCAGAAGGTACCAACATAGTTTACTACTTCCTGAATGCATATTGGGTACTTACAGACGACAGCTGGACATTTAACACGGAATATCATTGGTATCTTGAAAAAACGGAAGAGTGTGATCTGTGTGAGTATTTCCGTGACTATGATGAAGATGAAGATGAAGATGAAGACGAGGACGAGGACGAGGATGAGGATGAGGAGTAAGCCTCCCTGTAATGGGGCGGGTCCCTCACCGATATATTTGGGAGGTAGCCAAATGGCAAAAGATAAAGTCAAAAAAGACGCGGACATCCATATCAGGATAAGCACCGAAAATAAATCGCAGTTGGAAGAGATATGTGAAGCGGAGAAAAGATCGCAATCGCAGCAAATTGAGTATTGGATAACTCAATACTTCGCAAGAAGGAGGTAAAAAAATGAGAAAGAATTTTTTAGTGCTATTGATGGCATTAGTTTTAGCATTTAGTTTTATAGGCTGCGGCAATAAAGATATGGAAGTTGTAACTACAGCAGACGGACAAACGTTTAAGATTAATGGTCCTCTTGTAGACAGCTACCAGGGATACGGAGAATCTGATAAAGATGGTAAAGTTACACAAATCCACAAAAACGATCCTAGAGTAGTGGCGGTCTCTGATGTTGTTACACAGTGGGCAGATTTAACAGGAAACAGAAGCTGGGAAACTATTACGGGCGATGAAGAGTATGGCTTATATTCAGAAGGTTTGGTTGAAGCTTTAGTTAATGAAAATGATGACATAAACTACACGAAGAATACTCATATTGCAGACGAAATGGCATATACTTCAACAAATTTTACAGTCCCTAGGGTAGTAATGCTACCTAATGGACACGCTTTAGCTACAGTAGAATATGATCAAACATTAACACATTGTAATAATGAAGATTCAATAAAAAATAATGGATTTAAGAAAATTGGAGATATTGTGCATTGTTACACAACTTTCGAATTATTGCCAGTTGGTGGGATTTATAAAATAAGCGCTGTGGATGCACATTAAAAAAGGCTAAAAGCCTTAGAGAAGTGTATTATATAAAAGTTTGCTTAACATTTAAGGATTATATTTTTAAATAATTCTTAATTTATAGGTATTTGGAAAGAAGCGAATTTTATGTACAATGCTTTATTTAATAAAAAGTAAGATAAGTGGAAATTAGCTTATTTTATACTGCAATGTCTGAATAAAAAGACATTGCAGTATTAAAACATATTCAAGAAGAAAACGAGTATTTTTAGTTGGAGAATAAAAAATTATTGAAATGTTAAACAAACATTACATTCCAAAACCACTCAATTGTTCCGTCCAAGTCTGGCTTTCACCACCAGGGAACCCTATAACATGAGATCTACAAGAGCCCGTTACAATCTCTCCTATTTTATATGACCAAGAGAATACGACGTCTATTGATGCAACGGCAGCATTATCTGAAATTTCTGTTGATTTATTCTTGAAGTCTGCTGCTGCAAATGGATTATAATTTACTGCGACATATGATTTAAAACTAGTGATGGATGTAACTTTTTTACTAGTCCCTTTGTATTTAAGAGTATTGATTGTTTCAAATATCGTAATACCCAGAACTTCCATTTTTGGTTGATATGAAATTGTGTATGTTTTTTCAGCGCCGTTACTAGCCTTTAAACTTGACTTTAAACTTGAAGAATCTAAACATTCTGAAGTTATACAAATATCACCATTTTTCAGTGAAGTGCTTTCATTTGCAGTTGTACTTAAATCGCTTAAATTATTTATCGCTTTTTTCATTAATGTTGGGTCTGATATATAATTAATGAATTTTTGTTGTTCTTCTTTAGACAGGGATTTAAACTTACTAATATTTGATTCTGCAATAGCAATAGCTGCTGCATCTTTTGAATGTTTTGCGGAACTTAATTTGTCCTGCATATATTTTATATAACTAGTTGGTGTTATATTTTGAGTTTCATTAATCGAATTTCCAGCAAAACAAACCGTGCTGGAAGCAAAAACAATTGCTAAAATTGTTAAAAAACTTATTATTTTTTTTATGTTCATTTCCTTAACTCCTTTTGAAAATAGTTCTACTTTTTCAAAATGATTCTATAAACCCTTTTAAAAAAGTGACCGTTCAATAATCGACTTTGAAATTGTTGTGGTTGTCTTACTATTTTGTTCTCCAAAGCCTTTCATTGTCAATATCGTAAATCCTAAGCTAATAACAGCTAAAATAACAACAGAGATAACAGCTATTATTAGTAATTTTGTTATTTTATTTAATCCTTTATTAGGATTTTTATCATTCATACCGCATTTATCCTCCTTTTTGCCGAACATCAACGCCTATTTTATTTTAACGTTTTTCGTAGTTTTTCAGTTACTTCATTTCTTCTTGATAATTGTACAGTGAATTGCAATTACAATTTTTTTTTACGCGCATACACATTTTACCAGAAGAGTAAGTCATTATATGTCGAATCCTGGCGCTGAAACATTTTTTATTTTATTTAAGCTTTATACCCTACAGCTTTTAGTCCAAAGAAACAGTAAAATTAGACTTTTAATATTGAAAATGGTAGCATTAATGTAGTATATATAAGTGAATATTTAACATATTTGGAAATATAGATAGGAGGAAATGAAGATGAATTTCAAAAATGAATTTTATAAAATATTAGCTATAGTTTTAATTTTGCTATTGATGCCCTGCCAAGCTTTTGCTATGGGAAGAACAGGTACCAGTTCAAACAAAATATCTGAAAGAAATGATGAAGTAGCACATGGAGCAAGTGATGCGCTAAACGAAGCGTTTAAAAGCGTATCTTTTAGCTATAAAAGGCAAGGAACAGCTTCTACAGTAGTAAGTTCCGCGTCTGATTATAAATCGTCAGGGACGTACAACAGCTATTTGAATTTTGGCGTTCATAAAGAAAAAACACCATTTAAAAAAGTTGGAGGATCATTTTATACTCAAGTTTTCTGTGACGGTAAAGAAGTTTCAAAAGGATCTGGGAAAACTTTTAAATTTTCCAGCATAACTCCAGGCAATTATACTATACGTGTAACGGGAAGCATAACATATCGAATAGATCATCCAAGTGAAAAAGGAAAGGCGGCCTGTTCTACTAATACAACGATAAAACATTCTGCACAAAAGTCTTTTACGGTCGGTAAGCCTGCTCTCGTAGCTCCAAGTCTTAGTATCGTTGTACCAGCAGGAATGGTGGTAGGCAAGAGTTATACGATAACTGGGATAGCTAAATTAGCTCCCGGGGCAACAATAAAGACTCAAAAGCTGCAAATCACAAATTCAAGTTCTTGTAAACAGAAACAAACAGGTAACAAACTCGCTATAACTCCTGCGACTCCGTCAAATTGCTATCAAGTAAAATACACAGTAACGGATTCAAATGGGCAAACGGCTACAGTGTATAAGACGTTTGCGGTAACAGAAAATGGTCCAGTGATTACGTTAAACGTTGATACGCCACTTGCTATAAACCAAAAAGGTAACGTTAGCTTCAGGGTAGATCCAAAAGGAAAAATATTAAGCTATAAATGGACTAAAAGCTATATCCCGTATGGAACAAGTAATACAATTGCTGGATTCCCAAATGCGGCAGCGTTTAACGCGATAACAGCTCCAGGAACAACTACTTTTTCATCTAGCGCTCCAGGGGAATATATTTTATCTGTCATAGCAACTGATAAGGCTACTGGTAAAGCATATCCATCTACGTATAAGCATATCCAAGTAGTAAGCGGCTTACAAGCTGCTATTCAAGTTAAGTCCCGGGTTACGCAAGGAGATAAATGCAGTGCAAAAAGTATAAGTATCGTCCCTGCTCCTAGTAAAATAGTAAAAGAGTTCTGGACCGTAACGGATTCTAATGGAAAATCTGTTAAAAAGGTGATAGAGGGTTCTGGTACTACTGTTTCTATAAACACCTCTATTTTGGGAACTCATAATGTTGAGCTATATGTAATGGATAACACAGGGGCAATTAGTAACAAGGTAAATAAAACTGTTAAAGTTGTTGCTCCAGGGGAAATAATTGTCGAAGAGCCTACTAAACCAGCAGAAATTTTCCCAACTAATACAGAAGATCTTATACCTTTTGAGGACATTACAATACCTGATAGTAAAAGTACTAAGGTAAAATGTGCATTACCACAGAGAGGACAAAATGGGCCTTGTGCAGGTTCTGGAAAGAGTCCTCATGTTTATAATGATGCGGGATTAAAAGCACTAGAACTAGCACACGAAAAAGATGGTATTTTCCAATATTGGCGAATATCAGTCCAGCTATCCGGGTATGATGACAATAACAAACCTTTTTTAAAAACATATAAAAATTATGATAACCTACCAGTGTTGAGTAATGATTCGTCTAAATTTACAATAACTTTTGATAAGGAGGGAACTTATCAAGTTTATGGATCAAAGTGGTGGTATTTTGAATGGCAGCATATGGAACATCATAAACACAAAATAAGCTCTAACCCCAATAAATACAAGTATTGTGACTTTTTGCAATACGATGGCGGAGCAGATATTGAAAAAGAGGGCGAAGTAGGTCCTTATAAAGTAGTTATAACACCAGATCAGGTGGGCAAACCTATTGATTTTGATGGGAATTGGAAACAAGAAAAAGTTAAAACAGAAAGTTATCTAGTTGAATAATTATAGGAGGGGCGCTCTTAATAGGGCGTCTTTTAATTAACAAAAACGTAAGAATATGGTATAATATTTAAAGATGTTGCAGAAGGGCTGCTAGTCGGCGTAAGGCCAGCTGTGGAATGTACGAAAAAAGTGTTTATATTTAAATCTTTTTTCGTTGTATTGAAACTATTCAATTGATAATATTTATGTAAAGTTTGGAGGATAACGAAAATGAGTAATGAAGCTTTTTTAGGCATTTTGGTAACTGTAATAATTGGTATTAGTGCATTTTTCGTTGCTACAAAAAAAAGTACACTAAATATTAATCAAAAGACTAAAACAGGAAACAATACAATGAATAATAACACTATTGGTAACGAAGTTAATGTAAACAAATCTGACTATAAAAAGTCTAAGTAATTTGGGAGGAAAATGAATGAAAAAAAACCATTTATTATCTCTGATACAAGACTTATTTCCTTCTAAAAAACTACTCGTTAGCCAAGAAACTGAGCGTGGGGATAATATAATTAAAGATAATGAGATTGCAAATACTATACATAAAACCGTTAACAATAATTTTGAATTAAAAGTTGAAGGCAATCAGCAATTAAGAGAAGCGTATGAATCTGTTATTAATCCCAATTCATCAATTCAGCTTAGAGAGACAATTTTACCAATTGAAGATTTAATAAATGAAGGAAAGTTTACCTTGGCTATCAATAAATATGATCAGTTAATAAATTCTCCATCTTTTAGCAATTATTCAAGGAATGAAATGTTTTCTATTTTAATTGGAATGTTAAATTGTCATATTAATAATAAATCAACGGAAGATGCTATTAATTTTTGGTCTCATAAAATCTTAGCATTAGGTAAAGACATTGAAGAAATTTATCGATACTATTATCTGATGGGAATAAAAGAGTACGGAAAAGATAATTACGAATTAGCACTAATTTATTTAAGACAAGCAATTGACGCTAAACCAGATTATTTAAATGCAGTTACTGGAGAATTGCTTGTGAGTGTTACACTAGGACAAATATCGTATGAAGAGTCTGTTGAAAAAATTAATGAATTACTTAAGAAGCCATTAGGTGTTAAAGATTTTGCCAATGTTCATGCTAATTTTGGTGATATAGCTTTTAAATCAAAAGATTTCAAAACTGCTAAAGGGCAGTATTTTAAGTCCAACACATACTTAAGGGGATTATCGAAAGAGATAGGAATTGCTATTTGTCAGTATTTCATCTCATTTGAGGAATTCTCTGAAGATGGGATAATCGAACTAGATAAAATTGATTTTACTAAAATGGCTGAAGCAGAAGTTATGTTTGATAAGATATATGAAGCGAGAGATAAAGATACAATTGAAACAATTATTAATCTAAGCTTCTCAGTTTACCTAAGTGTCTTAGAACTAATGGGCAAAAACAAGAAGATAGTAGAACTTTATAACGAGAATATTCAATTCTCTAATCTTCTTTCTGATGAATCCATAAATTTTATAGTCGAAGCGCAGATACTTAACAGTATTAAGGATGATACCTTATTCAGTAAATTAGATGAATACCATCAAATTAAGTATGAAGTATTTTACTTTGAAAAGAGAAAAGAATACGATAAAGTTGTTGAGTTACTAACTCCAATATTTGAGTCGAAATATAAGGACGAAAAAGTTTTAAAACTAACTTTCTTAGTAGCACTTAAGGAATTAAATCAATTTGAAAATTTCATGGAATATTATCAGAGATTTTCAGCCCATGAAGATGAAGTAATGAGGATTAACTATATTCAATTTTTAATGGATAGAGGAGAAACTAAAGAAGCTATTAGAGAAGCAAAAGAATTATCAAAGATTGCTAGAAATGGCTTTGTTCTTTATGATCTGATGTTTTTCTTTATCAATAACGATTTAAATGAGGATTTAAATGAATTTTTCGCTAATGTTAATTCAGGAAGATACAGAATAATTGGAATTCATAAATCCTCAGTATTCTTCCAAATGATGATTCATCTTTTGAATCAGAAAGAATATGAAGAATTTTTTAAAGTATATGAGTCTACGAATTTGTCATTTCTAGAGGCAAAGCATCGTCTAATACTGAAAATTAATTACAATATTTTCAAGAATGATTTTGATGAATTAGCAAGCGCATATTATGAATTTTTCCAGATTAGTAACGATTATAATGATTTAATGAAAGCCGTTCAGGTGCAACTTCAAGTTAGTGGTTATCATAAAGCAGAATTTTATCTTTCATTAGTACAACCAATGGAACTAGATAATCCTGAGTATTATTATATGTTTCATGCAATGATATTAAAAGAGAAAAACCAACTTGATAAAGCTTTTGAAGAATTGGATTTTGTTATTGAAAATATTGAACTTAATCTTGAATCATCATTTCATCAATTCTATACAGCTTTTAATATGAATAACAATAGAGCTGAAGTAGCATTTAAATACATGGGAGAATATTACTCAAAGAATCCAAATCCCAAATGGTTCAAAGTTATACAGCATTTAGATAGTGATACAGGCGAAGAAATTCTAGCAAAGCTGGAAGAGGCAGTAGGGGGTAGAAGAGATTTAACACTGTTTAATAACTATTTTAGTGATGGCTTAATAGGAATCTCGGTATACAATAAGATTGTAGGGCAGGGAATAGAGGACATAATAAATATGTCACATTATCCATTTACTAAAAAATCAATTTCGCGAGGAGACATACAAGAAATAAAGAGCAAAGTGGAATTTATTAGGAATGAAATTATTGTTGATACTACTACGTTAATAATTCTATCCTCAGTAAATTCAATTGATTTACTCAATATTTTTGAGCAGATAATAATCCCTACGTCAACAATGATTCACTTAAATGAAATAAAATCCGGGATTTTTTCTTTAAATGCTAAAAAAGTATTGGAATACTTGATTAAGTCACCTAAAATTAAAATGTTGCCAGTTGATGAAGCAATAAGAAGTAAAGAGAAACGTGATGAAGTATTCCATGATGATACTCAAGATTGTATAACTCTTTCAAGAACATTAAATATACCGTTTTTAAATACAGAGGTGTTTGTTAGTCAACAGTATAAACTTAATGAAATTATTGATATCAACACATTATTCTTTTTTTTCAAGGAGAACAATCCAGAACTCAGAAGACAAGTAGCACTAACCATTGCACAAATGAGAGATTTAGGGTTTGGTTTTCTGAGTTTTGATTCTGAGGATATGTTTATACTTTATAAAGAACGAGGAATTGATGGGATTAATCCATTCTTGGAGATGTGTAAAAATGCAGACTATAAAACGTTCTCATCAGCATACACCCTATTCTTAAAATCCGTGTTAGATTCTTGTCCTATAAATGAATTCGAAGTATGTAGTATTAAAGTAATCAAATTTATGGACAAGTACATCGGTAAAACGAGATATTATTCCTCATCAATAATTAGACAATATCCAAGTCTAACCGAATTATTCGATGAATTAGTAAAGAAACCCTCTGCAAGTAAAATAATGACCATGAAAGCAATGATGGAAAGTTTCTCAGTAAGCACAGACTCAGGTCAGGCTGTAAGAACATATGAGTTTAATAAGATATTTGAAATTGCTTCAAGTTTTATGATTTTCGTTTTTCAGTATATTTCAATTGCCATTGATTCTGCTGATATGAAAGCAAAATGCGTAGAACTACTCAAAAATAATGTAAGTTATAACAGTGAATGTGATATTGACTATATACTTAATTATATGAATCTGATGATAGAAGAGAATAAGAGAAAGACTTAAAAAACTGTCTCTGAAAAAATGGGAGTATTATTGTAAAAATAAATCTGCTACATATGGTAGGTTTATTTTTTGACTATATGATATAATTAGAAAAAAATGGTTTGTTAGGAGGAACAATAAATGGCTCTAAGCAATTTAAAATCTATCGCTGATTTATTTCAAGATAGTCTTTATAGAATTCCTGATTATCAAAGAGGATACGCATGGGACGAAAAGCAATTATTCAACGGAAAAATAAACAGGATTACTGTTCCAAAGAAAGAAAAGATAAAACAATATTTATATGAAATAATTTAAAATTTATAAGAAAGTTTATTTGAAATGCAGTGAAATTTGACTTTGGCAATCATAATGCAGTATAATTAATTATAAGAAGTTTAAAAAAAGAAGGAGTTTTTATCTATGAAGAGAAGGGATAAAGGCTCTTTCTCTATTTTTTGAGATATAGGGGGTAATATATGAAGACAGTAACAATAAAAGAGGCGTGCGAAATCACAGGTTTACCACACAGATTTTTGCGCAAAAAAATTGCAAACGGAGAGTATCCAGCATTAAAAGTTGGTTCAGAAAGAGAGACATACAGGGTAGATATTGAGGTCCTGCAAGAATTTTTAAGAGAGGAACAGCTAAAGAATGTAAAAAGTAAAAGCTAAAAAGTGTCTAACACATCGGGGCTTATTCTGCAAAATTATAAAGGGGTTAGCACTATGCAACGCAATAAAAGAAAAATTTAAAGTATTAATTGAAAATCTTTCATTGCGTTGTTTTGTTTTTATTTTTGAAAAGATAAATGCCATACAAATTAAATAATTTGATGTAATTTACAAAGGATTTATAAACAAATTTTTATTAAAAGGAGATAGAAAACATGAAGATTAATATTGAGGATTTATATAAGTTTATACCTAAGGAAATAAGTGATTACCCTGAGTTTGATGCTAAGGCTTTGACCTTTTTTGGTGTTTGCTACGATGAAGAAAGTCAAATATTTGATATACCAGAAGGCTTTGATGTCAACGAAGCAAAAGCAGTCGTAGAGGCATATTTGACAATTATTTTTGATTGTTATGTAAAAAGTGATAAGCAAGGCCTGAAAAAAATACCTACTTACATTTTGAAGAAAGCGAGAAAATACAACAAATTTACAGCTGAATTTCGAGGAGCGGATGATGGAACCTTTGATTATTGTGGAAATCATTTATTAGATATTCTTGGGTTTATTGGAGAGTACCTTGATAGCATAAAAATTCAAAAATAAAATATACAGGTGTAAAGCGCATTCAGGAATGGATGCGTTTTGTATTATATTTATCTATATCTGTATACGATTTCATTAGGGAATCTTAAGGAGGCAATCTAAAATGTAAAGCATAAAATGATAAATCATACTAGTAACAAATAATTGTCGAGGTTGAAATTTACTGAAGAAACTCTGTATTTATTTAACAGAAAAACAAATATTTTGTTGAATTATATAGTATCAAAGAGTAAGATTAATTAGAAAAACAGTTAGATAAAATCAGATAATAGCAATAGTGAGAATTAAAATGTAATAGTAAAGTAGAATCTGTAACTAAGCAGAGGCTCGGGTATCATTTTAAACTCATTTCAATAGAGTTTTACGAAATAATCTAAATATGAATAGATGAATTTCTTTTACAAAAAAGAAGGGATGCTTAGATATATGAAGGAAGAAATAATTGCTTTATATAATGTAGAATGGTGTGGAGAAGAGTATTCTTTAGAAAAAAAATATAGTAAAGCCGGAGTTTGGGCATTATGGGCTGAGAATACAGAGGGAAAAAGAATATGTCTTGAAGTTGCACAAACTGTAAACATATATGGTGAGATAAGTAGTGCACTTTATATACTATCTACAAAAGATGATTCTAAATGCAAAGGGTGTACAGATAAATACCCTGCAAGAAGAAGGAACAATGAATATAGTGTGAGTTTTAATATCCATAAATGCAAATCATGCCAATATATTAGTGGACTAAGAACAAAATCTTGGAAAAGAAACCCTAGATATATTGATAAATATAAAGATATGCTTTTAAATTACCAAAATTTTTATTTTGTACTGGTAGATATGTCTTCTGATATGGAAAAAGGAACCAACAGGTATAATACAGAAAAGGAATATGCAAAAATACACCAAGCGTTATATTGGTGGGGATGAGTTGTTTGCAACGAAGCAAGGCAATATGGGTGGAAGAGTTTTAGTAAGTTTTAAATATACGCTTGAAAGTATTACATCCGTTTGTCGGAGGGTTTTTCATGGGGAGGAGTGGGCCAATTTTAAGAGATGCTTAATGAATCTATAGAAGTAGTAGTGGCCTACAAACTAGATACATTGAAATTGAGGGATATAAGATTTATACCAGATAGATATATGTAGGAGTGACAATGAAAGAATTACATGAAATGGTTAAGCAATTTAAAAGCATTAGTCCTAATACATCATTAGAGGAAAAACTGTCAAGCATTTGTGTTGACGATGATAGAAAGCAAGAACTTATTAATACGCATTGCAAGCAGTGCAATATACCTCATGAATATAAAGGTGAAAACTTAAAACCATTCCTTAAGATAATTGACTTAGATAAGTTGGTAGGTTGGTATAGAACGGATTCAATAGGGAAAAGTAATTGGTTAGAATGTTTACTAGGTTTACATAAACAAATAAATTTTGATTTATATAAAAACAAAGAAGAATTTGAAAAATTTTTGTATTCCATAAAATATTGCGATGAACTTTATGGGTTACCAGAAGTAATAGAATATGAAGGTGAATATTTTATAGGTGGAAATGGAAAGCATAGGTTGACTATAGCCAAATGCGTAGGAATTAAAGCGGTACCGGTTATTGTTACAAAAATAGAACTATAATAAATTTTGGAGATAAAGAAATGTATGAATTAACCTTAGAAAAGAAATTAGAAAGTTTAGGAAAAGAAAATGAGAGATATAAAAGGCTTTGGGAGATTTATTGCTATAATAAAAACTTGATCTGTGAGAAACTAAAACACGTTGAATGGTTTTATTTTCAGTATAGCAAGCATGACCAAAGTCATTCGGAGAGAATTATTATTTCAATAGAAAGGTTGCTTGGAGACAAAGGAATAGAGTGCCTTTCGGCCACAGATATTTATCTTATTTTATTATCAGCGTACTTACATGATTATTCAATGGCGTTGGATTATAATGAAGTAATGAACCTTATCGTTAGTAACGAGTTTAATTCATTTTTACAGAAAGCCAAAAAAAGTGAGGAATTTGAGCAAGATGTAAAAAATGTAACGCAAGAGATTTTAGCTGAAAAAACTAATTTAGAGGAACAGAAAATAGCTATTATAAAATCAAATAAAGATGATAATTCTTGGACAATAAAATGTGCGATTAGTATTTATCGGTTAGTGGCCCAATTTAATAGATCAAGCCATGGAGCACGTAGCTCGTCTATCATAATTGATAGATTCAAGAGAGATGAGATAAACATAAATCCAAATAACATTTTCCCGGATAGAATTGAAGTGCTTCTTTCAGAGATAGTGTGGATGCATCAAAGAAGTATTTCTGAAATTGATGAACTACTGATAAGGGATGGAGGAATATTTAACGAAGAAATACATCCTAGATTTTTAGCATTTTTACTTCGTATAGGAGATCTTCTTGACTTGGATTCAAATAGATATAATGAAATGCTTGTGAAAGATTATTATCCTCTTAGCTCTGATAGTCTCATACACTACGAAAAGCATCACTCGGTTAAAAAATTTCTAATTTCTCCTACGGAAATTTATATAGAAGCGCAAAGCTCTAAAGAAGAGGTTGTACGTAGCATGAGAGAATGGTGCGACTGGATTCAACTTGAAATTACAAATTTTAGAGATAATATTTACAAATTTATTCCTGAAAACTGGAATATTAGAGCTCCACACGTTGATATTAGAATTGTGAAGCAAGGTAGCACAAAACAATATTGTCGAGTTAACATAAATATGCGAATTGATGACAAAAAGGCATTTGAATTAATCACAGGATATAGTATTTACAACGATTCGCTAGCTTTTTTGCGTGAGTACTTACAGAATTGTATTGATGCTTCAAAAATCAAACTTTGGTTAGAAATCTGTCAAGAAAAAAAGGTTGAAGATAGTTTAAATTTGACAAAACAAGACTATCAGCTAAGTTTAACAAAGGAAATTTTAAATGGAGAGCATAATTGTAAAATTTCCAAATTACCAATAAATGTGTATGTGTTTGATTTCCATAATATTAATTTTAATAATTTAGAGGAAGTAAAACTAGATAAAATTCTAGAAAAAGATGATGGTGACATAGATTTACAAATTATTAAAATTAGAACCATTTTATCAAAAATGGATTCCAATATATTTAATTCAAATTTAAACGAGGACGTAAAAAAGAAAATTATTAAAGAGAAAATGGAAAGTTGTTCAAATAAAGTAGTTGTAATTTTTGAAGATTTCGGAATTGGAATTTCAGAAGAAGTACTTAATAAAAGGATATTAATACCCGGTACGCATACCGATTGTCAAGAGATAGACAAGGCTACTGAAGGTATAGTTCAAATCCTTAAACCAACAGGAAGTTTTGGGATTGGTATTCATTCAGCTTTTATGGTTTCTGAAAAAGTGATTTTTGTTACAAAATCTATGCTAGAGAATAAGGGAATAAATGAGATTGTTGTTCACTCAAGTAGTCATAAAGGCTGGGTAGAATATAATGAGCTACAAAATGATTTTGGTTTACTTCCAACTGGGACAAAAACTTTTATTTTCGTTGATCCTGAAAAGATTGATAAAAATCCTAAATATATAGATTATGAATGCAATGAGTCAAATTATTATGGAAGAATAATAAACAGCTATCTAAATGGGACTTACAATGGTAAATTGTTTAAACTGAATATCAAATTGTATTAAAAGGATATGTACATTGGAAAGGATTAACCTAATGCAAAACTATGATTACTATTTTGGTAGAGTAAATGAGAAACCAAAAACATCAAATTTGAATGGTGTACCAAAAGATATATTATTATGGGGTGGGAAAGAAGTAGGAGTTTCAATAGAGTTACTTGATAAATATATAGTTAATGTCTATTTTAAAAGACAAAAACAATATTGTATGGAGATAGAAGTATTTGATTACATCAACGGCCATAATCTCGATATGCTATTATCTGAAGAAATTGATAGGGAAAAAGCAATGTTTTGTTCGTACCAAGGCATAGTTATTCATTCAGAAGAATTAAGGAACTTACTTATGCAGAATATTTTGCGAGGAACCGCAGTTTGTATTGACTTTTCTTTTGATAACACCTCAGAATATTTGAAAATTAATCGTGATGAGGTTACTGAAAGAGCTAAAAGAGAGTTCCCTGAAATATTAAAAAGAATGATTTCTGCGGCATTTGAAGGATTATACTTGATAATATTAAAATCGATGGAAAAAAATAATAGTGTTGCAAAATATAATGAATTAAGGGAGAAATTAGATCCCGAAATAAAAATAATATGGAGTAAATTTAGTGAGTATTTAAAGGAAGGACTAATTGATGACGAAACCAAAGACCTTTTATATAGAAAATTAAATATTATATTTGAAGAAAAGGATTTTAAAGAACTTGCGTTAGAAATTTTTGTAAAGGCAATTGGATTTCTGATTTTAAAGAAGCAAGAATCATATTTAATGGAAGAGCAGGGAAGCGAAAAAATTCAAAATTTAATTATAGATATTTTTAGTCTTAATCAATCTGATAAAGTTGAAGAGAATAAAGGAAGAGAGTTGCTTAAGGCATTTTCATCATTTGGATATGAGGCAGGAGGAGCAATTTGGGAAAGCCATAAAATTTATTCTGATTTAAAGAATCTAACAATTGGTGCAAATAGATATCATCAAATATTTGCTGACATTCCCGTAGAACAAATCTATCTATACCATCTGTTCTACGGGCATAATGATATTTTAAATGATAAAAAATATAGAACGATTATGTCAGCTATAGGGAATTACTACATTAAATCTACGGACTATAGTTATTCGGATATTGCAAAATTTAATGAAACTTTCGAGTTTGGACATTTATATCATGATGATGAAGTGGAAAATATTATTTATGCTTTTGAGTATTTTGATAATGATAACATTTACCTGAATTTGAATTATATATGGGGGTTGGAGGACCAGCATAAAGTTATATCATTATGTCCCATTACAAATCTGGACATTATTAGATCTACTGAAAGAGAAAATTCGAAACTACTAATTAATATGAAATGTACAAATCAGAAAAACATTACTATACAATGTAAAGATGAATTGATATTTGACTATTTTCTACATGACATAGTCAAATACGAACACGATGGACTGAGTTCAAATAGTATGGATTTCTTTACTATGTACAAGTTTGATTATTTTTGTATGCCTGCAATAAAAGAGTTTGAAGAGCTAAGTGTGCCTATGATTGATATGGGGAATGAGCTATTTTATTCCCAATCCAAATTCAAGTACATAAAGCAAGATTTATATCTACTGCTGCCTATTGATAAAAAAACCATAGATGATTTGACAATATATTTTTCTAATCTTGATCAAGATAATGAAAAAGCAGTTAAAGAGTGCTTGATGAAAAACCAAAATAAGTATATTGAAAAATTATGGAAGGATTGTGAATTTAATATTAATAGAGGAGATGGTAATAAACAATTAATAGATTTTGATGAAGATGTTCAAAAATATTTGGATAAAATAATTAGATTAAAACAAGATAGTGGCAGAGAATTAATAAGTGATGAAATAAAAGTAGAAATGGAGAGGAAAACTAAGATTTTAATATTCAAGATTTTAAAGCAAGTGTACAATATTATCTCATTTTAGAACAGACAATTAGCAATTAAACAATATTTGTAATTATTGCAAAGCATATAAATAAAACGATTAGTAAAATGTTTATGATGGAAATAAATAAACGGGCTTATGAGATTGCAGTGTAAGAAGGAAAGGCGATAAGGGTCCAGCAACATATCGACTATTACATCAATAAACGTGGCTTATTTGGTAGCTTATTTTATGGATTCTATTGACAAATAAGCTACGGTTTTGATAGTATTAAAATGCATCAAAAGGAAACGAAAAGCGGCGGAAACGTTGAAAAGTGAGCAAAAGTGCGCTGGTATGCTATTAAGTGAAAAGTACAAGCAATTGGCTCATAACCCGGAGGCCTCAGGTTCAAGTCCTGACTCCGCAACCATGATAACATCCCTGAATTCTAACGGATTCAGGGTTTTTTAGTTTTTGGAATTGGGAGCTAAAATTTTGGTTTGACAACAAGTGTACAACAACTGGAGCATAATTGATTTTTAATATATATTTTGACTTAATTATAGAAAATTTTTATTAAAGCTGATAAAATTATCTTATTGTACTACGGTTTTATTTATTATTTGTGGCTCTACAGCGGTCTTAGTGGCTTTGTCCCTGACCTTTTGCCTGTGTAGTCCAAATCTTTCACTTTGGGGGAATATATCGCATGATTAAAAGGTCTTTGCTTATAGCAGTCTTAGCAATTTTAGTAATCCTTCTGTTTGCACGGGACGTCCAATCAACTCCCCAAACTTTAAATGCTACAGAACAGTATTATCGCACTTTTGAAGATGAGAATGGTTTCTGTATCAAAGACAGCATTCTCTATGCTTACGTAGGGAATGAAACTGAAATTACGATTCCTGAAGGTGTTACTGAAATATATGAATCTGCGCTATCATGGGATTTTGACCATGGTGTCAATTTAAAAAAAGTGATTGTACCAGGTACTGTTGAGAAAATAGACCAGGGAGCATTTGCTTTTACTGTGGCTGATACCATTATCATAAAAGAAGGGGTGAAGGAAATTGGAGAGTGGGCTTTTGGGGACAGTTATATAGATGAAATTTGGTTTCCGGATTCTTTAGAGCTAATCGGGGAGCAAATTATGGAAACGGAAGAAGGATTATGGGATACAAAGATTCACGTATCCAAAGATTCAAAGATTGCCTTGTATTTTGAAAAGTCTATGCCCTATGGAAGTGCAGAGTTGATTTATAACCAGTAAATAACCAGTTTCTCGTCCAACTGTAAATGGGCAAATTGCGTTTTCGACTACATAGTTTATAGTATATACACTTTTTACCTATAGACAGTTTATATTGACAGTTAATGGGGAAAATGATAGCATAAAGATTACAATTAAATAGTAAATTTATGTTCTGTCCTGGATAAAAGTTGGTTATTTTTATTATATGGCAGACTAAGAGGGAAGCAGGTAAAAGTCCTGCGCGGTCCCCGCCGCTGTATATGAAGAGTTCCATCAGATTGTATTTGTGAGGCTTTAATCCTCATAAATGACAAACCACTGAGCTATTAGCTTGGGAAGGTTGAAGGGAATGATGACCCATGAGCCAGAAGACCTGCATAAATTTCTAAAGTTTTCGACGGGTCATTCAGAAGACTTGAACAGGATGGTGTATCCACAGTGTTCACAAAAATTAATAATTGCAGAAAAACGGCTGTAACAGTAATGTTACAGTTTTTGTGTGTTAACGAGCAGGATTGTTTGGAGCTTTATAACGAAAATTTATCATAATGGAGGCGAGTGGAATTGAAAAAAAATACAAAATTTACGGCGGCATATAGTAGTGGCAAAGACAGCACGTTAGCTATATATAAAGCAATTGACATGGGGTTTGAACCTCAAAGTTTAATTATGACATATAATGAGGACAAGGATAGAACGTGGTTTCATGGCATTGGCCAAAATATGATAGACAGGCTTTCGGATTCATTACAAATTCCCATAAGGTTAATAATAACGTCAGGGAAAGATTATGAAATGAACTTTGAAAGAGTGTTAAAAGAGGAAAGAGCTAAAGGTGCAGAAATCTGTGTATTTGGAGATATAGATATAGAAGATCATCTAGCATGGAACACAGATCGATGTAAAAATGCAGATTTGAAGCCACTGCTTCCTCTTTGGAAGAAATCAAGAGAACAGGTGGTTTATGACTTTATAGACAGTGGATTTATAACGTACATCACCGTTGTAGATACAGAAAAAATGGATGCAAAATACATAGGAAAACAGTTGACTAGAGAACTGGTTTTAAAGCTAAAGTCTGAGGGTGTGGATGCATGCGGTGAGAACGGAGAATACCATACGTTTGTATGTGATGGACCACTTTTTAGGAAACCTGTTGAATTTAATCCAGGTGTTCCGATTTTTGACGGCAGATATGTAAGAATAGATATTTTATAGATTGCTTATAGCAAAACCCAAAACCCAAAACCAATAAGTCTTTAGCAAGTATGGAGGTAACAATGAAAACTGAAATAGCAATTTATGGAAAGGGTGGTATAGGGAAATCTACTCTCAGTGCAAATATATCAGCGGCACTTGCTGACTCAGGCAAGAGAGTATTACAAATTGGGTGTGATCCAAAGCATGATTCAACCAGACTTTTGCTAAATGGGAGAAGGATAACAACCATTTTAGACTATATCAAAATAACAGGAGCGTTAGATTATAAAAGAGAAGACATATTGTTTGAGGGATATGGTTCTATAGGATGCGTGGAAGCAGGAGGACCTGAGCCGGGAGTTGGATGTGCAGGAAGAGGAATTATTACATCATTTGAACTTTTGGAGCAGTTTCAGGTAAAGAAGGACTATGAAATAGTTCTGTACGATGTTTTGGGTGATGTCGTATGCGGGGGGTTTGCTGTCCCCATTAGAAGAGAGTATGCAGACACTATATTTTTAGTGACCTCAGGGGAATATATGGCTATGTATGCAGCCAATAATATCCTAAGGGGCATAAAGAATTATGACAGTGGAAAGCCCAGAGTTGCGGGACTGTTATACAACTCCCGTAATATTGAAGATGAAGACAGAAAAGTTCATGCCTTTGCAGCAGCAGTTGGCCTGCCAATTTGTGCTAAAATTCCAAGAAGCAATGTCTTTGCAGAGGCGGAAAGAGAAAATATTACGGTTGCAGAACTTATTTCTCGTAAAATGGTTGTAAATGAAGGGGCGGATATTAATCATGAAGAAAAGAAGATTGATGAAATCTTTAAGTCTTTAAGCAGAAATATAATAGAGGGTGTTCCAATGTATAAAGCAAACCCGCTTACAGATGATGAACTGGAATCCGTTATTTACCAGACTGTAAAAGGGGACGACAGAAACCAGTTCAGTAAATGTAATTCAGAGGAAATGGAAGAACCCCTAAAACAACAGCGTATAAGAGGGCAAAAAGAAAAACATTCTGCCGTAGATGAGGCTACATCATTAAACCGGTATTTGTCAAAGAATGTTATAAGAAATGAGCCTCTGCATGGCTGTGCATTTAATGGGGCTATGACTATGAGCATCCATATCCAGGACGCCGTAATATTGGCACATGCTCCTAAGAACTGTGCCTATTTGTCCTATCAAAGTATTAGTTCCTCAGGCCGACGTAGACTTTTTGAACGGGGATCATTGATGCCTGTTTCCATATCACCTAATTTTCAATGCACAGAAATGAACGAGACCGATATGATTTTTGGGGGTATGGAAAAACTTATTGAAAAGATCAAAGATATAAAAAAAGAAAAACCTAAGGCTATCATAATTATCAGCTCATGCCCAGCGGGGATTATAGGGGATGACATTGATCAAGTAAAAGATTTAGCAGATAAAGATACGCCAATACTTACGGTAAAATCTGATGGAAATTTGTCAGGAGATTATTTACAAGGCATGCTCTTATGCTATACTGAACTGGCAACTCAGATCATAGATAGAAACATTAAACCGGAGAAAAAAATAGTAAACATTGTATTTGAAAAGGTTGTTGCAAAAAATACAGAAAGTAATTTTCAAGTTATTGAAGAATATTTAAAGCAAATGAATGTAAAAGTAAACTGTAGGTTTCTTTGTAATACAACATTTGACAAACTGAAAAATTTCTGTAGGGCTGAATTGAATCTACTTGCATATAAAGACTATACTGGTATGATTCTGGAAAAATTCTTTAAAGAAACATATGGCTGTAAATTTTTTGACAAGCAATTTCCTGTGGGATTTGCTGAAACTGCAGAGTGGCTTAAAGAAATAAGTACAGTAATGGGAGAATGGGACATAGCGGCGAAAATAGTTGAAGAAAATACAATCGTTTATAAGGAAAGAATGAAAACTATTAAAGATACGTTAAAAGGCAAAAGACTTATGATTATTACATATAATCATAGTCTTGACTGGATACTGACGGCGGCCATTGATGCAGGAATTATAATTGTAAAAGTATGTATACTCAACTTTTCACAGGATGAGGGATTTAGGACTCAATTGAATCCTAGTTTTGTCATAGAAGAAAATTATGACAAGGAAAACCGGGAGAGCGATATAGAAAAATATGAACCGGATATTTTATTGTCTAATTATGAGTCCGGTAAAGCATATAAAAACTGCATAACCGATACCATACCTATGTGCCCGGATGCAGGTTTCTTTTCAGGGTGCAGCATGGTAGAAAGATGGGCATCTTTAATAAAATTAGATTTACAGGGAGAATGGAAAAAAGATGAACGATTATTTAAAAAATATTACACCAGATAGTTTCTCAGGCATTGTTTTTGGACTAGAAGGAATTTCTAAAGCTATCGTTTTAATCAATGGACCGACAGGGTGCAAGTTCTATCATTCTGCAACTTCAGATAATCAAAATACAAAGCAGTTAGAACTAGATCCCTTAAACTATCCTGAAAAGTGGTATTTCGGGCAACTCAGAGTCCCGTGTACCTATCTGGATAAAAGAGATTACGTGTATGGAAGCAAAGATAAAATTGTAGAAGCCTTAACTTTTTTTAAGAACAATATGGAGTTTGATATAATCTGCATAGTTAATTCACCGGGAGCATCTTTAATTGGTGATGATCTGAAGGGAATAGCAGAAGAACTGTGTGAAAATATTCCCTGCGTATTTATCCAGACACCTGGCTATTCAAAGACAGTATGTGAGGGGTTTGAATATTCATTAATACAATTGTTCACCCAGCTCTTGGAAAGAGGGTGGATAAAGCAAGAAACAGGCAAAGAAAAGCCGGGTAAGAGCCATAAAAAAATTGTGAATCTTATTGGAATCTCCATCATACATAAACACTTTGAGGGAGACATACAAGAATTGAAACGTCTATTAAATATGTGCGGTATTCAAGTAAATGCAGTTTTATCCTGTGACTTAACCATGGAAAGTATAAAGAAAGTAGGAAGTGCAGATTTAAATATTGTTATAAATGCAGAGTACGGACTAAATATAGCAGAGTATCTAAAGCAGGAATTTGGAACACCTTGTTACCTGTGCCAGGGGATGCCCGTGGGATTTAAAGCGGTTGAGAGTTTCATGAAAGATATTTGCAGATTTTTAGAAACGGATTATAAGGGTATGGAAAAGTTTTTGGAGGAAAGTGAAAAAGCAAGAGCCCGGGCATATATATATTTATCCAGATTAAATTCATTAACCGGTCTTCCAAAAGGTGTGCCCTTTGCAGTGGAAGGAAATTGGTCGGAGTGTTATAGCTATGTAACTTTCCTTGTAGAGTATTTTGGCATGGTGGCAGAAAGCATATCTATATTAAATGCTCAGTGTGATTCCGGAAATATGGAGATAAAGTTGAGAGAATTTCTAAAGATTCACAGTATGGAGGAATCACTTCAAAACAACATTTTAGAGACCAATAGTGAACTGGTATTTGCTAATGCTAATACCATAGCAAAGTTAAAACTTAGAGAACTGAGTTTTAGCGGCATAGAAATCTCTTTACCAACCATGGGTTATATAGATGTAATCCCTAAAACACATATAGGAATAAAAGGGGCACTGCTTTTAATAGAGCAGGTTATAAACGGCATGATGTTTTAATAAAGAAAGGGACAGAATTCATGAAAAAGCTATTTTTAGTATCATCTTTTAAGGATGTAGCCGACATATTTGTAAATTTTCACAAGGACTTGAGCGGCAAAACAGTAACCTTTATACCTACCGCAAGCATAGTAGAAAAATTTGCATTCAATGTGACCACAGGTAAAAAAGCACTTGAAAAAATGGGTTTAATTGTTGATGAACTGGAAATATCAACGGCTACAACTGCTGAAATAATTTCCAAAATCAAAAATAATGATTTCATCTATGTGACAGGAGGAAACACCTTTTTTTTGCTGCAGGAATTGAAAAGAACTGGCACAGATAAAGTGATTATTGATGAAGTTAATTCCGGAAAACTTTATATAGGAGAATCTGCCGGAGCTGTGATTACATCATCGAATATTGAATACATAAAAGGAATGGATAGCATAAAAAAAGCACCGAGTTTAGAAAACTTTGACGCTTTAGGTTTGGTAGAGTTTTATACTGTACCACATTTCACCAATCTACTATTTAAGAAAAGGACGCAAAAAATAATGGATACCTATTCTTCCACATTGAACTTATCTCCCATTAGCAATAACGATGCAATATTAGTTAGTGGCAACGAGGTAAAAAAAGAAAGCAACTGAATAATTCGCAACACTATTTATGAATAGCAAATATACCTACAACCTTATTACAGGTTTCACAGAAATACGCATCATTAAATTTTTCGTCACCTAATAAGCTCATATCCGCAGCATCTATGTTTTTTCCATTACCTCTGTCCCAGGCTTTTAGCCCTTTTTTATCAAACTCATTTTGCGGATACCATGTAAATTCCCCGCACATTTGTTTTCCACTAAGGATTATTCCACCTTTAGACATTTCTTTTCCACAAATCGGACAAATCATATTTTACCTCACAATTTATTTTTAGTATCACTTTGCTTTAGATTTTTTATAATTAAGTTTAGCATAAGGTATAATAGGCAAAATTTCAAGATAATCGGGACAATAATTGGAAAAAATCGATTAAGATGCGATTTTAAATGTTTAAAACAAGTAATAAAAAATGATGTATAATGTCAGCCAATGTCGAAAAAGAGAAGAGGACAATAACCCCTAAAGGTTATAAATTAAAGTATAATTATAGTATTAAATAAAGTTTAATGTAATACTGGTAACATTGTATTTACTCGTAAATGAAAATACTTTTTAATAATAGGTGTTTTTAAAGGGGGACATTATGCAGAAATTCATGAAAATATTGCTAATACTTACTTGCGTGGGTATTAGTGCAGCTTTGGTCTATGGAGGAGCATCTAATCAAAAGAGCCCAGAAGAAATTGCAGATGAGTTGTATAGTTCATGCAATAATCCAGGAAATCCTTCAATCAGTGTATTGGTAGCAAAAGATGGTGAAATAATTGTTGAAAAATCATATGGTTTAAGAAATGTTGAGACTGAAGAAAAAGCTACACCAGCAACTAACTACCGACTGGGCTGTATAACTAAACCATTTACAAGTATGGGGATACTAATACTAAAAGAAAGAGGTCTTATTGAATTAGACTGGCCCGTCAATAAAGTACTCACTGATTTCCCAGAATATGCGAAAAATGTCACGATACGAAATTTACTTCAAAATTCTTCAGGGCTGCCTAAATATGAAAGCTTATGGTCTAAAAATGGAGCAACTTTTTATGATAAAGATGTATATGAATTAATAAAAAAGAATGATAAACTTTTGTTTCATCCAGGTTATAGAGTTGAAATAGATAATGATACTAATTTTGCAATACTTGCATTGGTTATTGAAAAAATATCGGGAATGAAATATCAGGATTTTATGTCTGAGAATATATTTAAGCCGCTTGGAATGAACAATACAGTAGCCCTTGTGGAGGGGTACAACACTGTTCCTGAAAGGGCTTATGGTTCAGTCCGAAAGGAACAAGGCTTTGTTGTTGAAGACCAGTCTGCGTACAGCGCTGTACTGGGAGATGGGGGGATATATTCAAATGTTCATGATTTATATCTTTGGGACCAAGCGTTAGAAGGAAATAAAATAGTAAGTGCTGAAACTACAGAAGAAGCAATGAAAACTGACAAAGGTATCAGTGAACCGTATTTTTATGGGTCATACTATAGTTGCGGTTGGCATTTGGAAACAATGTGGGGACATCCAATAATTCAAATAGGGGGTGAAACTATTGGATTTACTGGGCACTATATCCGTGTTCCGGAAAAAAAGGTGTGTGTAATCATTCTTACAAATTATGATCAACATTGGGGTGTCGTAGAAGATGCGGAGAAGCTAGCTAAATCAGTATTATAATATAACTATGTATGTTTAAAGAAAATGGCAACTCACACGAGTTGTCATTTTTCTCTTTTTGAGGAAAATAGTCTTTGGATAAAGAATGCTATGAATTCATATAAATATAGGTTAAAATTAAAGTATGAGGTGATACGTTTGAATATAAATTACTATTTTAGTTTTGTACTTTTTATATCAACATTCGGGTTGGGTTTTATTGGATATTTTGCATGGAAAAGAGAAAAATCATATATTTCTGTATGTTTGCTGACAGTAGCTATTTATCAATTTGGATATGCATTTGAATTATTGTATGCAAATATTGGATGGATCAAATTTTGGATAAAAGTAGAATATTTAGGCATTGTATTTCTGCCGCTGGCATGGTTTATATTTGCACTGAATTTTACTGGATATAGAGATAAAATAAAAACATATAACATAAAATTATTATTCATCATGCCTGTTATTATACTTATTATGAATTATACAAATGATTTTCATCACTTGTTTTATATTAATTTATCTATAAATTATGATGGAATTTTTCCAATTGCAGAAATTGTGAAGGGACCTTGGTATTGGATAAATATTACTTACACCTATACTTTAATGTTTATTGGTCTGGCTGTCTTTATATCTGCTTATTTTAAATCTATACCAATTGTAAGGAAACAAATCATATTGTTGATTATTGCCTGGGTAATTCCATGGATTTCAGATATGATATATATGTTTAAATTACTGCCTTTTGAACTTGATTTATGTCCCCTTGCGTTCACGATTGCCGGGATTATTTCCAGCTTTGCCATATTGAATGTCAAACTTATAAAACTTACCCCAATTGCTATAGAAAAAGTTTTTTCAAATATGTTAGATGGTGTTATTATACTTGATAATCAAAATAATGTAGTTAATTTTAACGATTCTGCACAGAAAATCATTTCTCAGTTAGAGCACATAGATACCAGAGATAAAGACATTGAAAAATCATTGATAGAATATAAAGAAATTCTAAAAGCTTTAAACAATGCGGGGGAAGAAAGCTTACTATTTATAAAAAACGACGAAAAGTTGAAATATTATAAAATGGATGTTAACAATATATATGACAATCTAGCTAAAACAATCGGGAAAATATTGACATTCAATGATGTTACAGAAATAGAACTAAACAGAAAGAAGCTGGCTGATAATTTTAATTTTCTTCAAACCCTTACGGATGCCATACCTAATCCAATTTATTCTAAGGACGAGCATGGGATATATAACCATTGCAATATTGCATTCACAGATTTTCTAGGTTTAAAAATGGAAGACGTGATAGGTAGTACGGCGAACCAGATATTTGAAAAAGATCTGGCAGAAATTTATGTGGGATTGGACAAGCAGATAATGGACAAAAAACAAACACAGGCTTATGAATCAAAATTGCTGCATAAAGATGGCAGTTACCACGACGTGATTTTCAATAAGTCAGTGATTATAGATGAACAAGGTATTAGTAAAGGTTTAGTAGGCGTTATCTTAGATATTACAGAACAGAAAAAGAATGAAGAAAAAATAAATAAGTTATTAAAATTGAAAGAGGCAATGATAAAAATTGGTTACTCAATTAATGAAATAACTAATATTAATGACTTACTCCAGTTAATATTGAATGAAGTAATAACCTGCATAGATCATAGAAGCAGTGGATCAGTACTGATTTTAGATGAAGATAAAAATCTAAATATTGCCGTAGCCAAAGGATATTCTTCAGACGATATGGTGAGCTTTTCCATTGCCCTAGAAGATCATTTTTTATGGTTCAATAAGGGAGAAAAAATTGATAAAACAGTTATTTTAAATGGTATCGACAAATTAGGCGGTGTCCACATGCTGGATACAGTGGAAGGAATATGTATTAAATCTTCAATATGTGCACCTATTATTATAGAGGGTGATTTGTACGGGTTTTTAAATATTGATAGTGAATATGATGATATCTTCAATGAACTAGAAGTTGAACTGATGGAATATATGAGAAATCAAGCGGCTAATGCCATTATAAAGCATAGAATGTATGAGAAAATTCTATATCTATCTAGATACGATAAATTAACCAATATATACAATAGAAGCTACTTTGAACAAATGTTTTATATGGATATCTATAATAATGAAGATAGAAATAAATTTCTTCTAGTTATATTTGACCTGAATGGATTAAAGTCCACTAATGATAATTATGGTCATTTAATTGGAGACGAATTGATTAAAAGCTTTGCAACAGGTTTAACTCATTTGTCAGGAGAGAATATTATAGCAAGATTTGGCGGAGATGAATTTGTGCTTATTTCCTTTGGCGTGGATTATGAAAATTTAATTAACAGATTGGAATCATTAAAAGGTTATTTTAATGATAATCCAATTATTGTAGAGCATAAGCATATTGTTTGCAGTTTTAGTTATGGCATCGTTGATTATCCGGCAGAAGCTAAGAACTTTAATGAGCTGATAAGAATTGCAGATGAACGGATGTACGAAAATAAACGCAGGACAAAAGCGCAAAATATCTGACATAGTTCATGTAACATATAAGATTAATTTATTAAAAAGGAGAAGATGAAATGAAAATTGTTTTATTAGAGACTTTACAAATTGGTTCTGATATTAATTACGATTGCCTAAACGGCTTTGGTGAGGTAATTGCGTATGAGCAAACCAATACTTACGAGGAGATGCGTGAACGTATCGCAGATGCAGATATCATTATCGTCGATCAATTTCCTATAAATGAACAAAGTATTGGAAAGGCAAACAAACTAAAGCTTGTTACCATGACCTCTACTGGAACAAATTTTGTTGATTTTGATTACACAAATAAGGCAGGAATAGCGGTTGCAAACATAAGAGGTTATTCAACCAACTCTGTTGCGCAGCATACCTTTGCACTTTTACTGTATCTATATGAAAAAATTGCATACTTTGATTATTATGTAAAAAAAGAGGAATATGTAAATGATACATTTAATTCTTCGTTTTCTGTGAAGTTCCATGAGTTGTGCGGTAAAACATGGGGTATTGTAGGAATGGGCCAAATCGGTGTACAGGTTGCAAAAATTGCGTCTGCATTTGGTTGTAAAGTAATTTATAATTCTCCATCTGGGAACCCGCACAATACCGATTATCCTCATGTTCAGTTTGAGGAATTGCTGTCTGAAAGTGACATTATATCAGTTCATACTCCTCTTACTGAAAAAACTGCAGAGATTTTTGGCTATGAAGAATATAAAAAAATGAAACGTTCAGCTTATTTCATTAATGTTGCAAGAGGAGGTGTTATTAGCGAGAAAGGATTAGCAAAGGCATTAGAAGAAAATCTGATTGCTGGAGCTGGATTGGATGTATTAACTGCTGAGCCAATGTCCCCTGAATGTGCTTTGCGGCCTTTTAAGGATAGTTCTAAGCTTGTTATTACACCACATATGGCGTGGGCTTCCGTAGAATCCCGCACACGTGCTATGGAAGAAGTTTATTTAAATATAAGATCATATTTAAATGGTGAAAAACGTAATCTTTGTAGATGAATCACTTATGTCAGGATCGGAAAAGCTAAAAAGTACTTTCTAAGATTTCTAGAAAGTACTTTTGTGTTTGTGTGTTATATTTCTTGTTTTTTATTTTACCTGTTTGATGGGAAGTATGGGCGAAGAGAATCTGCAACGGAGTTGATTGGCAGGGTTTGAAGAATGATTCTCCCTGGCCCCCTTACAACAGTATTAAAAATTCCTTCACCCCCGAATAACATATTTTTCACGCCAGGTACTGTTACAATATCTAAAGAGCATGTATCGCTCATTGCGGCTAGATAACCTGTATCTATTATCATAGATTCACCAGGGCCAAGATTGTATTCAACAGTATGTCCATCTATTTCAATAAAAGCCTTTCCTCTCCCAGAAATCTTTTGCATAATAAATCCTTCACCCCCGAAGAAGCCGGCTCCCACTTTCTTTTGAAAGAAAACAGATAAATCTACAGTTGATTCAGCAGCTAGAAAACCTGATTTTTGTACAATAATAGAATTTTCTGGTGTAATATCGAATTCCATTATAGATCCGGGAAAGCTGGGAGCAAATGCAATCAATCCCTTTCCTCCTTGTGCAGTGTAACGGTTTTGGAAAAGTGCTTCACCAGCAAACATTCGGCCTAAAGCACGGCCTACACCGCCGTTACTTGTAGTTTCCATTTTCATATTAGGAGACATCCAGCTCATGGAGCCTCTTTCGGTAATCATACATTCTCCTGCACTTAAGGTACAAATAAGGACAGAAAGTGGAGCACCTTCAATTTTGTATTCCATAATAACCTCCATTTTTATTCATTTTTAATTTGTTTTATGATATAATGTCTATAGCAATCATATAAGGATAAATTTGGTAAGTCAAGTCTAGAAAAAATAGATAGACAAAAAATACGATAATGTTTTTTTATCAAATTTTACTAAGCATGATGAAACCAGCCTTATAACATGTTGAAAAATACGTATTCTACAAGATATGAAAAAATAATAATAATATGTAAAAAAATGTGTTGACATTATGAACTACAGATGGTAATATATTAAATGTTGACGGCGCAAAACGTTGGAAACACAAACGTGGCGGTGTAGCTTAGTTGGCTAGAGCGTCCGGTTCATACCCGGAAGGTCGGTGGTTCGAATCCACTCGCCGCTACCATTAAAAAAATGGGCGTTTAGCTCAGCTGGGAGAGCACCTGCCTTACAAGCAGGGGGTCATAGGTTCGAGCCCTATAACGCCCACCAAATTACAATATGGCCTGGTAGTTCAGTTGGTTAGAATGCCAGCCTGTCACGCTGGAGGTCGTCGGTTCGAGCCCGATCCAGGTCGCCATTTTTATTAAAAATTCATATTAATAAAAAGTAACATGTATGGTGGGTATCGTCAAGTGGTTAAGACACAGGGTTGTGGCTCCTGTATACGTGGGTTCGACTCCCACTATCCACCCCATTATAACTTTTATTTGTTGGGGTATCGCCAAGCGGTAAGGCAATGGATTCTGATTCCATCATGCGCAGGTTCAAATCCTGCTACCCTAGCCAATTAAACGGCTAGTCGTAAGGCTGGCTTATGGCGGCATAGCCAAGTGGTAAGGCAGAGGTCTGCAAAACCTTTATCCCCAGTTCAAATCTGGGTGCCGCCTCCATGAGAATAACTCTAAACTCGTTGAAATTGATGGGTTTAGAGTTTTTTGTTTGTCTTGATTTATGTATGCAGCTGTATGCACTATCCTAAAACAGATGTCATTGTTTTGGTAACTTTGCTTGTGTTGTACAGTGTGAATTGTTATAATTCTACTGTGATAAATGCAGGGAAGCGTTGATTAATTCCGTGCGCATTCCTTAGACAAAATTTTTTAGAAAAGAGGATAACAAAAATGATTCAAGTAGAAAAACTTTCCTATGGTTTTCCTGCAAAAGATTTATATAAAGAGGTTTCGTTTACATTGAGAATGGGGCAGCATTGCGCTTTTATTGGAAGCAATGGTGCTGGAAAATCGACTCTTGTTGATATGATTATTCATCCGGATAAGTATTTGTACGATGGAAAGATAATCAAAGATGAAAGCTGTCGTATTGGTTATGCCAGCCAGTTTGCTGTGAGAGATAAAGAGCAGGAATGCACTGTTTTTAAATATCTAAGTGAGAGATTCGTGGAAAATCAGCAAGCGACAGTTGCAGTGTGTGAAGAAATGGCAGTGGCTGAGGATGCATCACCGTTATTCCAGAAATATCAGGATCTTTTAGATGCCTTTGAAGCCATGGACGGAGATAATTATGCAAACAAAATCCGTAAACAGTTATATGTAGCCGGTATGCGTGAATTAGAAGAAACAAAGTTATCACAACTTAGTGGTGGGGAGTATAAATTACTTCAGATTATGAGAGAAATATTATTATCTCCCAATCTTCTTGTGTTGGACGAACCGGATGTATTTCTTGATTTTGGCAACTTAAATAGACTTTGTCAGTTGATTAATGGTTATAATGGCACCTTATTAGTTATTACACATAACAGATATTTATTGAATCACTGTTTTAACAAGATTTTACATTTAGAGAACGGTGATATTCAGGAATATGATGGTAATTATACAGAATATCGTTGTTCCCAGCTAAAGGAAAAATTAAAACTTAAACTGCAGAGTACTTCCGAACAGGAAGAAATTGAGCGTACTGAGAAAATGGTTGATATTTTGCGCACAAGAGCTACGATACTTGTCAATCCTGTTATTGGAAGTGCTGTAAATGCAAAGCAAACGCAACTTGACCGTTTACGTGCAAGAGAAATTAAGGCACCTTTTATTGAACTTCGTGAGCCAAAGATTGAACTTCCGGCAATAGAAGTTGAAACAGAGCATACTGTTTTAAGCATTACAGATTATAATATTTCATTTGATGAAAGTTTACTTAAAAATATCAATTTTGAATTGCTAGCTGGCGAAAAAGTAGCTATCGTTGGTGCAAATGGTACAGGAAAAACTACTTTAATGCGCGATATCTTAAAGAATAACCATCCTTCCATCCATATCGATGAGAATACAAGCTATGCGTGCTTATCTCAGCTTTTGGGCGAGAATATGGATGAAACAAAAACGGTATACGAGGTTATGGAAAACTTAGGCTTTGAGACAAGGGAAAGTATCCGTGAGTATCTTGGAAAATATTGTTTGGAAGGTGATACCTTAAAGCAGAAGGTGGGTCAGTTATCCGGTGGAGAAAAGAATTTGCTCCAAATTGCGATGATTGCAAATACAAATGCAGAACTTCTTATTCTTGATGAACCGACTAGCCATTTGGATCTTTACGCACAAATGGCTCTGGAAAAAGCTATTTCCGAATATAAAGGGGCTGTACTCATGGTAAGCCACGATTTCTATCTTGTAACAAATTGTGCAGATTACGTTTTACTTATAGAAGACAATACGATTAGACGTATGCGTACACGCTCTTTCCGTAAAATGGTATATAATAAATATTTCGATCAGAAGTATTTAGAAATAGACAAGAAAAAACAAGAATTAGAAGCCAATATCACATTAGCCTTTAAAAAGAATGAGCTGATAACTGTAGAAAAATTTTGCAGCCAGTTAGAAGCACTTAGCGCAGAATAGTGAGTAGTATGGAGGAAAAAATGACTGAATTATTAGCCCCAGCAGGAAATATGGAAGCTTTAAAAGCTGCAATTTCTAATGGTTGTGATGCAATATACTTAGGAATGCAAAAATTTGGTGCACGTGCATACTCATCAAATTTTGATTTAGAATTGTTAAAAGAGGCTGTTACGTATGCGCACCTTAGGAATGTTAAAATCTATGTAACAATGAATACCATCGTTTTCCAAAACGAAGTTGAAGAGATGAAAGCGCAGATGCACGAATTAAATGAAATCGGTATTGATGGAATTATCGTTCAGGACTTGGCTGCTTTCGATTACATGGTTAAAAACTTTCTTGATATGGAAGCACATTGTTCAACTCAAATGGGAATAGACGATTTAGACGGAACTTTATTATTTAAAGAACTTGGTGCTAAAAGAGTTGTTTTGGCCCGTGAGGCCCCGATTGAAAAAGTAAAAGAGATAAAGAGAATCGCCAAAATACCTTTAGAGATTTTTGTTCATGGTGCTTTATGTGTTTCTTATTCTGGAAACTGTCTTATGTCTGGATTAATCGGCTATCGAAGCGGAAATCGCGGAAGATGTGTTGGATCATGTCGTAAGGAGTATGAGCTAATTGATACGGCAACAGATACCTCTTTAGGGAAAAACTATATTCTGTCTACTAAGGACTTAAACACGATCAACTATATCGATGATTTAAAAGAAATTGATTCTTTAAAAATAGAAGGCAGAATGAAAGAGCCTGCATATGTTGCGAATGTTGTATCAAAATATCGCAAGGCCTTAGATCATAAATTAAACGAAGAAGATAAAGAGAATCTGAACAAAACATTCAATAGAACCTTTACGAAAGGATATTTGTTTCACGAAGATCAGAAAGATATTACAAACATTTTAAGACCGAATAACTTTGGTTATGAAATTGGTAGAATTAGCAAGTTTGTTAAAGACATGGTTGAAATAACACTTACACGACCTTTAAATCAAAACGATATCATCAGAATAAGTCATAACAATGAAGATGTTAATTTAACTGTTGTAAAATTGTACGATAAAGATGGCAATTTTATCAACAAAGCAGAAGATGTCTGCTATATCAAAATCAAAGAAAAGTTGGCTAAGGGTGATTTAGTATATATAACGAAGGATTATTCCTATTACAAAGAGTTGGAATCATCACTGGAAAAAGAATTTAGGCGCTTTAACCTAGATATTAAAGTGTATGCATATCCAGATTCAAAGCTTATCATAAATGGGTCGGGCTTAGGCTTTAATTATTTATATGAAAGCGAGGAAATACTAGGGGTCGCAATTAATAATCCAACAACAAAAGAACAGGTAATAAAGCAATTTTCGAGATTAAATGATACGATATTCGAACTGAATCATATAGATTTTGAGGAATGTAATTCATTTATTCCGGCTAAACTGTTAAATGCGGCAAGAAGAGAACTTGTACAGGGCTTATATGACTTAAAGCTTAACAGTCAAAAGAAAAGAACCAAGGCTTTGAAAGCAAAAGAAAAAATAAGCTTTGCTCTTGAAAAACCATACCTTACGGCTTCTGTAACGACTAAGGAACAGTATGATGCTTGCGTGAGCTGTGGAATTCAGGAAATCTATTTTGAAAACATTGTTAGAAGAAACCAGAACGATTATAAGGAAAAGGAAGGAATGCTACTGATTGGAGGGTATGGCGGAATATATCACTACAGAAAAACGAATCCTTTTGTTACGGACTATTCTCTAAATGTTGTTAATTCTGCTAGCTGCTATGAATTATATACATTAGGTGCGAAACGAGTAACTTTATCGTATGAATTGAATAAGAGCCAAATTGAAGATTTAATGAATGCCTATTATGAAGAAAATGATGGCTATCCTGCGCTAGAAATGATTGTATATGGTAAGGCTCCTTTGATGTTTACAAAATATTGTCCGTTGAAAAAAATGGATCAATGTGGTGTTTGTAGAACAAAGAGCTATGAGTTAAAAGATGAGTACGGGACGTTCCCTATCATTTGTCATGATGATTGTACAACGACTATCCTAAATGGAAAGACCCTTAATCTGTTAGATGAGATGCCTTGCATAAAAGGAATCGAGGCATTCAGATTAAACTTTACGGTTGAATCAAAAGAGCAGGTTGAGAGAACCATTCAGAAGGCCTTAAGCAAATTAAATGGTGGAGTGGGTAATGCGGCCTTTAATCAGGAAACAGACACAAGAGGACATTTTAATAAAGAGATTTTGTAGGGAAATCCCAGTTTAAATCTGGGCGTTGCCTCTAAACGTTGAAGTTTCAATATTCTAAGGGTGTTGAGACTTCTTTTTTTGTTTTTACCCTTGAAGGAAAAAGGTCTGTAAGAAAGGATGATAATATAACACATTCTCGAATAGGGTCGTTTTTGTCGAAATAACTCAAGTCAATGAATTTGAAATTATTGGTAATTAGGCGTATTATATAAAATAAAGGATAATATGAAACTATTGACTTTAACAGGAGGTTTGTATGAATGATAAAATGATGAAATGTAAAGCTTGTGGAGCTGACATTGCAAGAAATGTAAAAAGCTGTCCCCAATGTGGTGCAAAAAACAATAAACCAATAATAAAGCGTTGGTGGTTTTGGGTAATTATAGTAGTCGTTGCTTTAGGTATCATAGGTTTGGGTAGCAATAATACTTCGTCCAATACTGATCCTTCGGCTTCGCAGACTGCATCAGAAAACGAAAGCAATGCTGCATCAAAAGAGTCAGCATCTTCAACTGAAGATAAGGTACCAGCAGAGTACAAATCTGCACTCAAAAAGGCAGATTCTTACGCAAACAGCATGAACATGTCTAAAGCAGGTGTATATGACCAATTGATTTCTGAGTATGGTGAACAATTCTCAAATGAAGCTGCACAGTATGCTATTGACAATGTAGAAGCTGACTGGAAAGCCTGTGCTCTTGCTAAAGCTGAGTCTTATTCGGATACTATGAATATGTCCAAAGCAGGTGTATATGACCAATTGATTTCTAAAAACGGCGAACAGTTCACAGAAGAAGAAGCGCAATATGCTATTGATAATGTTGAGGCTGATTGGAAAGCTAATGCTGTTGCCAAAGCTAAGTCATACCAAGAATCAATGTCTATGTCTCCTTCAAGTATTCATGACCAGTTAGTATCCGCTAATGGCGAAAAATTTACCGCCGAAGAAGCTGACTACGCTATACAACATTTAAATGATTGAATATATTTAGAGAAATACTAAATGGCTATAAATTTATAATATACATATAAAATAAACCTCCTAGATTAAAGTATATATAACATTAATCAGGAGGTTTTTTGTAGAAAAAATTAATTATAATTTAGAATTGAAAAATTACCATCTATTGAATCTACTAAAATAAAATAGTCTATATTGTCTACATCTTTACATTGCGTTAAGTAAAATAATTTATGAAAATTCTCAGTATTTATGATTAAAATATTGGGAGTATGCAGTAGTTTCATTTTACCCAAATACACTTTCATGACGTAATCATGTCCGATGTTCTCCATATCATATTCTGATACCTGAGGGGCTATGGCAATCGTATGATCAATTTCTCTTTCTACAAATTTAGGTTTGCCTTGACCAATTGCAGGTTTCCCATAAACAGAATCAATGTTACACATAATTTGTTTATCAAATTTGCCCATGATACCATTGAATTTTATGGAGTAAATTTGTTTTGTATAGGGATAATATACCTCATCAATTTTTACAATATTAATAGCGCCATCTTTCTCTTCTAACATCCTAACTACTTGGTCAGATGTATAAGTTTCTTCGATTGTTTTGATTAACATGATAAATAAAAACCTCTAGATTTCAAATATTCTTGATTTAACATGTGGTTTGAAACTGCTTTACTTTCTGTAACTAAACTTTTGCAATTAGCACTTTCAAGTTTTGGTGAAATTTTAGCATTTTTACCCGATGCTTTTTCTAATAATTCTTTTATTTCAGGCGTGGTTTTTTGACCAAACTGACTACCTACAATCATTGCAAGAATTGAAATGATTGTGCCTGCAAAGAATGCCGAATCTCCCATTCCCATAGCGGTCATAACAAAATTGGTTCCACCACCGCAGACCATTGATGCGCATGCTCCTGTTGCATTTGCTTTTTTCCACCATATCGCACAAAAATAGGATGGCATAAATGCACAGGCCATGACACCAAAGGCAAAAATTACAAGTTTAAATACGCCTGGGGGCTGGATTACGGCAATTGTAATACCTACTATACCAACTGCAAAAATCATAAGTCTTGACATAATTACAACTTGTTTATCGGTTGCGTTAGGTTTTAACCATCTTTTATAAAGATCGATTGATAGAACTGTTCCGGTTAATAGTAATAATGCTGCAACGGTACTCATAATAGCAGACATAATAGCAGTTAAGACTACGGCAGCAATTACCCCAGGAAACATCATAAAGGCCAACTCTGGTATAACCATTTCAGGATCAAGAATGTTTGGAAGCAAGATAATTCCACAAATACCTAAAATATAAGGTGAGAATATAAATAATTGATTCCAAATGGTAGCATAAATTAAGGTTGTCTTGGCAGCTTTTGGGCTTTCCATGGCCATGTGCTTCACCAGAACATGTGGCAGTCCAACATAACCTATTAAGTAAATTAAAATAGCACTTGCTATGACTCCCCAAGCACCATGATATTGCAAATCTTTACCCCATACACTCAAATAGGTAGGATCAATCGCTGCAAGCTTAAGATTGAGTGCAGTAAGACCACCGATTTTCTTGATAGAAAGCACCAAGACTCCAATAACAGCTGTTACCATAATTATTCCTTGTATAACATCTGTCCAAGCAACTGCAAAGTATCCACCCACAAAAGTATAAAATAAGATAACTCCTACACCAATAATTAAGGAAGGAGCAAAAGGAAAATCAAAGAGTAATGCAATCGTTTTGCCAGCTGCTAAAAATTGAGCAAGAATATACCCACTTAAACCAAATATACAAATGATAGCTGCAATTGTTTTTACAAATTTAGAATTATTATAACGTTTTTCTAAATATTCGATTGGGGAAATACAATCAAGAAGCTGAGAAAGTCTTCTCATTCTTTTACCCATTACTGCAATATTTACAATACCTCCACCGGCATCACCAACTGCATAAAATAATGCAAACCAACCTATTGCATAAGCTAGAGATGGCCCCCCCATAAACATATAGCCACTCATCGCGGTTGTCTGGAGTGTCAAAGCTGTAACAAAAGGACCCATAGATCTTCCACCAAGCAAATAGTCTTCAGATTTTTTAGCTTTCTTTTGCCAGTAAAGTCCCATTCCTATCATTGCTATAAAATAAAATGCTAATACAATAATTTCTACCCTCATTAAGTCTGCCTGCCTCCCCTCTCGAATTCGCTATCATCCGTGATAGCATCTTGTTTTGCCATAAAAATATAAATTATGATAGCTATGGTCATAAAAATTACTGGCCAGCTTAAAAATGCAAAGAATGATATGATTGGCATTCCAAATAAAGTCATGATGACCCCTCCCTTTTAAATAGATAAATACTCTTATTACCATCATACGATAAAATTATTTAGAATATTCTGTATACATCACCTTATATAATCCCCAAAAGGCAACTTTAGCGCTTTGAAGGTGAGAACTTATATGTTAATATATGAACAACAGTTTATGGAGAACATTAATCAACGGATTAAAAATATAGAGTGAAGAAATATCCATATTGAGGGGAAAGGTAAAGTTATGAAGAAGGTTGCTGTTGTTGCCACGGAAAAAGACTATGGCATTTTTTTGAGAAATAACATAGAAAAATATTTAGGAAAATATGCAAAATTTAAAGAATATTCCATGAGGGAAATGCAACGGATAAATGCATTACAGGAAGATATTGTTCTGATTTCAGGGTTTAATATTTTTCAAAGTGTTAAACCTAAGTTAAAAAGCAGTTCAAAGCTAATTGTACTTTCTGTAACCCTAAATAAACCCCTGACAGAGAAACTAAAAGACGTAAAAACAGGTAGTCGTGCGCTTTTGGTAAATTTTGATATTCGGTCATGTATAAATACCATTACTAATTTACATGCTGCGGGGTTTGAGAATATAGAATTTATTCCATATTACCCTGGAGTAGAATATGACAAGAGTATAAAACTTGCAATTACTCCCAACGAAGCACATCTGGTTCCGGAAGAAATAGAAGCAATACTTGATATAGGTGAGGGAATTGTAGATATAAATTGTATCTTTGATATTGCGGAAGCTCTTGGAGTTACCAATTTATTCACATCAAATGAAATGATGAAGGCTAAGGAAAATTACTACTTTACTAATTCTAATATGGAAAGGTTGTTGGGAGAAAACGAAAATCTGTCTGGAGGAATTGAGACCCTTATTAAACTTATGAAACAAGGTATCATTATTACAGATGTGGCAGGAAAAATACTTCAGGCTAATAAAAAGTCAGAAGTTATTCTGCGTGGCAGAACGGATATGCTGATTGGTTTTAACATCGGAGAGATTTTACCTGAATTAAATGGAAATGATAGTAGTTCATATAGGAAGAATATTCTATCAGCCAGTAAGTCCTTTGAAAAATTAATTGAAATTGGAGGGCGTAATCTGATGGTGTCTTCTGTTGCAATTACTGTAGAAAACGAAGTTAATGGTAGTGTTATAACACTTGATGATTTTGAAGAGGTTGAAAACAAGCAGCATGGCATAAGATCTAAGCTTGCCGGAACCAATAATGAGGCAAAGTATACGTTTGATGATATTAAGGGAAAGAGTAAAGAAATAAAGGATACTATAGCTATTGCAAGGAGAATGTCAAAAACAGATTTTTCTGTTTTGATAACTGGAGAAAGCGGAACTGGAAAAGAAGTATTTGCCCAAAGCATTCATAATGAATCCAAACGTAAGAATTATAATTTTGTAGCTATAAATTGTGCAGCAATACCGGAAAATCTTTTGGAAAGTGAAATGTTTGGTTACGAAGAAGGGTCTTTTACGGGAGCAAAAAAAGGTGGCAAAATAGGATATTTTGAGCTAGCCCATAAGGGTACCATTTTTTTAGATGAAATTGGAGAAATGCCCTTATCATTACAGGCGAAACTTCTTCGAGTTATTGAAGAAAAGAAAGTGGTTAGTGTGGGAGCTCATAGGGGCATAGATGTAGATGTTAGAATTATAGCAGCAACGAATAAAAATTTATTTCAAATGGTGGAAAAAGGAAAATTCAGAGAGGATTTATTTTATAGAATAAATGTATTGCCGCTACAATTGCCTAGTTTGAGAGAGAGAACAGCTGATATTCAGATATTGTTGGAATATTTTATGGATAAAAACGCGGAGAGTTTTGTTATTTCTGATGAGGTTAAAAATATTCTTTCGGTCTATCCGTGGAGAGGAAATGTTAGAGAACTTAGAAATCTGGTTGAGTATATGACAAGTCTGGATAAAAGTGAGATTGGACAAGAGGATTTATCTCCTATTCAAAAGTACTGGATTCAGAATGACATGTCAAATGGAAATGAAGAACGTTGTTATTGGAAAGTAACAAACAATCCAGAAAGAAGCTATATAAAATCAGTTGACTTTTCATCGATTGAAGCCAAGTTTATTCTATCTGAAGGGAAGAAAATAAAAATATACAGATTTATATTGGAAAAACTCTCAAATGCATTTTATGAGAAAAAGAGACTAGGCAGGAGTTCTTTAGAACGGCTGGCAAGTGAAAACAACTTGTGTTACACGGAGGCGGAACTAAGAACATGCTTGAAGAGGCTAGACGATTTTGGATTTATCAGAGTTGGAAGAGGACGAACGGGTAGTGTAATTACAGAGGATGGGTTAAAATTTTTTGAAAAAATACGAAATCAAGAAACTTTTACGATTGTAACAAATGGGTGAATAGGGTGAATAAAAACCTATTCACCCATTTAATTTTTGTATTTTTCATAAAAAGCATCGTAAATAAAGAAAAATCGCCTGTTTTTGTTGGCACGGTTTTTGCTATATATAAGTACATAAAAGCGTTACAAGAATTGTATAAAAAAAGAAAGAGAGGGATTATTATTATGTTTATTTTGGAACAAATTGATGCTTTTTTTGCAAACATCGTCCCAATAGGCGATTTCCTTTGGATTTTTCCTATGAATTTTGAATGGTATGCAAATATACCCATTTTAGGGCAAATACCATTTGCAATTTTCTTGCTAGTTGGTATGGGCTTTTATTTTACTTTCAAGATGAAAGGGGTTCAGTTTAGATATTTCAAAGCTGGTATTCAAACATTGACCAGAAAGAAAAAAGGTAATGTTGGTGTCAGCCAGTTAGCGGCTTTTATGCTAAGTACAGCAGAAAGAGTTGGTCCGGGAAATATCATAGGTGTTACAGGGGCAATTTCATTGGGAGGACCGGGTGCTTTATTCTGGATGTGGGTTTCAGCCACTGTGGGCATGGCAAGTTCCTTTGTGGAGTCAACACTTTCACAAATCTTTAAACAACGTGATGGTGATGACTATGTGGGCGGTCTGCCTTTCTATGGAGAACGAATATTTAATAATAAAAAGTGGGTGGGCTCTTTCTTGAGCGTAATGTTTATAGCCTATGCAATGCTTTGTATACCAATTCAAACTTTCCATGTATTTACTGCAACTGGAACTGCTGCAAGTATTGTTGCTGGTGTAACAGTTAAGACGCAGTCCGTGTTATATTATGCCATTGCTGTTCTCGTAATCGTTGGAATTGCTGCAACAATATTTGGAGGCATTAAAAGAGTTACTAGAATAACAGATTTTATGGTTCCGATTATGGCAGTTATTTATGGGGTAATCGTTATTGTTATAGTAATAATTAATATTGGAAAAGTCCCAGCATTCTTATATGCTGTGGTTGCTGGTGCATTTAATCCAGAATCGATTTTTGGCGGTTCATTTGGTATTGTTTTATCTCAAGGTATTAAGAGAGGCCTGCTGTCCAATGAAGCTGGTCAAGGTACTGTGACTATGGCAGCCGCAATTTCAGAGGCTAATCATCCTTGCGAGCAAGGGTTTATACAGTCAATTGGGGTATTCCTAGATACTATTATCATTTGCACAATGAGTGGCTTTATTGTAGGAGCAGCAAAAATTTGGAATAACAGTTCATATGATTTTATCACACTTAAAGATTCAAAAATTGATTTATATCTAACTTCGTTGAAAGAAATGATTCCAGGAGCTGCGATGGATAGCTGTATTTCGGTTATAATTTGCATATGTTACGCATTATTTGCTTTTACTTCACTATTAGGATTAATTTCTTTTGCAATAGTTGCAGGTACTAAAATTTCCAAGAGCAAAAAATATATTAATACAGTTAGAATATTAGGTGCATTTGTATTTGTACCGATTGGAACGCTGTGTGTATTAGCAGGTCTTCAACTTGATAACATTTGGTATGTATCTGATTTACTGAATATCGTTTTAGTCTTTGCAAATGCTCCAATTCTTTTCTATGGCTCAAAATATGTTGTTAGAGCATTGAAAAACTATGCGGATGGCAATGGGGAGAGGTTTGTATCATCTGAAATAGGGGTAGAGAGTGATATTTGGACTTATGAGGAACGTGAAAGAATGAAAGACTTATAAGATGAGGAGGCTAAAATGAACAATATAAAATGGCCAGAAGGATATAAAAGTGCAGTGATGTTTTCTTTTGATGTGGATGGTGATACTACGTGGGAGAATGGAAACAGAGGATTACCAAATGGTGACAAATACATAAAATCTTTATCTGTAGGTCAGTATGGACCCAAAAGGGCTGTAGATATGATTTTAGATAAGCTTGATACGTATAGTGTAAAAGGGACATTCTTTATTCCAGGCTTAACAGCAGAACGGTATCCTGATATGGTTAAAAAAATATATATAGCAGGCCACGAAATAGGGCATCATGGTTACGCTCATGAGAGATTTGCCGGGAAATCTACAGAAGAACAGATAGAGATAATTGAAAAAAGTCAAAAAATATACGAAGACTTAGTTGGGAAAAAGGCAATAGGTTTTAGGACGCCATCAGGAGACTGGGCTGTTGAAACACCAGGTCTTTTGTATGAAAGAGGATTTTCATATTCCAGCTCCATGCGTGGTGATGATAGACCATACAGAACAATAATTGATGGAGAAGAAACAGACTTCATAGAAATTCCTACAAAGTGGGAACTGGATGATTATGTGGCAATGGCATACAATATGTATCCAGCCGAGCCTGCAGGTCTTGATAGAATCTCTTGCTATAGAAATGTATCGGATAATTTTATGCGAGAGCTGGAGGGGAGTCATCGCTTTGGTTTATGCATATCCTTTATGATGCATCCTCAGGTTATAGGAAGTCCTGGTAGAATACAAATTCTTGATAAGCTTTTAAAAACTGCAACAGAAACGGATGATATGTGGATTGCCACAGGACATGAAATCGCTGACTGGTATCGTAAAGCCTATCCTTTAAGCCGTGAAAAACAAGAAAGTGAAAAGAGGTAGATGGTATGTATAGACAAAAGATAGAATGGCCGAATGGTAAAAAATGCGCCGTTGCAATAACCGTAAATCTTGACGCTGAACTGTTTTGGCTGCAGTTGGATCCTAGTTGCATAAATATGCCCAAGACTTTATCTATGGGACAGTATGGTATGTCAAGAGGCCTGGAGAGAGTACTATCGGTATTAGAAAACTATGGAATAAAAGGTACTTTCTTTGTACCAGGGAAAGTTGCTGAAATGTACCAGCAAGAAATAACAGGTATAGTTTCTAAAGGGCATGAAATTGCCAACCATGGATACAAACACGAGAATATGGCTCTGCTTTCTGGCGATGAACAGAGAGAGATTTTAAGACAGGGGAAGAAGTCCATAGAAACAGTTTGTGGTATCACTCCAAAGGGATTTCGTGCACCTGAGGGTGAATTAACTTTAGAGACCCTTGAAATTGCAAAAGAACTTGGATTTAAATATTCAAGTAATTTAAGCAATGATGATAGACCTTATAGATTAAGTTTAAGTAATGGCAATAGTATTTTAGAGATACCTATTCACTGGGCATTGTTTGATCTACCTTATTTTGCATTTAACTATAGGCCGGCATTTCCTATAGGTCAGGGTAGAATTGCAAATTATAGCGAGGTTACTTTTAATTGGATGGATGAGTTTGCGGGATATTATGAATATGGTCTATGTTACGTGTTGCAGGTAGACCCGCAGACCATAGGAAATCCTGCTAGAATTAAGATTCTGGAAGATACACTTGATTATATTATGGAAAAAGAAGATGTATGGTTTGCAACGTGTTCAGAAATATGTGATTATATGGAGGGGAAATAATATGGCAAATTTATGGGGAGGACGTTTCTCCAAACAAATGGACAATTTTACGGCAGATTACAATGAGTCAATAAGTTTTGACCATAAGTTATATAAGTATAGCATTATGGGCAGTAAGGCTCATGTTCAAATGCTTGCAAAACAAGGAATTATAAGTCAGGGAGATTGTAATGAAATTTTAAGGGGCCTTGATGTTGTTGAAAAGAAATTAGACAATAATGAGATTGAGTTTAACATCATCGATGAAGATATTATGATGATTATCGAAAAGGCACTGGCAGAGGAAATTGGTGATGTTGGAAAACGATTACATACAGCCAGAAGTAGAAATGATCAGAATGTAGTGGATGAGACCCTATTCCTGCGTGATGCAACAAAAAAAACCATGAATCATTTGGCTGATTTGCTGGAGGTAATTACTAAAAAGGCAGAGGCTGAATCAAATATAATTATGCCAGGCTTTACGCATCTTCAACATGCCCAGCCTATGACCGTTGGATTTTATTATATGGCACATTTTCAAGGAATCAGAAGAGATTATGAGAGATTTGAAGAAAGCTTAAAAAGGTTAAATGTCAATCCATTGGGTGCATGTGCAATGGCAGGAACGACGCTTCCAACAGACCGTCATGAAACAACAAGACTTCTGAGCTTTGATAATACTTCAGAAAATGCGCTTGATACTGTTGGTGCAAGAGATACATTTGCAGAATACTTATTTAACGCGGCATTATGTATGACTCATTTAAGTAGTTTTGCTGAAGAAATAATAGTATTTAATTCACAGGAATTTCATTTTATCACAATAGATGATAGCTTTTGCACAGGAAGCAGCATCATGCCACAAAAGAAAAATCCTGATATTGCCGAATTAGTACGTGGTAAATCAGCAAGGACAATTGGGAATCTTACAACACTTTTAACCATGTTAAAAGGAACATTCCTTACCTTGAATAAGGATTACCAGGAAGATAAAGAAGCGCTTTTTGACAGTATTCATACTTTGGACAGAACAATTTATATCTTTGCCAGAATGCTTGAGAACATAACCTTTAATGAAGATGTTCTGAAGGAGCAATTGAAGAAAGGTTTTATTGAAGCAACAGATGTAGCAGAATTTCTGGTATGCAGGGACATTCCATTCCGAGATGCACATGAGATTGTTGGAGAACTTGTTAAGTATTGTGAGAAAAATGGTAAGACTTTCCCAGATATTATAAAAGAAGATTTGAACAAGCTTAACTTCCCTGTTGATTTAGAAAATTTAAGCCAGTTTAGTATTGAAAACTGCATTAAGAACAGAAATAGTTTCGGAGGAACTTCATATAGCGAGGTAGATAGACAAATAAATAATGCTAAAGCCTTTGTTAAAAAAATCTCGCTGCAGTAAAATGCCGTTGCTGATGAGGCTGTAAGATTGGGTTTCAATAGAAAATAGGGGGAATTATGGAATATCGAATAGAACATGATACCATGGGGGAAGTGAAAGTTCCTACAGACAAATACTGGGGGGCACAAACACAAAGAAGTTATGAAAACTTTAGAATAGGCCGAGAAAAAATGCCTGTTGAAATAGTACGAGCCTTTGGAATACTGAAAAAGGCGGCAGCTCTTTCCAACATGGAATTGGGAATGCTGGATAAAAAGCGTGGTGAAGCTATTGTTAGGAGTTGCGATGAAGTTATTGACGGTGGGCTGGATGATAACTTTCCATTAGTAGTCTATCAGACCGGTAGTGGAACCCAGACTAATATGAATGCTAATGAGGTAATTGCAGGCAGAGGCAATGAAATGGCAGGAGAAAAAATACTTCATCCTAACGATCATGTAAATAAGTCGCAGAGCTCCAATGATACGTTCCCTACAGCGATGCATATTGCAGCAGTAGTTGCCATAGAAGACCAGCTTATCCCTGCTATTTCAAAATTAAAAAAGACTTTTATAAGGTTGGAAGTAGAAAACAAAGATATAATTAAGTGTGGTAGAACTCATCTTCAGGATGCCACACCACTTACATTAGGTCAGGAAATCAGTGGATGGCGTAACATGCTGGAACAGAGTGAACTCATGATAAAAAATTCTTTAACTGGGATTAGACAATTGGCTATTGGAGGAACCGCGGTTGGGACGGGGCTTAATGCTCATAAAGATTTTGGTATTTTGACAGCTCAAAAGGTCAGTGAAATTACAGGCAAGAAGTTTATTTCAGAAGATAATAAATTCCATGGATTGACAAGTAAAGACGCCCTTGTATTTGCCCACGGTGCAATCAAAGCGTTAGCGTGCAATCTTATGAAAATTGCCAACGATGTCAGGTGGCTTTCCAGTGGACCAAGATGTGGAATCGGTGAACTAATCATCCCTGAAAATGAACCAGGAAGTTCAATTATGCCAGGTAAAGTAAATCCAACTCAGTGCGAAGCATTGACAATGGCGTGTGTTCAGGTGATGGGCAATGATGTGGCGGTAGGTTTGGCGGCATCCCAGGGAAATTTTCAACTAAATGTTTATATGCCTGTTCTCATTTACAATTTCCTGGAATCCGTGAACTTAATGGCAACTGCCATGGTTTCTTTTAACGATAACTGTGCTATAGGAATAAGGGCAAATATAGAAAAGATAGATGAAAATATGAAAAAATCATTGATGCTGGTGACCTCATTGAACCCACATATAGGTTATGAGAATGCAGCTAAGGTAGCAAAACTTGCGCATAAAGAAAATATAAACTTGAGAGAAGCGGTGGTGAAGCTGGGCTTCATGACAGAACAAGAGTTTGACAAAATTGTTGTACCGGCAGACATGGTTCATCCTAATGGAAATGCTGCGTTTAGTCTTTTATCAATTCAGTAGCATTCTCGATATTTACATCATATACTAACTTAAACTATTCAGGAATCTGTCTCAGTTAAGGAAATGCAGATACTGGTATACATAGTGAGGAATTTGTATTCTTTGCTATGAAGGAACAGGGCAATGAAGCTTGGATTTAACAAATCACATCATAGCCTGAAAAGGAGACGTTTATGAATAGTATGCTTGGTTATTGTAATGGATATCAATATCCTACTAGCGATAACGGAACAGTAAGACCCGTTGCTTTTGGCAGTTCAACCGGTGGGGCAGGTCCCTTGCCGGTGATTACAACGTTGTTGGCTGATCCGATTAACGTAGTTTCAACTGCAATTGAAACTGCTGGGATGAGAGATGTAACCAATCTTCTCATTTTTACCAGTATAATTAGTCTGCCGCTTGGAATTTCTGTAACGCTAAATTTCCAAATAACAAGAACGAATTCAGATGGTTCAACTATTAAAGTCGGCCCTACGTATACGTTCTCAACTCTGGCAACTGCCTTGGAATCAGAATCGTTTGCATTCCAGCTTGCAGATAGTAATCTTAGACCGGATAATTACACTTACTCTGTTGAAATTTGCACCAACTCTATTATTGATATAACTCCGGGACTAACCGTGAACAATGCAACGCTTTCAATCATTGGGTTTAATGACTAAACAATTGATACGGAGCTGCTCATATTGAGCTGCTCCGTTATTTCATCGCTACATCCAGTTTCTTACAATGGATGATGGTTCTCCTCCTTAAGGCTGAACAACATTAAAAGACCTTCTGAAAAACAGGGGGCCTTTTAATATTTCAAAATAAAAACAGAAGTAGATTTATTACTTAATTTGGTATTTAAAAATCTACCCAAACATATTATTTCTTAAGTCAATAATAAAATATGGTTATTTGATTATAGGAGGGTATTAGTGGGATATTTTGTTAATACTGCAGAAAATGTAAATATATATGTAGAGGATCTTAATCCAAAAGGAGAAAATACAATCCTGTTTATTCATGGCTGGCCTGGAGACCATAATCTATTTGAATATCAGTTTAATCAGCTCCCAAAGATAGGATTCAGATGCATAGGAGTAGATACAAGAGGATTTGGCAATTCAGATAAACCATGGACGGGATATGATTATAACACATTAGCTGATGATATCAGAGCTGTAATTGATGCTTTAGGATTAGATCATATTACAATGGCAGGACATTCAACCGGAGGGGCAATCGCCATTCGATATATGGCCCGGCATAAAGGTCATGGCGTATCAAAACTTGCTCTATTTGCCGCAGCAGCGCCCAGTCTGATTAAGCGTCCTAATTTCCCTTATGGACTAGATAAGGGAACAGTTGAACAAATGATTCAAGCGACGTATGACGATCGGCCTAATATGCTTGAAAACTTTGGAAATATTTTTTTCTTTCAGCATATTACTCAGGCATTCTCAGACTGGTTTTTCCAATTGGGGCTACAGGCATCTGGATGGGCGACCACGGCTATTGAAAATACTTGGATTAATGAAGTACTGTTTTCAGATTTAGAGACAATAAATGTTCCAACTTTAATTATTCATGGGATTCACGATAAGGTTGTTCCATTTCAGCTTGGTCAAATACAAAATGGAAGTATTATAAATTCAAAGCTCATACCATTCTATTATAGTGGACATGGAACATTTTACGATCAGAAAGATGAATTTAATGAAGAGTTAGCAAAATTTGTGAATGAACAAAATTTTACATGCAGCAGTTAAAGAAGCTATTAAGCTTCTTTTTTCTCTTTAATAAGATAAATAATAAAATGTTTTTATAAGGAGTCATTACATTAATGGGGTTAAGTTTTTTATTGTAACAAATTGAAGAATTCTATACAGTATGTTATAATTAATAATTATGTTAAAAAATGAACTGACTAATAATCTTACAAAATGAAAAGAAAAGAGATGAAGTAAAAGATGGATATAAGAGATTTACTGCCAGAAGATTCAGAAGGAAGGCTTAGAATTATACAGGAAAGTGTTCCGGGAAAGCAGATTTCACTGGCACATATTATAGGTGGGCCAAGGCCTATTGTATATAAAAAGTTAGGACTGAATCCTGATATAGATTTTGACAACTCAGCAATTGGGATATTAAATGTAACGCCGCCAGAATCAGCAGTAATTGCAAGTGATATAGCTATCAAGGCGGGAGATGTGTATCTAGGATTTGTAGATCGGTTTAGTGGCACATTGATTATTACAGGTAGACTTTCAGAGGTAGAAACGGCTATTCAGGAGATTGTTTCATACTTCAAAAACGAATTGGAATTTGCTGTGTGCAGAATAACAAGAAGGTAAAATAATTATGAGGAAAATTATGCTTGTTGGGCGCAGTGAGGCAGGAAAGACTACATTAACGCAGGCTTTGAAGGGCGAGAAAATAACTTATCATAAAACTCAGTATGTCAATTACTATGATGTTATCATAGATACACCTGGTGAATACGCTGAAACAAATACTTTAGCAGGAGCATTAGAAATTTATTCTTATGAAGCAGATGTAATAGGGCTTTTGCTTAGTGCTATTGAACCATATTCTTTGTATCCCCCTTGCATATGCGCCATTGCAACGAGAGAAGTAATAGGCATTGTAACTAAAATAGATCATAAAGATGCTGAGGTGGAACAGGCCAAAGAATGGCTTAGGTTAGCCGGTTGTGAAAAAATATTTTGTATTAGCTCATACACAGGGGAAGGTGTTTCAGATATTTTAGAATATTTAAAAGAAAATGACGATGTGCTCCCTTGGGAAGTGGCAAAAGCAAAAGATGACGCTTTAAGATAGTCATCTTTTGTTTTTTGCAGATAAAAACACCATTAATTAATTTAGATTTTGTGATTTGGAACAAATTTCTAATTATTCTACTTATTTTTCCCAAAAACCATTGAAGTAACCTCAAAAAATGTATAAAATACATGGTGCACTAGTAAAAAATAGAACTTATAACCTAATTGAGGAGGAAAAAATGGAAGAAAAAAATGTGATGGAGCAGGGAACTCCAGTTAAACAAAAGAAAAAGCGTCAATTCCCATCGGCATTTACGGTATTGTTTATTATTTTAATTATCGCGGCCATAGGCACCCAATTTATGCCAACAGGTTCATATTCAAAGCTCCTGTATAATGAAGATACGAAAAAGTTTGACATTACTGCACCAGACGGAAGTGTATCTTCAATGGATGCAGATCAGGCAACACTTAATGAACTTGATATTAAAGCTAGATTAGACTTATTTTTAGATGGCAGCATTAATAAGCCAATTGGTATTCCTGGAAGCTATGAAACAATTAAATCTAATCCACAAGGATTTACTGATTGTGTTTTAGCTTTAGTGAAAGGTGTATATGACACCATTGACATCAGCTTATTTATTTTTGTACTGGGTGGTATGCTTGCTTATCTAAATAAGTCAGGAGCTTTCGCTGCTGGTATGGGAGCATTATCTAGAGTAACTAAAGGGAAGGAATACATACTTATTATACTTATTACTATGTTGATTTCGCTTGGTGGTACTACTTTTGGTATGTGTGAAGAAACGGTTCCGCTTTATGCAGTAGTTATTCCAATTTTTGTATTAGCAGGTTATGATGCTTTAGTAGGTATTGCTGCAGTATATTTAGGATCATCTATAGGTACAATGTGCTCAACGGTTAATCCATTCTCAACTGTAATTGCATCCAATGCTGCAGGTATTAATTTCATGGAAGGATTTGGGATTAGAGTAGCAGCACTTGTTGTTGGAACGATTATCTGTATATTATATGTTATCAGATATGGTAACATGGTTAGAAAGAATCCTGAAAAATCACTTATCTTAGAAAGCAAAGCCTATATTGATGAAAAGTACTGCAGTGAGGCTGAAGTACCTGCGTTAACTGGCCGATATAAGATTATATTAACACAATTCTTTTTAACTTTTGTAATCATGGTTTATGGTGTAGTTAAGCTTGGCTGGTGGTTTGGCGAAATGACTGGCTTATTCTTAGTTTCTGCTATCATCATGGGTATCATTTTGCGCATGAGTGAAAGAGATATGGTTAATGAATTCTTGGCAGGTGCTGGAGATATGATAGGTGTGGCACTTATTTGTGGTGTTGCAAGATCCATCAATGGAATCTTAGAAAATGGTTTAGTATCAGATGCATTATTGAATACCATGTCAGGCTGGGTAGAAGGCATGAGTCCATTTGCCTTTGCTATTATGATGTACTTTATTTATATTATATTAGGATTCTTCATTAATTCATCATCAGGACTTGCTGTACTTTCAATGCCAATCATGGCACCTTTGGCAGATGCTGTTGGGCTTCCAAGAGAAGTTGTTATTACAGCATATATGTTTGGACAGGGCACAATGGGCTTCATTACTCCAACAGGCTTAGTACTTGTAGTCCTTCAATTGGTTCATGTAAACTACGATAAATACATAAAATTTATTATGCCTCTTATGGGAATCTTAGTAGCATTTTCAATTGTATTCCTTTGCATTCAGGTCGCAACTGTATAATGTTAATATTGATTAAAACTAGTTGTAAAGTAGGTAATAAACTAACTTAAATCTAAAAAGGCTCTCTCAAAGAAATTAATAATTGGGATAGCCTTTTTTACTATTAATAGAGCATTGCAGAAATATTAATAAGTATATAAGGAGGATGGAAATGAAAAATTACATTGATTTAATTGATGGGTATAAAGATCAGATGTTAGAGGATCTAAAAAAAGCAATTGCAATAAAAAGTGTTGCAGGTGAGGCCGAAGGAGACTCTCCTTTTGGAAAAGGAGTACAAGCAGCGTTTGATAACATGCTTGAATTAGGAGAAAGAGAGGGTTTTGCAACAAAGAATGTGGACAATTATGGTGGGCACATTGAGTTTAAAGGTGAAGGTGATGGTATTTTTGCATTAATTGGACATCTTGATGTAGTACCAGAAGGCAGTGGATGGGAACATGATCCTTATGGGGGAGAAATAATAGGAGATAAAATGTTTGGCAGGGGTACCATTGATGATAAGGGCCCTACAATGGCAGCGTTTTATGCAATGAAAGCACTTAAAGACTCTGGCTTTAAGCCCCGAAAGGATATACGTTTAATCTTAGGGTTAGATGAAGAAACGGATTGGAAGGGAATGAATTACTATATGGAGCATGAGGAAACACCAGATTCTGGATTTGCTCCAGATGCGGATTTCCCAGTCATACACTGTGAAAAAGGACTAATTGTATTTGATGTAGTTAAAAGATTAAATAATACTAATAAATCTGGTCTGCGTTTAATTAGCTTTGAAGGTGGTAATGCGCCCAACATGGTTGCAGACAGAGCCAAAATTGTAATAACTGGTGGAGATATCTCTGATAAAATTGAAGAGTATAAGAAAAACAGTAAACATGATATTGTTTGTGAAAAAGTAGGGGATACCTTAGAAATAACGGCAAAAGGTATTTCTGCTCATGGTGCAATGCCAGAAGAAGGGCTTAATGCAATAACAATTTTGTTTGAAGCAATTAAAGATATTGAATTTAATAATTCAGAGGTAAATACTTTTGTAAAGTTTTACAATGATACAATAGGATTTGATTATCATGGTGAACGATTTGGATGCGGCTTTGAAGATGAACCATCAGGGAAATTGAATTTTAATGTAGGAAAGTTCAAACTTAATGAGTCAGAGGCCAGATTAACTATAAATATTAGGTATCCGGCAACTATGCAGGAAGATGATATTTATAATGGTATGGATACAATAGTTGGTCCAATGGGATATTCGATTGAAAGACTGGATCATCTGGCACCATTATATGTACCTAAAGATCATGCTTTAGTAAAAGTGTTAATGGATGTTTACCAAGAATTCACAGGAGATATGAAAAGTGAACCCTTAGTTATAGGTGGTGCAACTTATGCAAGGACAGTACCGAATAGTGTGGCTTTTGGACCAGTATTTCCAGGAGAAGCAGCGGTAGAACATCAGGCAGATGAATATATTTCTATTTCAGGAATGGTTAAAGCTACAAAGATATTTGCAGAAGCAATATACAGATTAACAAAATAGAGGCTCTTATTATAAGGGTACTTAATCTGTCGCAATATGGGTAAAAATTTGGAACGTAAATAGTTGAATTACAGTCATGGGGTACTTCATAATTAGAATGAAGCTTTCAAGAGATGAAATGATTAGGGGGAACACCATGATAAAAGGAAAATTCCAAAAGGAATATCGGGTGTTATGTCTAGCTATAGTTGTAATTGTATGTATAATGCTTACAGGAGCCGGACGTGAACACATAGATTTAGGCGAAATACTAGATAAATCAGTAGATCATAAGAGCCTGATAATTGCAAATGATAATCAAATAAACTTAGATAATTTAGTTTCGGAGCGATGGATATTAAGAATTAACTATGATTTACATCATGAGGGTACAGAAAAACTAAGTATTCTTCAGGGATATACGGGTGATAATCATTTACTGGGAAGTAAGATGGAGAAACAAATTGCTTTTGTTGCATCTAATGAGCAGGAATGGTTTCCAACATTATGGTTTGATGCTTATGACTGGTCTGATGAAGAGAAAGGTGTTGGAATAATTAGTTTGATTTTAACCAAAGAAAGCCAATTAGCCTTTGGGCAGTTACCAGATACTACTTTATATGGGGAAGTACCTGATTATGTTGTGAACAACTTGCAAGATAGGGATTCAAGCAGTATTCAGAAAACCGAGGTGTATACAAACTATAATTTACAGATGCCCATTGAAGGGTTAAAATCAGTTGTGAAGCTGACTGAACCAATAAAAATCACTAGAACTATAGAAGTTATTATGCCTGAAATTATATAAAAGGTATCAATTTACAAAAGAGGCCGCAGATTGAATTTCTGCGGCTTTTTTATCGTAGTAAATATCACTGAGGCTTTTTTTATTGCAATAAATATGGTAAAATATAAGAAAACTATAGAAGGAGAAACATATGGCATTTACACATCTTCATGTACATACTGAATATAGCCTGCTGGACGGAGCTGCCAGAATAAAAGATTTGATAGCAAGAGCCAAGGAACTTGAAATGGATTCAATAGCTATTACAGATCATGGTGTAATGTTTGGAGTTATCGATTTTTATAGAGAAGCTTTAAAGAAGGGCATTAAGCCTATTATAGGCTGCGAAGTTTATACTGCAGCCAGGACCATGTTAGACAAGGATGCAGAAAAAGATAAGTATCAAGGGCATTTAGTACTTTTGGCGAAAAATCAAGAAGGATATCAAAACCTTATAAAAATTGTTTCTGAGGGCTTTACAAAGGGATACTATTATAAACCTAGAATTGATAAAAATGTTCTTAGACAACATAGTAAAGGTCTTATAGCTTTATCTGCGTGCCTGGCTGGGAACATTCAGAGAAAGTTGAGCAACAGAGATTATAATGGAGCCAAGGAAGAAGCCTTGGAGTTATTGGATATATTTGGAGAAGGTAATTTTTATTTAGAGCTTCAGGATCAAGGCCTGGAAGAAGAATATGCAATATTAGCGGATATGAAGAGGCTTAGAGAGGAAACGGGAATTCCTTTTGTTGCTACAAATGATGTGCACTATGTGAGGCAGGAGGATGCAGCTGCACATGATATTTTATTATGTATACAGACAGCTACAAATATTGATGATGAAAAACGTATGCGTTTTCCAAATGATCAATTTTATTTGAAGTCTGAACAGGAAATGAAAGTTCTTTTTGCAGGAATTCCAGAAGCAATAGAAAATACACAGAAAATTGCAGATCAATGTAAAGTAGATTTTACATTTGGAGAACTTCATTTACCTGAATTTAAAGCTCCTGAAGGAAAAAGCAATAATCAGTATCTTAGAGAACTTTGTGAGATTGGGCTTAAAGATAGATATGGCGAAGGAATAATAGAAATAAGGGAGCGGTTCGAATATGAAATATCCGTCATTGAAAAAATGGGGTATGTTGAATACTTTCTAATTGTTTGGGATTTTATAAATTATGCTAAACAAAATAAGATAATGGTAGGTCCAGGGAGAGGCTCTGCTGCAGGAAGTATTGTGGCATATGCTCTTAAAATTACTGATATAGACCCCATTAAGTATTCTTTAATCTTTGAACGTTTTTTAAATCCTGAGAGAGTCAGTATGCCTGATATTGATATAGATTTCTGCTACGAAAGAAGACAAGAGGTTATAAACTATGTTATAGAAAAATATGGGGAGGACAAAGTTGCCCAGATTATAACCTTTGGAACCATGAAAGCGAAAGCTGCCATAAGAGATGTGGGCAGAGCCTTGAATATGAGTTATGCAGAAACAGATGCCATAGCAAAGGCGGTTCCTTTTGATTTAAAAATGACCATAGGAAAAGCTTTAGAGATGAATCCGGAATTAAAAGCTGCCTATGACAAGGACAAGCGGGTAGCTCAGGTAATCGACACAGCCAGAGCTATTGAGGGGATGCCAAGACATGCTTCTACCCATGCAGCTGGTGTAGTTATATCCAAAAAAAGTATAAATGAATATGTGCCACTATATTTAGCAGAAAAAGGGGTATCTACCCAGTTTACCATGACTACAATTGAAGAACTGGGACTGTTAAAGATGGACTTTTTAGGGCTTAGAACTTTAACGGTTATCCGTGATGCACTTGAAATGATTGAAGCAAATCATGGAGTGCAGATTGATTTTTCAAGAATGACATATGATGACCCTAAGCCGTATGCTATGATAGCAAGCGGAAATACTCAAGGCGTGTTCCAACTTGAAAGCGCTGGAATGACACAGTTTATGAAAAACTTAAATCCAGACTGCTTTGAAGATATTGTGGCGGGAATTTCATTATACCGACCAGGTCCTATGGGCTCTATTCCTACATATATTGCAAATAAGAAATATCCAGAAGAAATCGTATATCTGCATAAAAGTCTGGAGCCAATCTTGTCCGTAACTTATGGCTGCTTAGTCTATCAGGAACAGGTAATGCAGATTGTACGTGATTTAGCCGGATATACCTATGGAAGAAGTGATCTTGTGCGTCGTGCCATGGGAAAAAAGAAAATGGACGTTATGCTTAAGGAAAAAGAATATTTTATTCATGGTCAAGAGGATGAGCAGGGAAATATTCAAATAATGGGATGCGTAAGAAATGGTGTACCTGAAGCTATTGCCGGGGAAATATTTAATCAAATGGTCAGTTTTGCTGAATACGCATTCAATAAATCTCATGCTGCTGCCTATGCAGTTGTTGCATATGAAACGGCTTATTTAAAAGCATATTATCCTGTAGAATTTATGGCAGCACTTATGACTAGTGTCATTGGAGACGGTGTTCAAATTGCAAAATATATTCGCAATTGCAATGAAATGGGAATTGAAGTACTTCCACCTAGCATTGTTGACAGTAGTAAAAAATTTACTGTTGTAGATGGGAAAATACATTTCGGATTGTTAGGGGTAAAGAATGTTGGGGGAGGAGTCATTGATGAAATTGTTAAATCCAGAGAGGATAAAGGTATACCAAAGGACATTTTTCAGTTTATATCCAATGTAAATATTCATGAGATAAATAAGAAGGCTATTGAAAGTTTGATAAAAGCAGGTGCTTTTGATTGTTTAAGTGAAAACAGAGCCCAGCATCTTGCAGTGTATGAAGGATTATTGGAGTCTGCTCAGAACAATTCAAAGAAAAATATTGAAGGACAGATGTCTTTATTTCAACTGAATAGTGAAGAAATGGAAGTAGACTCTATTTCGGGTAGGCTTCCGGATGTTGCTAATTTTTCACAAGATATTTTAATAGGAATGGAAAAGGAAATACTAGGGGTTTATCTGACAGGGCATCCTTTAAAGAATTACGAAGAGCAGATAGATAAGCTGGTTTCAGTAACTGCTGAAGATTTAGCTCATGCAGAGACCAATGAGAATGTAACAGATGGAATGAAAGCTACTATTGCTGGTATTGTAAGCGGGAAAAAGATACTGGTAACAAAAAGTAATAAGCAGATGGCATTTTTGAATATTGAGGATCTTTATGGAGAAATAGAAGTTGTAGTGTTCCCTAATGTGTATGACAAGTATTTACAATTAATTAAAGAAGATAACATATTGGTTATCAAAGGGACTGTAAACTTTAAAGAGGACGAAGCTCCTAAACTCTTGGCGGATAAAATTCTTCATATAGATGCTTTTAGTGAATCTTCAAAAGAAATACCGGTGAAAATAAAGGTACCAAGAAATCTGGAAGAAGGAAAGTGCTTTAATATAATTAAAGAATTAATTTTGGACAACAAAGGTCCAAAACCAGTTATGATATATATAGAGGAATCTGGAAAAAAATTCAGAACAAATCGTGATTTATGGGTTGATCCAAATAAATCTTTCATCAGTGCCATAGAAGGGCTGGTGGGAAAAGAAAATGTAAAGCTATAAAACTATTTAAATAGAAAAATAGAAAAATTGCTATACTATATAGAGTTGGAGGTAATTGTTATGAAAAAAATTGGTGTATTAACAAGTGGCGGAGATTCTCCAGGCATGAATGCTGCTATTCGTGCAGCAGTCAGAGGGGCAATTTATTTAGGTATGGAAGTGTACGGAATTGAAAAAGGATATGAAGGACTTATTGACGGAGATATAAAGCAAATGAATATTTCGTCCGTTTCAGATATCCTTCATAAAGGAGGTACTATTCTCAGAACTGCAAGAAGTGAACGGTTTATGACCAGTGACGGTCAGAAAAGAGCAAAACAGATGCTGGAAAGCTTTGGAATAGAAGGATTGGTAATAATCGGAGGAGACGGTTCCTTAAAGGGTGGACTTGATTTGTCAAAGCATGGAGTTACTGTGATGGGGCTTCCAGGCACTATTGATAATGATTTAGGTTATACTGACTATACCATAGGATTTGACACTTCTGTAAATACTGTACTTTCAGCTATCAGTAATATCCGTGATACTTCATCTTCTCATGAAAGGACTACAGTCATTGAGGTGATGGGCAGACATTGTGGTGACATAGCTCTTTATGCGGGACTTACAGGGGGTGCAGAAACCATTTTAATACCTGAAGTGGGAGTAGATATTAATGCTATTTGTAAAAAGATGGTACAGGGAAGAAACAGAGGGAAACTGCACAATATTATTATAAAGGCTGAGGGCATTAATATGTCGACACAGGAATTAGCGGAGACTTTAAAAGAAAGAACGGGAATGGAAACAAAGATTGTAGTTCTTGGGTATATTCAGAGAGGTGGATCGCCTACTGCCAGAGATAGAATGTTAGCCAGCCGTATGGCATATAAAGCAGTAGAGTTATTGCAAGAGGGAAGCGAAAGCAGAGCTGTTGGAATAAATGGAAGTGAAATCGTGCATTATGAACTAAGCGATGCTTTACAGATGAAAAGGGACTATGACAAGAAGGTTATGGAATTGGCTGATATATTATCCATTTAGGAGTAAATTATATGACAGAAAAAGATACAATAATAGAGCTTCCACCAAACATGGTTTTACGATCTCGATTACAGAATATTTTTGAAGAAAATGTCAAAGTAAAAAGAATTATTTATGTATCGGCATATACTGGATGGGGAAAGACTACTGCCGTGGCAGAATGGCTAAATCAAAAAGAACATGAAGCAGTCTGGTTCTGTTTAGGAGAACAGAGAAATCAGACCGTAATCAATAAAATTTTAACAGAAATCAACAGTAAACCAACGGAAAAATTTATTGTGATTGATAATTACCATCTACTTGATGAAAGAGAGATGGAGTATATGAATTTGATGGTTATTCAGTCAAATTGGAGGTTTGTGATTATTTCAAGGGCTGAACTGCCAAAAGCACTATCCATATATGTAGGATTATCACTACATTTAATTGGTATGGATCAGCTGAAATTTACAGAAGCTGAAATAATAGAATATTTTCAGCAGTATAATATCAGTCTGACTGATCAGGAAATTTCTCACTTATTTGTAGAGCAAAAGGGCTGGATAATAAGTTATAGATATGCTGCTTCAATAATGCAGGCAACAGGAGAACCATATGCAAGAAAAATTCAGTTGAAGGCATTAGAAGCAATATATCAATATCTTGATATTGAATTGTTAGGTAAGTTGGACAGGCTTGAAAAAAAGGTTCTCTTGACAGTAGGCTGCTTTGATAAAGTCACAGCAGAAGAGGCTGATGTACTTTTAGAATCAGAAGAGGCACATAGAGTGTTGAAAGAACTGACAAGGCAGGGCTGCTTTTTAACATTTTTATTACCAGATACTTATCTTGTTTATCCCTTTTTTCAAGATTACCTTACATATACACGAGATAAAGTATTATCTAAGGAAGAAATTGATAATATTTATAATACTGCAGGAGCCTATTTTGAAAAAAAGAATGAGAGTACGATTGCATTAGAATACTATATTAAGGCTAAAGAGTATAAGAGTGTAATTCGGCTTTTAATTGAGTTATCCAAGAGTCCAGTCGGCCAGACTGATTTATGGAAAAATAAAAAATATTACTTTCAATTGCCGGAAGAAATGATAAAGGAAGAACCTGCATTATGTTGTGGTATGGCTATGTTAGGCATTATATGTTTTAATCTGGCAGAAGCGGATAAGTGGAAAAGTTATCTTGAAAATCAATTGGAGCTTTTACCACAAGGGGATAAAAAAAGAACAGAAATATATGAAAAACTAGCCTATTTATCGATTGCAATGCCGAATAGTAACATGAGCAATTTTTTAAATGTAATGAAAAATTGGGCAAGAAAAGTCAGACATGAAGACTTAAAAATGCAGAAAGCTAACATTACTTGGAATACCCCTAGTGTGGTAAACGGAGGACGAGACTTTACTCCATGGCTAAAAAAAGCCAAATTGATAAGAAATCCTATGGACTGGGTAGTGATTTCATTATATGGAGACTATGGCATTGGTGTATTAGATGTTGCAGTAGCAGAGTGTTATTACCAGCAGGATAAAATTCAAGACGCATTAATACAAGTTGTAAGAGCAATATCTTTTATAGAACAAAAGGGAAGCATAATCATCCTGTTTGCAGCTATGTCTGTGCAGATGATGATTATGATGATATTGGGGCAAACTGTTACTACAAAGCCAATGCTAGATAATATGAGAGATAAAATTGAAGCTGCGAATGCAGAATTTTTGTATCCTAATCTGGAAGCAGTAAGTGCATTTGTAAGTTTATATGAAAACAATTACGAGAAGATTGAATATTGGCTAAATAACGAAGCACCCGATGAAAATGCCACATTCTGTACCCTTGATATATTTAGATATAATGTGAAATTAAGGGCCTATATTTTGTATGAAAAATATTATCTTGCTATAGGGCTTGCAGAAAAGCTAAGGCCTGTTTTTGAAGCTTTACATAGAAATATGGATCTGGCGCAATTGGATATGCTTTTAGCGATTGTTTATTACAGAATAGGACAGAAGGAAAAAGCTGAACAATATCTTACAGAAGCCCTTTTAAGGGGAGAAAAATATGGATATATCCGCCTTTTTGCTGATGAAGGAGAACCTTTATATAAAATATTAAGGAATTTTGATGCGGAGGATCTAATCGCAAAAAATTATTTAAATAAAATAAAAGAAGCAACAAAAAAAGTGGCTATGCAATATCCTTCTTATCTGACATTACTAAATAGTAAACAGGATGGATTATCGGCTTCTGAAATGGAGATCCTGAATCTTTTGGCTCAAGCAAAGGCTAATAATGAGATTGCTGAGTATTTAAATATATCGTTAAATACAGTAAAGTTTCATATAAAGAACATATACAGTAAGCTGGGAGCTAAAAATCGTTTTCAGGCAGTACATATTGCCAGAGATAAGAGAATATTAAGCAATGACAAAATGAGCTGAGAAATCAGCTCATTTTGTCATTTTCTCTTGTTTTATTTTTTTATCAATTACATGGCGGGATGCTAATTCTTTGTGAATATCATCCAGAGAAATACCCATTTCAATCATGAGTACCATCATGTGGTAGGTAAGGTCCGCAATTTCATATATCGTTTCTTTTTTATCTTGTGATTTTGCAGCGATAATTACTTCTGTGGATTCTTCGCCTATTTTTTTCAGCATTTTATCTATACCTTTTTCAAAAAGATACGTTGTATAAGAACCTTCCGATGTCTTTATTTTTCGATTTCTTATAAGTTCCATTAAACCCTCAAGGGTGAAAGGAATTTCCTCTTGATTCATATAAACAAAATCACTAAAACAGGAGTCTGTACCAAGGTGGCAGGCTGGCCCATCCTTTTTTACATAAACAGTAAGTGCATCTTTGTCACAGTCTGTTTGAATACTGACAATATGTTGATAATTCCCTGATGTTTCTCCTTTAAGCCATAATTGTTGTCTTGATCGACTCCAAAAACAGGTAAGACCTTTTTCCATGGATATTTTCAGGCTGTCTTTATTCATATAGGCTACTGTTAATACTTTTTTTGTTTCTGCGTCAATGACAACGGCAGGAATTAAACCTTTTTCATCAAATTTTATTTCATTTAAGTTAAACATAAATATTCTCCTTCAGTTATCTAACGGTAATGCCGTTTTTAGCTAACTCTGATTTTAAATTACAAATTTTTACTTCGTCAAAATGGAATATAGAGGCAGCAAGTCCTGCATCTACTTTCGGTAGAGTTTTAAATAACTTAGTATAGTCCTTTATACTGCCTGCACCTCCAGATGCAATTACAGGAACATTAACTTCATCGCATATGGCCCCCAGCATTTCTAAATCAAACCCGTTTTTTACGCCATCTGTATCAATGCTGTTGACGACTATTTCTCCAGCTCCATCAGTAACACATTTTTTTATCCACTCAATGGCATCCATTCCTGTATTTTCCCGTCCACCTTTAGAAAAAACTGTAAATTTTCCATTTACCCGTTTTATGTCTACGGAAAGAACAACGCACTGGTTTCCATATTTAAGAGCTGCCTGGTGTATAAGAACAGGATTTTTTATAGCACCGGAATTTACACTTACTTTGTCGGCACCACATTTCAAAACCCGGTCAAAATCTTCTATACTGTTAATACCTCCGCCTACTGTCAGGGGAATAAAAATACATTCTGCAACCTGACACAGAATATCAGTGAAAAGTGATCTATTCTCTGAAGTAGCAGTTATATCATAAAAAACCAGTTCATCAGCACCATTATCAGAATAATATTTTGCAAGCGCTACTGGGGAAGAAACATCTGTGAGACCTTCAAAGTTGACTCCTTTTACCACTCTGCCATTTTTTACGTCAAGACAGGGGATAATTCGTTTCGTAATCATATGTGCGCTCCTTTCATGCACTTGCAGCTTCAATTGCTGTAGATAAGTCAACTGCACCAGTATACAATGCTTTTCCGAGTATAGCACCATAAATGTCCATTTTAGATAGTGCTTTGATATCCTCTAGGCTTGAAACACCACCAGATGCAATTACATTTATGGAATAAGTTTGGGAAAGCCGGCTATATAATTTTAGATTAGTTCCTTTCATAGTTCCATCTTTTGAAATATCTGTACAAATAATAGTTTGGACTCCAATGTCCTGCATCTGTTGGCAGAATTCTTCACAGCTGTAATCAGAGAGTTCTGTCCAGCCCTTTATAGCTGCTTTTTCCTCTTTTATATCCACCCCAACAGCGATTCTTTCTCCATATCTTTTAACCGCTTCTTGAAGAAACGATTTATCTGTAATAGCTGCAGTACCAATGATTATACGGTTAACTCCGATAGAAAAATATTTATCTATCGTTTCTATGTCGCGGATACCTCCGCCTAATTGTGTAAAAAGGGTTACGTTTTCAACAATCTTCTTTATAACTTGAAAATTAGTGGTTATTCCATTTTTGGCACCCTCTAGGTCTACTATGTGAAGAAAAGAAGCCCCCTGAGCTTCAAAATTTTTAGCAGTATTGACAGGGTTTTGATCATATATGGTCATTTGTTTGTAATCACCTTTAAATAACCGTACAGCTGCGCCTTCATATAAATCTATAGCAGGGTATATATTCATTATTAATCTCCAATCTCACAAAATGCTTTTAAAATATTAAGACCTACATCACCACTTTTTTCAGGGTGAAATTGACAACCGTATACGTTATTACAGGCCACAGCCGCAGTTAACTCATTACCGTATTCAGCAGTTGCAATGATGGCATCATTACAATCGACAGCATAATAAGAGTGAACAAAATAAACGCAGTCATTTTCTTTTGTATATTTAAAAATAGGGTTTTTTTCTTTATTATGGGGAAAATGAAGAGCATTCCAGCCAATATGGGGTATTTTATAATGTTCAGGAATGACTTCTTGAATAGGTTTGACACTGCCTTTAATCAGACCTAAACCAATATGCTGCCCATATTCATAACTTTTTTCGAAAAGAAGCTGCATACCTAAGCATATACCCATTAAAGGTTTTCCTTTTTTCACTTCATCTTTTATTAATCTATCAAGTCCACTTTCTTTTAGCTTTTGAGCAGCATCGCAAAAGGCACCTACACCAGGCAGTATAATTTTATCTGCTTTTTTAATAATTTCTTTATCCCCGGTGATAATAACTTCTTTGCTAATTGCTTGAAGGGAACTTTTTAAAGAAAAGAGGTTACCCACTCCATAATCTATTATTACTATCATACTAATACTCCTTTTGTAGAGGGGATTTCATCTTTATAAGCTTCATTAATTTTAACGGCTTGCGAAAGAGTTTTTGCAAAGGCCTTAAAAGTACCTTCAATTATATGGTGGCTGTTGCTGCCAGAAAGTTGTTTGATATGTAATGTCATATTAGCTTTACGAATAAAAGCTAAAAAGAATTCTTCAACTAACTGGGTGTCAAATGTACCTACTTTTTCCGATGGAATTTGAAGTTCATAAGAAAGAAAGCTTCTTCCAGAAATATCTAAAGCACAAAGAATAAGGGCCTCATCCATGGGAAGGATAATGTTTCCATAACGGTTAATGCCACGCATGCCTCCAAGAGCCTCTGCAAAAGCTGTTCCAAGGCAGATGGCAATATCCTCTACAGTATGGTGATCATCTACATAAGTGTCACCTATACATTTTATAGTTAAATCAAAATGTCCATGACGGGCAAATAGTATAAGCATGTGATCTAGAAAGCCACAGCCAGTTGAAATGTTACTTTTGCTCGTTCCGTCTATATTAAGGTTCAGCTGAATATCTGTTTCAGCAGTTTTTCGATTTATTCTACTGATTCTCATTTTGTCGCCTTTCATTTATTATTTTTTTTAATGTACTTAAAAAAACGTCCATTTCTTCTTTAGTTCCAATGGTGATGCGGTTGAAATCTTTAATACGTGGAGCAGTAAAATGGCGAATTAAGATACCATTTTTTTTCAACTCTTCATATACGTACTTCCCTTCCATATCTGCGTGTTTAGCCAATATAAAATTTGCCTTTGAAGGAATTACTGTAAATCCCAGTTTTGTAAGTTCTTCTGTTGTGTACTCTCTATTCTCAGCTATTATTTTGCATTTTTCCATGTAATAATCATTGGCTCGAATGGTGGCTTCTCCAGCAACAAGTGTCATTCGGTTAATGTTGTATGGGTTGGTAGAATATTTAATTTTATTCAGGTCGTCAATAAGTCCTGTAGAACCTAAGGCAAACCCCAAACGAGCTCCTGCCATTGAACGGGATTTGGAAAACGTTTGAATGACTAAAAGATTATCATAGGAATTTATTAGGGGATAGCAGGATTCTGCTCCAAAGTCAACATATGCTTCGTCAATTACTACTACATTATTGGGATTTGTTTTTACTATTTCTTCAATCTGTGAAAGAGATAAGGTTAATCCAGTTGGGGCATTGGGATTGGCAATTACAATAAATTTATTTAGGCTGCAATAATCCCTATAATCAATTAAGAAATCTTCTTTTAAAGGAATTTCTTTATGAGATATACCATGCAGGTTAGCAAATACTTTATAAAAGCCATAGCTTATATCGGGGAAAGCCGCTTCTGTACCATTACCTGAAAATGCCATAAAAGCAAAGTTTAAAATATCATCAGAACCATTTGAAAAGTATAGCTGCTGTGGCAATATCCCATATAACTGTGCTAGTTTATTCGTTAATACCTTACATTCGGGATCTGAATAAAGCCGAAGCTTTTCTATTTCCTGACTATTTATTGCATCAAGAACACTTGGAGCCGGAGGGAAAGGGGATTCATTGGTATTCAGTTTTATATACTGCATATCTTGGGGTTGTTCGCCTGGGGTATAAGTTTCGAGTCCCTGATATTTTGCATTTAAAAATTTACTCATTTCAGCACCACCTTAGTCTTCAAAGCGGACTGAAACACTTCTTGCGTGTGCAGAGAGGCCTTCTTTTTCTGCAAAATAAGCGATATCATCAGCTACTTTGGAAAGAGCGTCTTTTGTATAATATGTATACTGGTATTTTTTTACAAAATCATCTACGGATAGGGGGCTTGAAAATCTAGCAGTACCACTTGTTGGGAGTGTGTGGTTAGGCCCTGCAAAATAATCACCCAACGCTTCAGGACAATTTTTCCCCATAAAGACTGAACCTGCATGACGTATGCTGTCTAAATAGTCAAAAGGGTTGTCTACACATAGTTCTAAGTGCTCTGGTGCGATTGCATTGGCAATTTCAATTGCAGTTTCAATTGTATTGGTTATAATAATTTTACCGTTGTTTTCTATGGACGTACGGGCAATTTCTTCCCGAGGCAGAAGTGCAAGCTGACGTTCTATTTCTAAGCTGACAGCTTCTGCAAGCTCCGGACAGTCTGTGACTAAAACGGCACTAGCCATTTTGTCGTGCTCAGCTTGTGACAGCATATCAGCAGCCATATACTTTGGATTACATGTTTTATCTGCAACAACAAGAATTTCACTTGGACCAGCAATCATATCAATGTCAACCATACCAAATACCTGTTTTTTAGCTTCCGCCACAAAGGCATTACCTGGGCCAACTATTTTATCAACTTTAGGTATAGTTTCAGTACCATAAGCCAATGCTGCTACGGCCTGAGCACCGCCAATTTTAAAAATTCTATCCACTCCGGCTATTTTTGCTGCAACTAAAATAATAGGATTAATTTGACCGCTCTTTGCAGGAGTAACCATAATGATCTCTTTTACTCCAGCCAGCTTTGCAGGAAGACAATTCATAAGCACAGAGGAAGGGTAGGTAGCAGTGCCTCCAGGGATATAAAGACCGACTTTATCAAGGGGGATAACTTTCTGACCTATAACTATCCCATTGGTTTCGTTGAGAATAAAGCTGTTGCAAACTTGTCTTCTGTGAAAAGCTGTAATATTTTCAGCAGCTTTTCTAAGGATACTAATAAATTTTTCATCAATAGAGTCAAAGGCCTCTTGTATTTCATTCTGTGAAACTTCTAAGTATTCAGGTGCAGTTCCGTCAAATTTCGCACAATACTCCAATAAGGCAGAGTCTTTCTTTTCTTTTACATTTTTAATTATTACAGAGACAGTTTCTTCCACTCCTGAAGAGAATATTTCTCTGGCAAAAATATTTGCATTATTGGTATCGCTATATTTTAAAATCTTAATCATGTACTAATCTCCTTATTCTGGTTTTGGACATTGTAGCTTTACTTCGTTACAAAGGGTTTCAATTTGTCCGCTTTTGAACTTAAAACTGGCCTTGTTTGCAATAAGCCGAGCACTTATAGGAATAATGGTTTCAATAGGCTCTAGATTATTTTCTCTTAATGTTGTTCCTGTTTCAACGATATCAACGATGACATCTGAAAGGTTTAAAATGGGAGCCAGCTCAATGGACCCGTTAAGCTTTATTATATCAATGTCACGACATTGCTTACTGTAGTATTCCCTTGCAATGTTCTTAAATTTAGTTGCTACTCGAAGAGTTCTGTCCGTATTATCTCTAAAATCCTTTTTGGCAGCTACTGCCATACGACATTTCCCAATATTTAAATCAAGAAGTTCATAAACATCAGGTGTGTATTCTATTAAAATATCTTTACCTGCAACCCCTATATCAGCAGCACCCCTTTCTACATAAATCGCGACATCAGAAGGTTTCACCCAAAAATAACGGATGCCTGCTTCTTTATTTTCAAAGATTAACTTCCTATTGTTATCATCGATAGAAGGGCAGGGGTATCCTGCAGCTTCAAACATTTTATATACTTTTTCACCAAGTCTGCCTTTTGGCAGAGCTACATTAATCATTTGATTCAAGGATTTCAAGCCTCCCATCTTTTAGTTGAAGTAATTTTTTGTATTTAAGGACTTTAGAAACAGACTTTTGTACCTGGACACTTTGGCCAAGGCTATTTAAATCTTTCACTACTTGGGTTAACGCTTTAATATCCGTGTCAGCATCATACAGGAGGACAATATCTATATCGAAGGGCTTTTGCGAGTAATTCAAATACTCCAATAGGTCAACATACACTGCAAAACCGATGGCGGCTGAGTGCTTACCCATTTTTTTCATAAGCTTGTCATATCGTCCACCTGAAAGTACAGCCGAAGGAATACCATCAATGAATCCTTGAAAAACGATGCCATTATAGTAATTCATCCCATTGACTATGGAAAAATCAATTTGTGTATTTTCAAATCCGTTAAGTTTTAATATGTTACATATGCTTTCTAATTCTGATATAAAATTACTCATCTTTGCATTAATACTAAGATCTTTCAGCTTGTTCATCACTGTGTCCATTGAACCGTATATGGAAATCAGTGCAATAAGTTTTTCACATAATTCTTCATCACTGTCAGTTTGTTTACATATATTTTCTATACCGTGAATGTTCTTTTCACTGATGTATTTAAAAACCATTTTTTCCTGACTAGCAGTAATATTTAAACCTTCAAGCATTTCGGAGATAATACCCATATGAGAAAGGGCGAGAATGTTATTAATACTGATGTTTTCAAGACTTTTAGAAGCAAGCAGAATTACCTCACACATATGATAAAGGTCTATGTCACCAATACACTCTAAACCTGTCTGCATTAATTCTTTATACGTCTTGGTATCTTTTGAAACCCGGTAAATGTTTTCACTATAATATATTTTTTGTATGCAGTCTGGCTCTTCTTTTAAGTTTTTTATAATAGATAGTGTAACATCAGGCTTCAGTGCCATAAGTTTGCCATTGGTGTCTGTGAAAGTTATAATATTGTCGCTCAGTAAAAAATCTTTGTTGCGAACATATAGGTCGTATTCTTCAAATTTGCCCATTTTGAATTGAGAATAGCCATAGTTTTCATAAAGATCCCGCAAACTTAAAAGGGCTTTTTCTTCATTATTTAAAATACTTTCAGTTATATTCATTTTAGGCTTCTCCATATCTGTGTTAATTGTCATCTTGATTTACTTATATACCACGGTAACAATATACCACGTTAATGTAATAAAGTAAAGAGCTAAAATAAAAAAGTTGTGAAAAAACACAAAAAATCGATGTAACATAGTGAAATGCCACATCGATTTTATAATTATCTTTATTTTTATAAAAGTGTACTTAAATACTTTAAGGTTCTTATTAGCTGACATACGTAGCTGCTTTCGTTATCATACCAGGCAACAACTCTTACTTCATAAACTCCAGTTCCACTTCTTGCAACAAGGGTTTGTGTAGCGTCAAAGAGTGAACCGTATTCCATTCCGATGATGTCACTGGAAACAAGTTCTTCCTCAGTATAACCAAAGGACTCGTTGGCAGCTTTTTTCATAGCCGACTGAACACCTTCAAGTGTAACTGTTTCAGAAGAATCTTTTAGTACAGCATCTAGAATTGTAATGGAACCACTAGCTACAGGAACTCTCTGGGCAGAACCGATGAGTTTGCCATCCAGTTCTGGAATTACAAGACCAATAGCTTTGGCTGCGCCAGTACTGTTTGGTACAATGTTGATTGCACCAGCTCTCGCACGGCGGAAGTCATTTTTTCTGTGTGGACCATCCAGAATCATCTGATCACCTGTATAAGCATGGATAGTCGTCATGAATCCTGTTCGTATTTCTTTATAATCACTAAGTGCTTTTGCCATTGGTGCAAGGCAGTTTGTTGTGCAAGAAGCAGCTGAAACAATGTGATCCTGTTTTGTTAATGTCTTTTCATTTACACCGTAAACAATAGTAGGAAGATCATTTCCAGCTGGAGCTGAAATTAAAACTTTTTTTGCACCTGCATTAATATGTGCCTGAGATTTTTCTTTTGATGCAAAGAATCCTGTACATTCAAGAACAATATCTATATCTAAAGCCTTCCAAGGTAAATTAGATGGATCTGGTTCTTTATAAATTCTTATCTGTTTATCACCCACAGTTATAGAATCCTCGTTAGATTCGATATTGTATTTCGTATATTGTCCTTGTACACTGTCGTGTTTAAGCAAATACGCCAGCATCTCTGGTTTACTTAAATCATTAATAGCCACAACTTCAAAATTGTCATCATCAAAAATACGCCTGAAGGTCAACCTTCCAATTCTACCAAATCCATTAATTGCAATCTTTTTTTTCATATTGCATGTACCTCCTTTATGAAATAGCTTGTGCGATATTTATTTATTTTGTTTATTAGAATAAAAGCTATACACTATTTTGACATTTATTTTGAACGGGATATGGAACTTTCCATATGTATTTTCATAGCTAAAGCCCCAGCCTCAATATCTTTATTTTTAAATGCTTCAAAAATTGCACGGTGTTCTTCTAGAACTTCTGCAAGATAATTGTCTGGATAAGGTGTAGGCTTTCTACTATGCTTAATATAAATTTGATAGGAAGAAAGCACATGCTGCAGCATTCTGTTGTGTGAAGCCGTATAAATCAACTGATGAAATCCAGTATTAATATTTAACATTTTATCAATATCATTTTTTTGTGTATAGAATTCCATGAATTCAAACGTTTCTTCTAAATCTTCCATTTCATCATCAGTAATTCGCTCGATAGCCCATTTAACTGCTTGAACTTCATATGCCTTGCGGAGTTCATACATATCTGCCATATCCTGAGTGGAAAAACCTATTACAAAAGCCCCACGGTTAGGGATTGTTTCGATAAGACCTTCCATTTCTAACTGTCGTAATGCTTCTCGGACAGGAGTTCTGCTCACCTTGTATTTATCACAAATGCTTTGCTCTGTCAATTTTTCTTCGGCGCGCATTTTCCCTTGAAGAATATCTTTTTGTAGTTTAGAAAAAAGGCTATTGGAAATAGGCAAATTTTGAGATTTTGCATTTTCATTATGTTGATAAAGTACCATTTGTTAAGCCTCCAATAATGACCTTCCATCAATTAAAGAAACAAATTGATGGAAGGTCAGATGCTAAAAAATTACAAATTTAAAGATTGATTTTTATTATAATTACACCGACTTAAATCTGAGATAAAACACAGTCTGCAAAAGCAGCTGCAGTTTCTCCAGATGTATCACCAGTCATATGCTTATTTGTTTGAGCAAAGTTTAATGCAGTTGAAAGTATATCGGCTTTTTCAGTATAGCCTATATGACGGAGCATCATCTCCGAAGCTTTTAATATACTGGAAGGATTAGCATAGTCTGCAAGGCCTTCAGCAACCATTCTTGGAGCACTTCCATGAATGGCTTCAAACATAGCATATTTTGTACCCACATTGGCACTGCCGGCAGTGCCGACACCGCCTTGAATTTGTGCGGCTTCGTCGGTAATGATATCACCATATAGGTTTGGCAATATAAATACGTTAAAGTTACTTCTGATTTGCTCATTTACAAGGTTTGCAGCCATAATATCTACATACCAGTCATCAACCTTAATGTTTGGATAATCTTTAGCAACCCGATAACATAAATCTAGAAATTTACCATCAGTTTTTTTCATAATATTTGCTTTAGTCACAATGGAAACATTTTTATTGCCATTTGCTTTTGCATATTCAAATGCAGCTTTAGCTATTCTTTTCGTACCATCTGTTGTAGTTACCTTAAAGTCAATAGAAATGTCATCGTTTATTTCCACGCCTCTGCTGCCAAGTGCATATTCGCCTTCAGTATTTTCTCTATAGAAAACCCAATTAATATTTTTTTCGGGAATATAAACTGGCCTTACATTTGCAAACAAATCAAGCTCTCGCCTTAGTGTGACATTAGCACTTTCAATGTTAGGCAGATTATCCCCTTTGCTAGGGGTAGTAGTAGGGCCCTTTAAAAGAATATGACATTCCTTTATTGATGCTAGTACATCTTCTGGCACAGTAGCATTTTTAGCAATTCGATTTTCTATGGTTAATCCGTCAATAGTGCGTAATTCAATTTTACATGAAGATAGCTCATCTTTCAACAACTCATTTAAAACTCTTCTGGCTTCTTTTAGAATAACAGGTCCGATACCGTCACCATCAATCATACCAATTACAATTTTATCAAGTTTAGAAAAATCTACAAACTCACTGGAAACCTTCATTTTTTCTACTCTTGCAATCTGTTCTGCAATAATTTTTTCAAAATCTTTAATATATTCCATGCCTACGCTCCTTTAATTGAATTGATTTTTCCACCGCATAAAATCATATTGATTTCTAAGTCAGAAAAGTTTGTAAGGGTTCTGTATTCTTTGCCGTTATCTAAATTCTTTACTACAATGACGTTTTCTTTAATCTGTTGCTTTGCATTTTCTATAACAAGTTTCTGGCCAATAGCAAAATCTTCATAATCAGCAGGGTTTTCAAAAATTAGAGGCATGATACCGCTGTTAATCAAGTTTGAACGATGAATTCTTGCAAATGATTTAGACAAAACAAATTTTACACCTAAATAAAGTGGAGCAAGAGCCGCATGCTCTCGGCTGCTTCCTTGGCCGTAATTTTCGCCACCAATAATAGCACAGCTGCCAACTTCTTTGCAGCGAGTAGAGAATTGATTGTCAATTTTTTCAAAACAGTAGTTTGCCAGATGTGGAACGTTTGAACGATATGGAAGCAATCTTGAATCAGAAGGCATGATATCGTCTGTTGTAATGTTATTACCAGCATGTATAACAACTGTTGCACTTACAGTGTCACTTAAAGCAGTATTCCTTGGAAATGGTTTGATGTTTGGTCCCATTTCAACATCTGTATTGTCTTTATTAGTTCCTTTAGGGTAAATGATAAAGTTATCATTAAACGTAAAATCAACAGAATTAATAGCAGGAAGCTCTCTGCCACATGTCATACCATCAGTAAGAACGCCAGTTATAGCAGAAATAGCAGCCGTCTCAGGACTTACCAGGTAAACATCTGCATCTAATGTACCGCTTCTTCCCTTAAAGTTTCTGTTGAAAGTCCTTAGAGAAACAGCCCCGGATTTAGGGGACTGCCCCATACCGATACAAGGACCGCACGCATTTTCAATAATTCGAGCACCTGCATTAATCATATCAGCCAGAGCACCATTTTGAGCCAGTTTGGATAGTATTTTACTGGAACCTGGTGAAATAACAAGGCTTACATCCTTGTGAATTTTGTTACCTTTTAAAATTGCAGCCACTTTCATTAAATCTGTATAGGAAGAGTTTGTGCAACTACCTATAGCTACCTGATCAATTTTTATATTGCCTATATTTTTAATGGAATCTACATTGTCAGGACTGTGAGGCATTGCTGCTAAAGGAGTAAGCTCTGACAAATTAACTCTCAGAATTTCATCATAAACTGCATCAGCATCAGCAGCTAATGGAACGTAGTCATCGGGTCGCCCTTGTTCAGTTAAATATGCAAGAGTATTCTCATCACTTGGGAAAACAGAAGTTGTAGCACCAAGTTCTGCACCCATATTTGTTATAGTTGCTCTATCTGTAACTGACAGGAATTTTACGCCATCTCCCGTATATTCAACAATTTTACCTACGCCGCCTTTAACTGTTAATTTTTGAAGCACATATAAAATAACGTCTTTAGCAGAAACCCAAGGTCTTAATGTACCAGTAAGTTCCACGTTGATTACTTTTGGGACATTAAGGCTATAGGTGCCTTTTGCCATTGCCATTGCTACATCTAGGCCGCCTGCACCAATAGCAATCATTCCTAAACCACCACCAGTTGGAGTGTGGCTGTCTGATCCTAATAATGTTTTTCCTGGCTTGCCATAGTTTTCTAGGTGTAATTGATGACAAATACCATTACCTGGCTTTGAGAAAAGAACACCATGTCTTTGAGCAACGCTTTTAATGAAGGCGTGATCATCTGCATTTTCGAACCCAGTCTGAAGGGTGTTGTGATCTATATAAGCTACAGAAAGTTCTGTTTGGATTTTATCAACATTCATAGCTTCAAGCTGAAGATAAACCATAGTTCCAGTTGAATCTTGAGTTAAGGTTTGATCCATTTTTATTGTTATTTCATTTCCCAGGGAAAGGGTACCTTCTAGAAGATGATTTTGTAGAATTTTATAAGCTAAAGTATTTCCCATTTAAGTCCTCCTATGTTAAAACTAAAATATTGTATTTATGTATACAATTATACAATCACCATGAAGGCGTGTCAAGAAAAAATCAATATAGCGTAAAAAATATAAAAAAATAGGCGAAAAATGCTTAAACACTGCAATTACAGTTATTTAACTCAATTTTCAAAAAATTTAGAATTAAAAATTAAAAAACTAGTTACATTAGCTAAATTCCGTAATATACATATAAAGTAATCGTTTTTATCATATGATTTAGGAGGTGTTATTTTATGTCACAATGCACACAGGTTGAATGCAATGGTCTATATGAATTAACAGAAGCTGCTCGTGCAGAGCTGGTTAACTCAAAATATTATAATGAAGATCTTGCGCCTTCATCAGTATCTCAAAGAACATGGACTACATATAACATTACCGCTCTTTGGATCGGTATGGCTATTTGTATTCCTTCACTTTCCCTTGCAGCAGCACTGATAGGAATGGGTGTTTCGCCATGGCTTGCAGTTCTAAATGTAGCTTTAGGAAATTTAATTGTTCTTATTCCTATTCAGCTTAATTCTCATGCAGGAACTAAATATGGCATTCCATTTCCTGTATTTTCAAGATTAACCTTTGGTGGCGTTGGTGCACATATTCCAGCCCTGTTGAGAGCTTTTGTAGCTTGTGGCTGGACTGCAGTGCAGGCTTGGGTTGGCGGCGGTGCTGTAGCTGCCATTCTTGGGTGCTTTATCCCATCATTTAGAGACAAAGACTGGGTTATCTCTATCTTTGGTAATCCTTGTCAGGTAGGTCAATTAATTGGATTCTTAATATTTATGGTATTTATTGGATGGGTAGCATATAAGGGCTCTGAGGGAATAAAACTTGTTCAAAATATTGGTGGACCTTTACTAATTGTTGTAATGCTTTGTTTGTTTATCTGGTCCGTTATGACTGCCAATGCAGCAGGCTTTGGTTTTGGGGAGGTTATGTCACAGGGAAATGATGGAGCTTTAATTGAGCAGTTTGGGGGGTTCTGGTATATATATCTTGCAGGATTGACTGGAAATATTGCATTCTGGGCTACTATTGCTTTAAATATTCCAGACTTTTCAAGATATGCAAGATCACAAAAGGATCAGTTTAGAGGGCAGTTGTATGGAATGCCTCTTCCAATGTTCCTTTGTGCATACATAGGTGCGTTCTTTGCTATGTCAACCAAGCTTTCCATGGGAACAGCAATGTTTGACCCAACAAATGTATTTTATTATGTAGACAATAAAATAGCAGTTGTTATTTGCGCTATAGGTGTTGCGGCAGCCACTATTACTACTTGTGTAGCAGCAAATGTTGTTGCCCCTGCAAATGGATTCTCCAATCTGGCTCCGACTAAAATTACATATAGGATGGGAGTCGTTGCTACTTGTATTATTGCAGTCTTAGCACAGCCTTGGTGGATCTATGGATCTGGCGCAGCTTACGTATTTACTTGGTTAAATAATTACGGAACGATTCTTGCTCCAGTGGCTGCTATTTTTATTGCAGATTATTATTTTATCAAGCAAAAAAGAGTGGATGTAGCAGGGCTTTATGCAGGGCCTAGTGGAAGATACTGGTATAAGGGCGGCTGGAATGTTGCTGCTATTATTGCATGGGTGGCCGCATTTATTATACCACTTTTAGGAAATACAGTTATGCTGTACGATCCATCAACAGGAGTAGGACCAAGCTTTATTCAATGGCTGGCAGCTAATGGATATATAGTATCCTTCATAATTGGTTTTGTTGTATACGTTGCTCTTATGAAGAACGATCAACTTTCAATCGTAACAGAAGAAGAGCATGAAGCTATGACAGAAAAAATTGCATAGCTATAAATTCATAAATAACAAGGGGGTAGAAACATGGATTTACTGATTAAGGGTGGCACATTGGTAACTGCTGAATCATCGTTTAAGGCAGATATTGCTGTTTCTAATGGCAAGATTTCAGCAATCGGAACCAATCTAAAGCCTGAACAGAAAACGGAAGTAGTGGACGCAAAGGGGAAGCTTATACTACCAGGAGCAATTGATGGTCATACACACTTGGCAATGCCATTTGGTGGTACGGTTTCCACAGATGACTACTACTCAGGAACAAGGTCTGCTGCATGCGGTGGAACTACTACTGTATTTGATTTTATACTTCAAGCAAAGGGAGAACTTATGCTTGATGCAATTAAGCGGAGAAATGATTTGGCAGCACCTGATGCTGTGGTTGACTATTCTTTTCACATCGGAGTGTCAGATGTTTCAACTAAAGAATTACTGGACTCTATGGAAGATGCCGTTAAAGCGGGTATACCATCATTCAAAGTATTTATGGTATATGATTTTGGCGTAGATGATGGGTCTTTTTATAAAGTTTTGCAAAAATCCGCTAAAATTGGTGCATTAGTTGGGGTCCATGCTGAAAATAGAGATGTAAATAATGTTCTTATTCAGCAGTATCTTGGAGAGGGAAAAACAGATGCCTGGTGGCATTACATGTCTAAAAATGAACAGGTTGAAGGAGAAGCTGATGTAAGAGCTATAAACCTTGCTAAAATGGCAGGAACGTCTCTTTACATAGTACATCTTGCGAATAAGCAGGGAATGGAGGCAGTAACTCAGGCCAGGGATGAAGGCTATCCAATTTTTGCGGAAACTTGTCCTCAATATTTGCATTTTACCAGTGATGTCTATAAAAGAAAAAGAGGCAGAGACTTTGTTTGCTCACCACCAATGAAGGGTAAGACATCGCAAGATGCTCTTTGGGAAGGTATAAAACGTGGAGACATCACAACTATTGCTACCGACCATTGCCCGTTTACACAGGCTGAAAAAGATTGGGGAATAACCACTAAGGATGGTAAACCGGGTAATTTCACTACCATTCCAAATGGGTGTGCAGGCATTGAGAATATGTATCCTTATATGTTGTCAGAGGCAAATAAAGGGAAAATTACTTTCAATAAAGCTGTGGAACTTTGTGCTGCAAACCCAGCTAAGTTGTTTGGTCTTGAAGATCAAAAGGGCAGTCTTCAAGTCGGTCTGGATGCAGATATTGTTATTTATGATAAGAAGAAAGACTTTGTCATAACAAATGAGGATATGCATGGTGAAACAGACCACACTATTTGGGAGGGTGTTAAAATAAAAGGATACCCCGTTGCTACCTATAGCAGGGGCAGGTTAGTATTTAAAGACGGTGAATTTTTAGGTGATAGGGGCGGCGGAAAGCTTATTAAGTGCAAACCTATTAAGTTTAATGGCCCACAATTATAAATTATAGGATTTACAGAATGCGGAGATTGCACAATCTTCGCATTTTGGTTTTCTTGCATCACAGCAATAGCGGCCATGAAAAATCAGACTATGGTGAGCTCGTGACCATCTTTCTTCTGGTATTACTTTCATTAGAGCTAGCTCTGTTTTTAATACATCTTTTTCATGAACTAAACCTATGCGGTTGGAAACTCTGAAAACATGAGTGTCTACAGCTATCCGTTGGTGGCCAAAACCTACAGACAATACTACATTGGCGGTTTTACGTCCTACACCAGGCAATGCGATTAGTTTGTCGTAATCTTCAGGGACTTGTCCGTTATATTCTGAAGCTAAAGTTTTACATAAAGATAAAACATTTTTAGATTTTGTTTTATACATACCTATTCTTTTTATTATATTTTGAATGTCTTCCTCTATGGCTTGTGACATAGAGAAAGCATCCGGATATTTTCTAAATAACTCTTCGGTGACTAAATTAACACTTTTATCTGTAGTTTGTGCGGAAAGAACTACCGCGACTAAAAGCTGAAAGATTGAGTTATGATTTAAAGCACAATCAGCATCTGGATACATTTCTTCTAATTTATCTAAAAGTTCATTTATTTTTTCTTTAGTGAATTTCATGTTTCTTTTACCTCCATTTTTTTATTATATACCCATTTAAACAATTAATGTAACAATAAAAGTACAAGTTGCCGCACTATGAATCATTGACATTGGTATATTTTTGAATTATTATATTAAAGTCCGACCAATGGGTCGGCTTAGTATTTAACAGACATACTATTTTAGGGGGTAAGCATTTTGAAAAAAAATAAAGAAACATCTACTTTCAGCGAAACGGCTGAGAATAATACTTTAGAAGTATTAGAACAAAAACCGAAAAAGAAAAAGACAAAGATTATTACAATTATTGCTGTAATATTTATAATAGGTCTTGTTATTTTTAGAGTTGTATCTTCTATGGCTGCACCAGAGACTGAAAAAGAATCTGTAGTTAATGTGAAAACGGCTTTAGCAGAGAAAATGTCTATCAATACGACTTCTCCGATTACTGGAAGAGTTGAACCTATAGAAGAAGTAAGTATTGTTCCTCTTGCAACCGGAAAGATAACTGCAGTTAATGTGGATATTGGAGATAAGGTTGCTAAAGGAACAACATTATTTCAAATTGATGGAACACAATTTGCCACTACATTAAATAAAGCTAAGGAAGGGCTAAATGTTGCTAAGTCTTCTTATGACAGAATCAGTGCCTTATATAAGGAAGGTGCAGTATCTTATCAAGATTATGAGAAGGCTCAGTCAACTTATTTAAATGAACAGCAGAATTACACTGCAGCCAGTGATTCTTACAGCAATTGTACAGTTACTTCGCCTATAAATGGGTATGTAACATCTAAAAATGTAGCAGTAGGAAGCATTGCCTCATCGGCTGCACCCGCTATGACTGTGGCAAATGTAAGTACATTACAAATAAATACCAATGTTTCAGAGTATATAGTTAATGATTTAAAGGTTGGTGATACCGTTGATGTATACATATCAACATTGGGGAAAGATGCGTACAAAGGGATTATTCAAGCAATTTCACCAGCACCGGCTGCTGGAGAGCTTACTTATCCAATAAAAATATCAATAAGCGATGACCAAGGTAAAATTAAAGCTGGTATGTTTGCTGAGATAAGAATTGTTTCAGAAGAAAAGAAGAATACTCTCTGTGTACCTTCAGATAGTGTAATCATGAAAAATGGCACAGCTGTAGTGGTTACTCTGGATAAGGGCAATGTACCAAAATATAATGAAGTAACTACAGGTATAGATAATGGTAAATACGTGGAAATTCTTTCAGGTATTAAAGAAGGCGACACAATCGTTATATCCGGTCAACAGTATGTGACAGAGGGCGCCCCTGTTAATATTACAAAATAGTAGAATAGAGGTGTAAATATGAATTTAGCTAGTATATCCATAAAACGACCAATAGCAACTGTAATGCTGATGTTGATGGTAGTTGTACTGGGTGTTTATTCTTTGATTGGATTACCACAGGATTTATTTCCTAAGATAGAATATCCATATGCATTGGTGATGACTTCCTATGGGAATGCATCACCTGAGGAAGTTGAGAAAATGGTAACTGAACCATTGGAGAAGGCTCTGGCTTCTGTTGAGGGATTGGATAAAATGAAGTCCATGAGTATGCCAGGTCAATCAATAGTGATGATACAGTTCCAAATGGATACGGATATGAACTTCGCAACTTTAAATATGCGTGAAAAAATAGCTATGGTACAAAGTTATCTGCCTGATGACGTGGGTGATCCTATGGTTATGAAAATGGATATGGGTGCGATTCCTATCACACAGATTTATGTGTCGGGAGATATGCCGTTAAGTCAGTTAAATAACCAGATAGAAGATAATGTGGTAAATTATCTGGAAAGAGTTGCCGGTGTTGCTTCCGTTACTGTAATGGGTGGCGTTGACGAGGAAGTTGCCGTGAAAATAAACCAGGACAGACTGTCAGGATATGGCTTATCTTTAGCACAGATTGCACAAATTTTAGCAGCTGAAAATATAAATATGCCCAGTGGTGATGTATCAAAAGGTGATACTGAAATCGTAGTAAGAACTATGGGCGAATTTAAGTCTGTTAATGATATTAAGAATTTGCCTATCACATTAAGTGACAGAAGCATAGTTAGGTTAGGGGATATTGCTTCAATTTCTGATACATATCAGGACCAGGAATCTATCAGCAGGATTGATGGAAAAACTGCAATAGGTATATTTATCACAAAACAATCAGACGCAAATACAGTATCAACCTCTAAAGCAGTAATAAAAGAGATGAAGCTGCTACAGGAGAAGTTCCCAGATTTAACATTCACGGTAGGATTTAATCAGGCTGATTTTATCCAGAACTCTATTAAATCTGTTTCTCAATCAGCCATAATGGGAGGATTACTTGCGGTACTCGTGGTATTCCTGTTCCTTAAAAATATGCGTTCCACTTTAGTAATCGCTTTATCTATACCAATATCGTTGTTAGCTACATTTGCACTGATGAATGCACGTGGAATGACATTAAATATGATAACCTTATGCTCTCTTACTATAGCAGTAGGTATGCTGGTAGATAACTCTATAGTAGTGCTTGAAAATATATTCAGAATAAGGCAGGAAACCAACTGTGCTGAAGAGGCTGCTGAAAAAGGAAGTAAAGAAATCTTTCTTGCCATTGTTTCATCTACACTTACTACAGTAGTTGTATTTCTACCAATAGCCCTTAGCGGTGGTATTACAGGTATGATGTTTAAGGATTTCTGCTTTACGATTATTATAGCTTTAATGGCTTCTTTGGCAGTAGCTATTACTGTTGTACCGATGCTTTGCTCTAAATTATTAACAAGAGGTTTGTCTACCGAATATATACGTTTAGGCAAACATCGATATAAGTTTAGATATCTGCAGAAGTTTACACAATTTATTGAGGAATTAAAGGAATCTTATGAACAATTTATGCGAAAAGCATTAAAAATGCGTAAGCGTATTATTGCCATTTGTACAGCTATATTCATCGTTTCAATAGTTTTAGTAGGAGTTGTAGGTACAGAGCTGATGCCGGAATCTGATGAGGGAACCTTTACTATAAATGTAGATGTACCATATGGTACATCCCTTGAAGATAAAGATAAAATTCTGACTAAAATTGAAAATTATGCTATGACTATTCCAGAAATGGAACATTGTACAGTGGATATAGGGCAAACAAGTATGATGTCTTTCGGGGACAGCTGTAGTCTAAGTATTACTTTAGTTGATAAGCAGGAGAGAAAGCGAAGTACTAAGGAGGTCGTAAGACAAGCCAAAAAGGATTTAGCTTATTTTACGGGAGCTGAATTGGAAATAAAAGAATCTTCATCCATGTCTTTTGGAGATGAATCAAATTCTGACTTGTCTATTGATATAAAAGGAAAAGAATTGGATGAATTGGATAAAATTGGAAGTAAACTTTGCAAACAGATTGAAGCAGTGGATAATGTTGTTTCGGCGGAAGTAGACAGTTCAGAAGGAGATCCAGAGGTAAAAGTAGTTTTAGACAGGGGCACTGCGGCTTATTACGGAATTACAGCATCACAGCTTGCTAATGGATTATCCACTGCTCTTTCAGGATCCACGGCTACTAAGTTAAAAATTGATGGCGAAGAAATCGAGGTTAATCTTTCCTTACCGGATGAATATGGTGATTCAGTAGATAATATGAAGCAAATTGTAATTACAGGAGCTTCAGGCATGTCGGTTCCTGTAGGCCAGATTGCAGATTTCGAATTTGGCAATTCACCAAGCAGTGTAAACAGGATGAACCAGCAAAGATATATAACTATTGCAGTAGACATACAGGGGAATGACTTAAGAAAAGTATCTCAGGATGTAATTAAGATTGTAAATAACTACCAATTTCCTGATGGATATTTTTATGAAAGTGGAGGGGAACAGGAACAGATGATGGAATCCTTTAGAAGTCTGTGCTTAGCTTTAATTGTTGCTCTTGCTTTGGTATACTTAATATTGGCTGCTCAATTTGAATCGGTTACATTGCCTATAATGGTTATGATGTCTATACCATTTGCTATGTCAGGAGCATTTTTAGCTCTATTTATAACGGGTACGGCTTTATCCATGGTATCATTTTTGGGTTTAATCATGCTGGTTGGTATAGTAGTAAACAATGCTATCCTATTGGTGGAATTTATTAATCAGAACAAACAAATTATGGGTAGAAATGAGGCTCTTGTACAGGCTGGAAAGATGAGACTGCGACCAATACTCATGAGTGCAGGTACAACCATTATTGGGATGATTCCTATGTCAATAGGCATAGGCGAAGGAGGAGAGACTCTTGCGCCAATGGGAATATCCATAATAGGCGGGCTAATAGCATCAACCATAGTTACATTAATTTTTGTTCCTGTATTATACTCTATCTTTGATGATAGAAAGTTCAAAAAAGAGGAAAAACGTAAAGCTCATTACGAAATGGTCTCTAAACTTGAAGCAAAGTGGCATGAAGAGGACTTAAAAAATGTATAGCTGTAAAGAAACCAAAAAGCAAAAAATATTAGAAGCTGCTTACCTGTTATTCAGTGAAAATGGATATAAGCAGACTAAAATTTCAGATATTGCTGCTACAGCAGGTATCGGTAAGGGAACTGTTTATGAATATTTTGACAGTAAAGAATCTTTGTTGATAGAAATTTTTTCAACTGGCATTGAAGAATATATGGCTGAGTGTGAAAAAATAGTGCAATCAGAAGGTACTCAGACTGAGAAATTGATGAAATTAATAAAGCTTGAATCAAAGTACACTGAGGAAAATGGGACACGAATGATGAAGTTATCCATGATGATTTTGGATACTAGTGATGGGTTGTCAGTTGGTTTTATGAAAAAAATGAGCGACCTTTGGAATGATAAATATAGATTTGTTTATCATATTTTAGTTCAAGGCATGGATAAAGGTGAATTCAGAAAAATCAATACCGAGATTGCTGCTATATCCATAATGGGAACGGTAGGAGGATATTTGAATATCAAATATGGATTTAGCACATTGCCTGACATAATATTACCGCTTAATGTGAATAATCTTGAAATTCAGGAACTTATAGAGCTTATATTAAAGGGAATCCAAGCCTGAAATTAGTATGAAGGATATGACATTTGCATTATGCCAGTACAATAAAAGCAGTTGGAAAAACCAACTGCTTTTTGCATATTTATTATTTATTTGCACCACAGCACTTTTTATATTTTTTGCCGCTTCCGCAAGGGCAAGGATCATTTCTACCAGGTTCTTTTTCTTTTACTACAGTTTTTGATTTTTTGAATTCTTTTATGATTTCTTCTCTCTTTTCTAAAGGAAGAACTTTGTCCCAGGCCGGAATTGAATATAGATAGTCAGCCTCAGCACCAAGCATATTGAAGAAAAGCTTTTCAAAATCGATGTTTAGCTTAATTTCAGTATTTTCATCATATTCTTCAATTTTCATTTCATTCTTTAAACTTGTATTAATACCATCGAGAAATCCCATAAATATAACGGGATCTGCCTCATATTTATCTACAAGTTCTTGAAAAGTTCCTGCAGGAACTTTTTTATGATTATCTAAGATATCTGTATAAATCTTTGTTTCTGTAGAACTATATTTTTCCCAAAAATCAGTGAATGTTTCATCTGTCTGATTATCAATCAAATTTTGCCACTGTTCATATAAACTCATTTGTTTTCACCTCTATTATTTATTATATAATTTTTTTGCAATTTCAAGTACATCACCCATAACAGCACTTCCTGTTGGGAGAGGACCAGCACCTTTGCCATAGAACATTAACTCGCCAACTGCATTCCCAGTTACATATACAGCATTAAATTCGTTACTTACAGATGCAAGAGGGTGGGAGTTATTTAGTAACATAGGTTTTACGCTATAGTCTATTTTATCCCCTTCTTTATGAGCATAAGCGATAAGTTTTATTTTGCTGTTTTCAGCCTTTGCGGCTTCAATATCGTTTTGTGTAATGCTGCTGATTCCTTTTGTTGGGATATCTTTTGGAGCCACATAGGTATTAAACATTATTGATATAAGAATGGATAGCTTATTTGCAACGTCGATACCTTCTACGTCTGCAGTTGGATCAGCTTCTGCAAATCCCAGCTCTTGAGCCTTCTTAAGTACATCATCGTATTTTAAACCAAACTCAGTCATCTGTGTGAGAATGTAGTTCGTTGTGCCATTTACAATCCCCTGAACTTCAACAAAATCATTAGCCTGAAGAACCGTGGTAAGAGCATTTATAATGGGGATTCCTCCTCCTACACTAGCCTCATATCTAAATTCTACACCATTTGCTTTAGCTACATCTGTTAGTTCCTGAAAATTCGCAGCTACAGCCGCTTTGTTGGCGGTTACTACACTTTTCTTATTTTTCATCGCGTCAAGCATAAAAGTAGTAGCGGGCTCAATGCCGCCTAAGAGTTCGATAACGATGTCTATATCAGGATTCTTAAAAATTTCATCTGGATCTTGTGTAAATTGCTCTTGGCAAACAGTGATATCTCTTTCTCGAGTGGTATCTCTTTCTAGAATTTTACTGATTTCAAGATTAAGACCGGTTGCCTTAGTAATTTGCACTTTATTCATTTCAAGGGTTTTATAAGTGCCAGTTCCAATGTTACCTAAACCTAGTAGTCCTATTTTAACTGTTTTCATTTTTATACCTCCAAGATAGTTTCGTGCGGCAACGCCGTTTTAAATCGTAGAAAATATTATATACTATTTAAATGGGTTTGTCTTTAATTTTTTCGATTTTTAGAAAGTAAAGGCGTAAATAGTGTTTTTTTGTATTAAATATGCTAAACTATATTCGTATATAAGTTGATTTTAGAATGGAAGGTGAAAATATGGCAATTCACATAGTATTTGTGGAACCTGAGATACCGCCAAACACAGGAAATATTGCAAGAACTTGTGCGGCGACAGGAAGTGTACTTCATTTAGTAGAACCGTTAGGTTTTTCTATAGATGATAAAAGTGTTAAAAGAGCGGGGCTGGATTATTGGCCTTTTGTGCAGTTAGAGGTGCATCAAAGCCTCGAAGCTTTTATGGATAAATATGGAAAAAGACAGCTTTACTTAGCGACTACAAAGGGTGGACACAGATATACAGATGTACAGTTTAAGGATGAAGACATGATTTTATTTGGAAGAGAAACAGCAGGCCTCCCAAGGGAATTTATTGCACAGCATAAAGAAAAGGCTATAAGGATTCCAATGAGTAAGGATACTAGATTAAGGTCATTGAACTTATCCAATTCAGCAAATATAATACTTTTCGAAGCATTAAGACAGCTGGGGTTCCCGGAGCTTGACTAATTTTTCTAATTATTATTAGTTTGGGGTGGAAATATTACTATTTTGTAGTATAATTATTTTGAGTAAGTTTGCTTATATTGTGATTTGAGGTAAGATATGAGACTTGGATATGATTTAACAATTGAACAAACACAGAAACTTGTAATGACACCGGAGTTGATTCAAGCTATTCAGATATTACAGTTTAATACACAGGAGCTGGACAACTACGTTGAAGAACAGCTTCTAGTTAATCCTGTGCTTGAACAAGGAAACAGTCACTCTGAGCCAAGTGAAGCCAATGAGACGGCAGAGACTGTAACAGCTTTAAGCGAAAAAACTAGAGAATTGAACAGTGAAACATTAGGCAGTAATGAGCTTAGCAGTAATGAATGGGCTGAACATATAAAAGAAAGAGAATACGACGATATTAGTTATAAGCAGGGAGAGTATTCCAAGGATGATAAAGAATATTCTTTTGAGCAGTTTGTTACATCAGATGTAACATTACCAGAGCATTTGATGTTTCAATTACAGTTTGCACCGATAAAACAAAGCTGTCGTACCATTGGAAAGTATATAATAGAATCTTTGGATGATAATGGCTATATGACGCTTACTAATGAAGAAATTGCAAGGGCGTTAAATGTATCTGAGGAAAAGGTAAACATTGTACTGGACGCTATTCACAGTTTTGATCCCGCAGGGGTTGCAGCCATGGATTTAAAAGAATGCTTACTAATTCAGCTTGAAAATAGAGGCGAACTAGATGAGATGGTAGAACGTGTCATAAAAGATTATCTTGAAGATATTGCGGCTAACAGGCTGGCTACAATTGCTAAAGAAGTGGGGATTACAGTACAAGAAGTACAAGAAATAAGTGATTTAATAAGAAGTCTAGAACCAAAACCGGGGAGACAGTTTGCATCCCAGTCAACAACCAGATATATTGTACCTGACATCATTGTAGAAAAGGTGAATGGTGAGTATGTTGTTACTATAAACGAAAGCAGTACGCCTAAGCTTATGGTGAGTTCATATTATGAAAAGGTACTGCGCGAATCTCAAAATGATCCTAATTTAACGAAATTTCTTTCAGGAAGATTAAATTCTGCCATATGGCTTATTAAGAGCATCGAGCAGCGCAAACAGACGATATTTAATGTGGTAAGCGCTGTGGTAAAGTATCAGCAGGAATTCTTTGATAAAGGATCAAAATATTTAAAGACTTTGACCTTAAAGCAGATTGCAGAGGAAGTAGGAATACATGAGTCTACAGTAAGCCGATCTATAAATGGAAAATACATGCAAAGTCCTAGGGGAGTTTATGAAATAAAATATTTCTTTACAAGCGGTGTATCAGGTACACAGGGAGAAGGCATTTCCTCTCAAAGCATAAAAACTTTTATAAAGGAAATAGTATCAGGAGAGAATCCTAAAGCCCCTTACAGTGATCAGGATATGGTCAAGCTTTTAAGTGACAGAGGTATAGAACTTTCTAGACGTACTGTTGCAAAGTATCGCGATGAGCTGAATATTCTTTCATCTTCAAAGCGAAAAAGATATTGATTATTAATTATGGTTAATAATAGATAATTGCTAATGATTTAAGCAAAATATGAGAAATTTAAAATGTAAAGAGCAGAGAATGCTAGGAGGAGAAAAAAATGGCGATTAAAGTTGGCATTAGTGGGTTCGGTCGTATCGGACGTGTTGTAATACGTGCAGCAATGGATTTTGAAGATATTGAAATCTGTGGAATCAATGTGCGTAATGCAGATTTAGAGTATATGGTTTATATGCTTAAGTACGATACAATTTTTGGAAGATTTCCAAAGAGCCTGGAAGTATACGAAAAGGGAATTGTTATAAACGGCAAAAAAATCCCAGTATACAGTGAAAGTGATGCCGAGAATATTCCTTGGACAGAATGTGGAGCAGAGTACATAGTAGAAGCTACAGGTGCTTATGTTACAACAGAAACTTCTATGAAGCACATTAAGGCAGGTGCAAAGAAAGTTATTATATCAGCACCAGCTAAAGACAAGGAAACTCCTACTTATGTAATGGGTGTTAATCATGAAAATTACAATAAAGATATTCATGTAGTATCTAATGCATCATGTACAACTAACTGCCTTGCACCACTAGTAAAGGTACTTGAAGATAACTGGGGTATTGAGCAGGGACTTATGTCTACAATTCATGCGGCTACAGCTAAACAGAAGGTTGTTGATGCTCGTTCCATGAAGGACTGGAGAACTGGGAGATCTTCATTTGGTAACATTATTCCTTCATCAACAGGAGCTGCTAAAGCAGTTGGTCTTGTCATTCCTTCAGTGCTTGGGAAGCTAACGGGTATTTCTTACAGAGTTCCTGTAGCAGATGTTTCTGTAGTTGACCTAAATGTGCAATTAAAGAAGTCTGCAACTTATGATGAAATCTGTTCTAAGGTTAAAGAAGCTTCAGAGGGAAAAATGAAGGGCGTTATTGAGTACATTGATGATGAAGTTGTATCCAGTGACTTTATAGGCGATGCTCATACTTCCATTTTTGATGCTAGGGAAGGTATTATGCTTAATGACAAATTTGTAAAGCTGATTGCTTTTTATGATAATGAATATGGATATTCTAGCAAAATACTTATGTTGATTCAGCATATGTATAAGGTAGATAGAGCATAATATCAAATCTGCAAATTAAGAAATATGATTTTTTAGCATCTGACCTTCCAGCAATTTGCTTCACAAATTGGGATAGGTCATTATACGATAAAAATCCGGCAATTAAGAAATATGATTTTTTAGCATCTGACCTTCCAACAATTTGCTTCACAAATTGGGATAGGTCATTATACGATAAAAATCCGGCAATTAA
>NZ_DAMBYD010000011.1:0-35035 GCF_032051575.1 Aminipila sp. | reverse complement strand
TTTAGCATCTGACCTTCCAACAATTTGCTTCACAAATTGGGATAGGTCATTATACTATGGGGAGATTAGAACATGAAAAAGACCGTAAGGGATATTGACGTTTCAGGCAAGAAGGTAATTGTGAGATGTGATTTTAATGTACCTTTAAAAGATGGTACTATCACAGATGATATTAGAATTACTTCTGCTATGCCTACAATTAAGTATTTAATTGAAAATGACGCGAAGGTCATTCTTATGTCTCATTTAGGGAGGCCTGAGGGCGAGGCAAATATGAAATATACTTTGAAACCTGTTGCTGATAGAATCAGCCAGCTTTTAGGCAAAGAAATTATATTTGCAAGTGCACCAGAGGTTGTAAATGAAGAGGTAAAGAAGGCGGCTGGTCAATTAAAAGCTGGTGAAGTTATGCTTCTTGAAAATGTTCGGTTTAGAAAAGAAGAAACTAAGAATGGTGTTGAATTCTCTAAAGAATTAGCTGGGCTAGCAGATATTTTTGTTAATGATGCATTTGGCACTGCCCATAGAGCGCATTCTTCAACAGCTGGAGTAGCAGACTATCTTCCGTCAGTTTCAGGTTTTTTAATTGAAAAGGAAGTTCAGTTTCTAGGTAATGCTGTAGAAAATCCTAAAAGACCTTTTGTTGCCATCATGGGTGGTGCTAAGGTTGGAGATAAGATTTTAGTTATTGAAAATCTGTTAAAAAAGGTGGATACACTTATTATAGGAGGAGGTATGGCATATACCTTCTTTAAGGCTCAGGGATATGAAATTGGGACTTCAATTCTTGATGCAGATAATATTGAACTTGCAGCAAATCTTTTGAAAAAAGCAGAGGCTAGCGGGGTTAAACTACTTTTACCTGTAGATATAAAAGTTGCCAAAGAGTTTGCTAACGATTCTATTGCAGGTTATTGTGATATGAATAAGATTCCAGTTGATATGATGGGACTTGATATCGGACCTAAAACACAGGCTCTTTTTTCTGAAGCTATTAAGGATGCTAAAACTGTGGTTTGGAATGGACCTGTTGGTGTATTTGAAATGCCTAATTTTGCAGAAGGTACCGTGGCTATCGCAAAGGCTGTCGCTGAGTGTAACGGTGTAACTGTTATTGGTGGTGGAGATTCAGCTGCAGCAGTAGAACAGTTTGGTATGGCAGATCAAATGACTCATATTTCAACAGGGGGCGGCGCATCTCTTGAATTCCTTGAAGGAAAAGTACTTCCAGGTATTGCATGCCTTCAGGATAAATAGAAATTAGGTTACGTAGGATTTTTTTCGTAATGCAAGGGAATGATGGAGCGAGTGAAAGTGACGCAGCAGTACGGAAAAAAGACAAGTAAGGAGGATTCCATGATTAGAAAACCACTGATAGCGGGAAATTGGAAAATGTTTAAAACTACTGCAGAGGCGAAAGTCTTTGCAGAAAGTTTCAAAAATATATATGAAAGCTCGGATATCCAGGTAGCTATATGTGCACCGTTTACTCAGTTAGAAGCTTTAAAGGATTCCTTTAAGGATACTGACGTTAAAATTGGAGCTCAAAATATGCATTTTGCAGATGAGGGAGCTTTTACTGGTGAGATATCAGCTGTTATGCTTAAAGAAATCGGCATTTACTATTGTATAATAGGACATTCTGAAAGAAGACAGTATTTTGTTGAAACCGATGGTATTGTAAATAAGAAATTGCATAAGGCTTTTGCTGTAGGCATTACACCTATTATGTGCGTTGGTGAGACACTCGAACAACGGGACGTAGATAAAGCTTTTGAAGTAGTCAAGACTCAGCTTATGGGTGGGCTGAAAGATATTACAACGACGCAGGCAGAATCATTGGTTATAGCATATGAACCTGTCTGGGCAATCGGCACAGGAAGAACTGCATCGCCTGAACAGGCAAACCAAATGTGTGGCTTTATTAGAGACGTTATAGAAGAATTATATAATGATGATGTAGCAGATAAAGTGATTATTTTATACGGTGGTAGTGTGAAACCGGAAAACGCTACGGAGATAATGAATATGGAGGAAATCGATGGCGCATTAGTAGGCGGTGCCAGCCTAGTGCCAGAAGATTTTATTCAGATAGTAAATTTTTAAAATATAGGAGGTAAAATAGATGCCATTTATTGAAGATGTAATAGCACGCGAAGTGCTGGATTCCAGAGGAAATCCAACTGTAGAAGTTGAAATCTATCTTGAAGATGGAAGCATGGGGAGAGCAATTGTTCCTTCTGGAGCTTCAACAGGTGTACATGAAGCTGTTGAACTTAGAGACGGCGACAAGGAAAGATATCTAGGAAAAGGAACTTTAAAGGCAGTTGAAAACGTTAATGACATTATTGCAGAGGAAATTATAGGCTATAATGTACTTGACCAGGTTGGATTAGATAAACTTTTAATTGAGCTTGATGGAACTCCAAATAAGGGTAAGCTTGGAGCTAACGCAATTTTGGCTGTATCAATGGCTGCTGCTGATGCTGCTGCAAACAGTTTAGGGCTTCCTTTGTTCCAATATCTTGGAGGTGTGAACGGAAAGACTCTTCCTACGCCAATGATGAATATTTTAAATGGTGGATCTCATGCGGACAATACTGTTGATATTCAGGAATTTATGATTATGCCTGTAGGTGCTTGTTCTTTCAGAGAAGCGCTAAGAATGGGTGCTGAAGTATTCCATAATCTTAAATCTGTTCTTAAGGAAAAAGGAATGAATACTGCTGTCGGTGATGAAGGCGGGTTTGCGCCTAATCTTACAACCAATGAAGAAGCTATTCAGGTTATTATTGAAGCAATTGAAAAAGCTGGATACAAAACAGGTGAGGACATTAAGATAGCTCTTGATGTTGCAGCAAGTGAATTTTATGATGAAAAGACAAAGGCATATAACTTAACAGGTGAAGGCATAACAAGAACTGCTGAAGAAATGGTTGCTTATTACGAAATGCTTGTTTCAAAATATCCAGTTATTTCTATTGAAGATGGTCTTGCTGAAGATGATTGGGATGGATGGAAGCTTCTTACTGAAAGACTTGGAAACAAAATTCAGTTAGTTGGTGATGATCTATTTGTTACTAATACAGAGAGACTAGCAGAAGGGATTAAAAAGGGTATTGCCAATTCAATATTAATTAAGGTTAATCAAATAGGAACCCTTACAGAAACTTTTGATGCTATTGAAATGGCTAAGAGAGCTGGGTATACTGCTGTTGTTTCCCATAGAAGTGGAGAAACAGAAGACGTTACAATTGCAGACATTGTGGTTGGACTAAATGCTGGTCAAATTAAGACTGGTTCACTTTCAAGAACGGACAGAATTGCAAAATACAACCAGTTACTAAGAATTGAAGAATTACTAGATATATCCGGTCAGTATGCAGGTATGTCCGCATTCTACAACATAAAATAATACGGATAGAAGTATGCAAAAAATGTAAATCAAAGGGCTTTTTTCTATTAGATTAGGGAAAAAGCCTTGATTTTTTTTTGGACATATGGTAGACTCTAGAAGTTAATCATGTATAGGAGGTGCAGATATGAAAACATTTCTTATGGTAGTGCTTGCAATTGCTAGTATTATTCTTATTGCAAGTATTTTATTGCAATCAGGAAATAGTGCAGGATTGTCCGGTTCAATCGGCGGCGGTGCAGAACAGCTATTTGGCAAGAAAAAGAGTAAGGGATATGAAGCTATTCTAAGCAGAATTGCTACAGTAGCAGCAGTTTGTTTTATTGTTGTTTCGTTAGCATTAGTTACTATTGAATAATTGATTAGGTATAATCATTATTATATTTGTTCATTATTAAAATTAAATATTACTTTTAATTTAAGAGGTGTCAAGGACGCCTCTTAACTGTCGTTAAAAGTAACAAGGAGGAATTATTATGAGTATTTTTGCAATTGCAGCAATTGTTGCAGCAATCATTGCTCTAGTATTCGCTTATGGCCTTTCATCATGGATTAGTAAAGTTGATGAAGGCAATGAAAGAATGAAGGAGATCGCCGGATACATCAGAGAAGGCGCGATGGCATTCCTTAGAAGAGAATACAAGACAATGATAATCGTTATTGGAGTACTATTTGTACTAATTGGTGTTGGTTTACAAAACTGGACAACAGCAATACTTTATGTTATAGGTGCATTACTATCAGTTCTTGCAGGTTACTGTGGAATGACGGTTGCTACAAAGGGTAACGTAAGAACTGCAAATGCAGCGATGGAATCTGGTATGAGCAAGGCCCTTAAGGTTGCTTTCAGATCTGGTGCTGTTATGGGCCTTTGTGTAACAGGACTTGGCCTTTTGGGATTAAGTGTAGTATTTGTTGTATTAGACCTTGCAACTGTAGTACAGTGTATCACAGGTTTTGGACTAGGAGCTTCATCAATGGCACTATTTGGACGTGTAGGCGGCGGTATTTATACGAAGGCTGCAGACGTTGGTGCTGACCTTGTTGGTAAGGTTGAAGCAGGCATTCCTGAAGATGACCCGAGAAATCCTGCGGTTATTGCAGACAATGTAGGTGACAACGTAGGTGACGTTGCTGGTATGGGTTCTGACCTTTTTGAATCATATGTTGGTTCAATTATTTCAGCAATTACTCTTGCAGCAGTAGCTGCGGCAAATTCAGCTGGAGCTTTCAATGAAACCGCTGCGGCTTTATTCCCACTTGCTCTATCTGCTATAGGTATTATTGCATCACTTATTGGTATTATGGGAGTTAGAGGCAAAGAGGGTGGAAACCCAGCTGCTGCTCTTAATATGGGAACATATATTTCAGGTATAATTGTAATTATTGCTTCTTTTGTATTATCAAAGACAATGTTAGATAGCTACAACTATGCTATTGCAATCATAGCAGGTCTTATCGTTGGTATTGCAATTGGTAAGATTACTGAAATTTACACTTCTGCTGATTATAAGCATGTAAAAAACATTGCAGAACAGTCACAGACTGGTGCTGCTACTACAATTATATCTGGTCTTGGCGTTGGTATGTTATCAACAGTATGGCCGATTATATTTATCGCAATTGGTATTTATTTTGCATATCAGTTCGCTGGTTTGTACGGAATTGCACTTTCTGCAGTAGGTATGCTTTCAACTACAGCTATGACTGTTGCAGTTGACGCTTATGGTCCTGTATCTGACAATGCTGGTGGTATTGCAGAAATGAGTGATCTTCCACATGACGTTAGAGGAATTACGGACAAGCTTGATGCTGTAGGTAATACAACAGCTGCTATTGGTAAAGGATTTGCAATTGCTTCTGCTGCACTGACTGCACTTGCACTATTTGCTGCCTATGCAACAGTTGCTGGTCTAACTAATATTAGTTTACTTGACCCAATCGTAATTATTGGATTGTTCATTGGGGCTATGCTGCCATTCTTATTCTCAGCTATGACTATGAATTCAGTTGGTAAGGCTGCTAATCAGATGATTGAAGAAGTAAGAAGACAGTTCAGAGCTGATAAGGGAATCATGGAAGGAACATCAAAGCCTGACTATGCTAGATGCGTAGATATCTCAACAAAAGCGGCTCTTAAGGAAATGGTCGCTCCAGGTTTACTTGCAATTATTGCGCCTTTAGCAGTAGGTATTATTCTTGGTACTGAAGCGCTAGGTGGGATGCTTGCTGGTGCACTTTCTGCTGGTGTATTATTAGCTATTATGATGGCTAACGCTGGTGGTGCTTGGGATAACGCAAAGAAGTATATTGAAGAAGGAAACTTTGGTGGTAAGGGTTCAGAACCTCATAAAGCTGCAGTTGTTGGTGATACAGTAGGTGACCCATTCAAAGATACATCTGGTCCATCAATCAATATCTTAATTAAGCTTATGACAATCGTATCAGTAGTATTTGCTCCTTTGTTTGTACACATTGGTGGATTAATCTAACATATAATAAATCAAGTCGATTTTTTTATACCGCTTCGGAAGAAGCGGTATTTTTTTAAAGGATAATGAATTCTATCTTTAATAGTAAAATGAAAGAAGTGAAAAGATTATGGAAAAAGGCCCTTACAAGGCAAAAGTCTTAGTTACTGGAGCTTCCAGAGGCATTGGATTTGCCATAGCCAAGATGTTTGTACAAAATAATTATATGGTATATGCAAATTACAATAAAAATTATGAAGAGCTGAATCTTCTTGCAAATGATGTAAAAAATCAGGGACATACGATTGTTCCTATACAGGCAGATGTTTCTAAGAAAAGTGATGTAGAAGCAATGATGTCAGAGATCGGTGGGGTGGACATTCTTATAAATAATGCAGGAGTTTCACAATTTAAACAGTTTATAGATATGACAGAAGAGGATTGGGACGAAATGCTGTCAACAAATTTAAAATCTGTGTATTTATGTACCCATTGTGTAATAAATTATATGCTCAGTAATAAAAGTGGTAAAATTATTAACATTTCTTCTATATGGGGCGTTACGGGAGGAGCTTGTGAGGTACATTATTCAGCAGCCAAAGCAGGAATTATAGGCTTTACAAAAGCTTTGGCAAAAGAAATGGCTCCTTCTGGAATACAAATTAACTGTATAGCACCAGGTGCTATTGATACGGATATGAATAAAGAGCTAACCAAAGAAGACAAAAAGCTTTTAATGGCAGAAACTCCTATGGGAAAGATGGGTGATCCTGAAGACATAGCAAAGGCAGTTCTTTTTTTAGCAGAGGATAAATTTTCAACAGGTGTGGTTATGAATATTAATGGGGGATTGTATATCTAGAAATATATAAAAACAAGTTTTAATAACTGTATATATTAAAATGAAAAATTATAAATAACAGTAGCTATAAAAACCTAAAAAACAATATTTAATATTTTAACTGTATATATTAAAATAGTTAAAATTGCGTATTTTAAAAATATCAATTAAGCGTATAATAATAAATGTAAAGAAATTATTAGGGTGATGCGCGCAAACCCATTTAATTAAAAATTGAATGGAGAAAAAACGATGGATGAGAACAATAGATATGAATTAAATAAGCAATTAGCACAAATGTTAAAAGGCGGAGTCATTATGGATGTCACAACCCCTGAACAGGCAAAAATTGCACAGGAAGCTGGTGCTTGTGCAGTCATGGCACTTGAAAGAATACCAGCGGATATTAGAGCTGCTGGCGGGGTTTCCAGAATGAGTGATCCTAAAATGATTAAGAGTATCCAAGAGGCTGTAACTATACCTGTTATGGCAAAGTGCAGAATAGGCCATTTCGTAGAGGCTCAGATTCTTGAAGCTATACAAATAGATTATATAGATGAAAGTGAAGTTCTTTCACCAGCTGATGACACATTTCATATTGATAAAACAAAATTTGAAGTTCCATTTGTATGTGGTGCAAAGGATTTAGGAGAGGCCCTTAGAAGAATTAATGAGGGGGCATCTATGATTAGAACAAAAGGAGAACCAGGGACTGGAGATGTAGTTCAGGCGGTAAGGCACATGCGTATGATGAATCGAGAAATTGCTAGGATTCAAAATACCAGAGAAGATGAACTATTTAATATAGCCAAGGAATTACAAGTGCCCTTTGATTTAGTTAAATATGTATATGAAAATGGTAAACTCCCTGTAGTTAACTTCGCAGCGGGTGGCGTGGCAACTCCTGCCGATGCAGCACTAATGATGCAGCTGGGAGCAGAAGGTGTTTTTGTAGGATCTGGTATATTTAAGTCGGGAAATCCTGCAAAACGAGCAGCGGCAATTGTTAAGGCAGTTACAAATTATACAGATGCAAAATTAATAGCACATTTATCAGAAGACTTAGGTGAAGCAATGGTCGGCATTAATGAGCAGGAAATAGAGCTATTGATGGCAGAGAGGGGCAAATAAATTGAGAATAGCTGTATTGGCCGTTCAGGGTGCTTTTATTGAACATGAAATAGTTCTTCGTGATTTAGATGTTGACTGCTTTGAAATTCGTCAGAGTAGTGATTTACTACAAGATTTTGACGGATTGGTTTTACCAGGCGGTGAAAGTACCGTAATGGGAAAGTTATTAATGGAATTAAATTTATTTGAGCCTTTAAAGAATAAAATTACACATGGTACACCTGTTTTAGCAACATGTGCAGGATTAATACTGCTGGCGGATAAACTTGAAAATGATAAGACAAAGCACTTTCAAACATTACCAGTAACCGTTAAGAGAAATGCTTATGGAAGACAGCTGGGGAGCTTTCAAACTGTAGCGGAAATGAAGGGAATAGGAACAGTGCCCATGACTTTTATCAGGGCGCCATACATTGCAGAGGCTATACCTGACGTTGATGTACTTGCAAAAGTGGATAACAAAATAGTAGCAGTACGTTATAAGAATCAGCTGGCCATGTCTTTTCATCCTGAACTAACAAAAGATAATTCAATACATAAATATTTTGTACAGATGGTCCGAAATAACATTAATTAAATAGTTACAGAAATAAAGGAGTGGTCTAAATAAATTTTCTATTAAGACCACTCTTTTATTTGATTAAATACTATTTATATTTATTTATATTGTTATTTATAATTGTAACAAATGCAGTTATAATCAAATAAAAGGAAGGACTAAACCAAAATGAAAAAAAATCTTATTGGAGGCATTTTTTTTGCTATAGGTATATTGTTTATTATTATTGGAGTAGTAAATGGGGAAAGTGCTGTAGTATTACAGAAAGCTATTAGAATATGTTTGGAGTGTATTGGAATTGGTTGATTTAATAGTAAAATTAAAAGAGCATATAAGAACTGTAGTGCAGATTTCATTCACTGCCCTAACAAATGGATATGTTACAGGATTTAAAAATGGGAGAATATATCAAGGAAATTTGAAAGAGGCATGTGTTCCTGGACTGAACTGCTATTCATGCCCGGGGGCCTTAGGGTCTTGCCCCATAGGCGCATTGCAAGCCGTTTTAGGAAGTTCGAATTATAGGTTTTCTTTTTATTCGGTGGGGTTTTTGTTTGCCTTTGGAGCTGCGGTTGGAAGATTTATATGTGGATGGCTTTGTCCATTTGGATTATTTCAGGATTTACTTTATAAAATACCTTTTTATAAAAAAATAAAGAATCTTCCAGGGCATAAATATCTTAGATATTTAAAATACATAATTTTAACAGTATTTGTGATAATTCTGCCATTAGTTGTGGTAGATATAATCGGGCAGGGAAATCCTTGGTTCTGCAAAGTTATTTGCCCTTCAGGGACATTAATGGGAGGCTGGACCTTGACATTACTAAATCCAAGTCTGGGTGAAGCCTTGGGATGGTTGTTTACATGGAAGAGCTTCATATTAATTTTAATAATTGTGTTGTCAGTAATTTCTTATAGACCATTTTGTAAGTATTTATGTCCTTTAGGAGCAGTCTATGGATGCTTTAATCCCATATCCTTTTATAGGTTTAAGGTAAATCAGAAAAAATGCACAAAGTGCAAAACCTGCCAGATAGCTTGCCCCATTGAAATAAAAGTGTACGAAAAACCAAATAGTTTTGATTGTATCCGTTGTGGTAAGTGTGTAAAAGAATGTCCGCAGCATGCAATTAAATCTACTATGGATAAAAATAACAAGTGTGAAGAAATAAAAGAATTTTCGGAGCAAAATAAAAATGAAGATACAAAATATAAGAACAAATAAAATTCTTGGACTTGATAAAAATATTTTTTTTGTTGGGCTTACTAGTTTTTTTATGGACACTACAACGAAGATGATATATGCAGTAATGCCAATGTTTTTGCTTAGCCTTGGGGCAAGTAAAATGGAACTGTCCCTAATCGAAGGTATAGCTGAAAGTACGGCTTCTATAATAAAAGCATTATCAGGATGGTGGAGTGATAAAATTCGGAGGAATAAACCATTCATGATTATAGGGTATGGCTTTACAGCTATGCTTTCGCCTTTATTTGCTTTTGCGGGGTCACCTATACAGGTTTTTTTTATAAGATTTACTGAAAGAGTAGGAAAAGGAATCAGAACAGCACCGAGAGACAGCTTAATCGCTGCTTCAGCCGAAGAACATGAAAAGGGAAAGAACTTTGGATTTCACAAAGCAATGGACAACTTCGGTGCCGTATTAGGGCCCCTTGTGGCATCTGGCATTTTGTTAGTTTTCCCTGGGGATTATAGAAAAATTTTTCTGGCAGCAGCAATTCCAGGTATAATAGGTCTCACTTGTATTATTGCTTTTGTGGAAGAAATAAAACAGCAGAATGTTAAACCTTTAGGTAAAATTACATTTAGAGATTTTACCCTTAAATATTATGTGTTGTTAGTGATTATATTTATTTTTACTTTGGGAAATTCAACGGATGCATTACTTCTTGTTAAAGCTGCTGATGTAGGTGTCACTGCAGCATTCATTCCTATCATATATCTGATTTTTAACTCAGTTTCAGTATTATTTGCAGTGCCTGCAGGGATGCTTTCAGATAGGATAGGAAGAGAAAAAATTATTATATTTGGTTATATATTATATGCAATTATTTATTTTGGTTTTGGAAAAACAAATTCTATTATAGTACTTGTTGGACTATTTGCACTTTATGGTTTATATAGTGCCACCACCGATGGTATTCAAAAAGCTTTAGTATCTGACTTAATACCTAAAGACAAAAGGGGTACGGGTTTGGGCCTATACAATTGCCTAGTTGGATTAACATTACTGCCAGCCAGCCTTATTGCGGGAACGCTATATGATTATTTGGGAAATCAAGCACCATTTTACTTTGGCAGTGCCATGGCGTTCATAGCAGCGGCGTTAATGATTATTTACTATAGGGCAAACAAGTAAATGAAAAAAATTAAAATGCTATATAGCCACTAAGAAGTGGCTATATATTTTTTACAATCAAACAATTTGGTTTGTATAACTAAACAAAAAAGTATAAAATATATTGTTAAAAATAACAAAAACCGTTGACTAATTAAAAAATAGGTATTATTATAATATGGTAATAAAACAAATTAACAAATTTGAAATATATAGAGGCAAGAGAGGAAGGATAGTCATGAAATACAATTTTTCAATCACTAAAACAACAAATCCAAAACAAAAACCAGATCCAGATACATTACGTTTTGGGCAAGTTTTTACAGACCATATGTTTATTATGGAGTATAGTCCTGAAAAAGGCTGGCATAATGGCAGAGTGCAGCCATATGCGCCCCTACAGATTGATCCTGCAGCAGCAGTTTTTCATTATGCACAGGAAATGTTTGAGGGGTTAAAGGCATATAAGTCAAAAGAGGGAAGAGTACTTTTATTCAGACCAGATATGAATGCAAAGAGAACTACAAATACTAATGAAAGAATGTGTATTCCACATGTAGATGAAGAATTATTTGTTGAAGCTGTAAAAGCGGTAGTGGAGGTAGATAAAGATTGGATTCCTAATAAGAAGGGAACATCGTTATACATCAGGCCATTTATTATTGCAGATGAACCGTTTCTTGGAGTAAGGCCTGCAGATCACTATTTATTTATGGTCATATTAAGCCCTGTAGGTCCTTATTATGCTGGAGGTCTGGCACCAACAAAAATTTATGTTGAAAATGAATTTGTAAGAGCTACTCCAGGAGGAACAGGATTTGCTAAAATAGGGGGCAATTACGCTGCTGGACTTAGATCACAGGAAAAGGCTCATGAGAACGGATATGAGCAAGTTTTATGGCTTGATGGTGTAGAAAGAAAATATGTTGAGGAAATTGGTACTTCCAATGCGTTCTTTAAAATCGGAGATGAAGTAATAACGGCGCCCCTTACAGGCACTATTTTACCAGGAATAACTAGGGATTCTGTAATAAATCTTCTAAAACAATGGGGAATGAAAGTTTGTGAAAGAAGAATGACTATTGAAGACGTCTTTGAAGCTGGAAAATCCGGAAAGATGGTAGAGATGTTTGCAACAGGCACGGCAGCTGTAATATCACCTGTAGGTGAGTTGTCATGGAAAGGTGAAAAGGTTGTTATCAATAAAGGGAAGATTGGGGAACTTTCTCAAAGACTTTATGACGAACTTTATGGACTTCAAATTGGCGAAGTAGAAGATAAACTTGGCTGGACTGTTGAAGTATAGATTCTTTCAGCCTATTTTGTGAAATGAAAAAAATATAAAAGCAAAGCCGTCTCCTTATGGCTTTGCTTTTACTATATAAGTGATAATTTTCTATAATTCAATAGGTAATATAGTACCGCAGTACTCTACAGATTGGATTTCTGATGGATTTATTATTTTATCGAATTGAGCATCTACTACAGTTTTTAATCCATTAGAACTAGTTCCGCGGCTGCCATGATCAGCATTTATAGTTTCGCCGTTTTTCATGTGAATAATCAACGGTGCATCATGGATGGAATCACTTCTGTCATTTAATAAGGAACTTAAAGTCATACTGATAGATATAGGAGAAAGTCTGACCTCTTTTATTTTAAATGAAATATCTTTATATTGCAATTTCTCATTTAATTTATAAACTGCAGTATTATCAGTATAATTAAGAGGAAAAGTTATTTCCCAATTTCCTGGGATTAGAATATTATATACATCGTTGTCGTCACCAGGAGTTCCTTCAAAACTTTCAGGACGATTTTTTAATTCTTCTTCAGTTTTATAGCCAGAAAAATCTTTAAATCTAAAGGTCATATTTTTTCCCACAAGATTTTCACTTGAACTTAGGCATAACATCATTGGCTTAATGTTATCATTAGGATTTACATCTTCTAAACATTCAAAATTATATCCCATGCCGTGTACCATGCTGAAACCTTTTTCAACGTCAATCATTTGAGTTACAAAGGTATATTGTTCTTTATCAAGGATCGTTCCTTCAGGGGCGATTATATCAAACAATACATAGACAGCATTGCTGTCACCTAAAGCCTCTTTAACATCTATGGTAAGCCCATTTTCTGTAACCTGTTTATCAATAATTGTCCCTAGACTGTTCAATAAATCTGTTTCTGTTTGGCTTTGAGGATGGAAGAAGTTTAAAAAATTGTCGTTTAATGCGGTAGCAGCAAAAGAAACTGCGCCTAGAGTGAATATAGTTATACAGGCGGCTGCTAGTATAATAAATCTTTTTTTTGATGTTTTTCTGGGCATTTTAATTAATTCTGCTTTTGCTAGGGTTATTTGAAGAATTTTATCTTTTTCATCAGCAGAAAGTGGATTTTTTTTCATGATATCCTCATCTTTTAAATTGTAATATTCCATAATATCTTCTAACTTTTTCATATGATAATTCCCCTTTCAATTAAAGCCTCTCTAAGCACTTTTTTTCCACGGTATAATTTGTTTTCAATAGTTTTAGGGCTTAGAGAAAGTGATTCAGCAATAGAATTTATACGTTCCTGAAAATAGTACCTAAGAATAAATATATTCCTGTCTGGTTCTGGAAGCGCTTCAACTGCTTCTTGAAGAATTCTGGAGTTAGTTTCTTTTGCAATTTGATCTGCAAAGTCTATAGAAAAACCAATATCATTTTCCTCAATAGGGATTATGTCGATATGTGATTTAGTTTTCCTTAGATAATCAATAGCTGTATGTCTTGCTATTCCATATAAATAACTTTTTAAAGATATATTACGATTTGCATCAAAATTATTAATATTTTTCCATAATTTAACAAATACGTCAGACATACATTCTTCTATATCTTGAGAATTGCAACTGCCGAGCATCTTTAATATAATCCATTTAACTGTGCCGCCATATAAATCTATTGCGTATAATAATCCTTCATGTGGATTGCTTTTCATAAGCAATATTAATTGGTCATCATTCATGTTTACCTCACTTTTTGTACGAAGTTAAAATTGCAATTTTTTTCTGAAGCTTTTGAAGTCCCTCATATATATATTCGTATAAAATCAAAGTTTCACTCAATAATCTATCATATTTTTTTTATATAAACATCAATTAGTGAATTTTGGTTTTATTTTTTCGAGTTTATTAAGAGTAAAAAACAGTATTTTGATAATACTAAGATTGAGTAAAAAGAGAGGAGTTGAAGCAATTGAGAAAAAGACGAATTTTTCTGGGACTTTTATTGGTTATCGCTTTAATGGCATTTGTAGCATGTAGTAGTAATGATGGAACATTATTAGATCCTGATACACCTAATACTGTAACTGATAATAATGGAAATGGTGTAAATGATGATACTAATAATAATTTAGACAAAGCAGGTAATAATCTTGAAGATGCAGCTGATAATGCAGGTAATGCGGCTAAAGATCTAGTGACAACTAATGGCGCAGTTGATAAAAATACTAATAATTTATAATCAATAAAAGTTATAAAGGGTGGCTTATGCCATCCTTTATGTTTTACAGTGAAAAATATAAATATGCTTTTAAAAAAAAGGCATATATTTCTAAATTGTGGTATACTGAATATATGAGTAAAATGATATTTGATAAGAAGAAAAAAGAAGATAAAAAAACGGACGTAACGTTTATAAAACCAAAAGCAAAGCAACCACCTAAAGATGCAGAAGTAATACAAGGTGTATTATCAAAACATAAAAGGGGGTTTGGTTTTGTTACACCTATAATTAATGAAGAAGAACAAGATGTAAATAAAATAAATATGCAAGATATATTTATTGCTAGTAAAAATTTAAATGGTGCCATGAATGGGGATACCGTGTCTGTGATATTGTTGCCAGCAAATAAGGAAAATAAATCAACAGAAGGCATTGTAGACAAAATTATTATTCATGGGGTAAAAGAAATAATAGGAACTTTTCAAAAGAATAAGAGTTTTGGATTTGTTGTACCAGATGATAAGCATTTTAATAATGAAGATGTTTTTGTAAAGAAAAACGATTGGAAAAATGCTGAAACAGGAGATAAAGTTGTTGTGGAAATAACTAAATATCCTGAAGATGCTAATAGTGCAGAAGGAAAAATCACTGAGATAATCAGTAGATTTGGAGAAACCGGAGGAGATATTAAAGCACTAATAAGACAATATAATTTATTTCAGACCTTTCCAAGCAGAGTTAACGCAGAAGCAAAAGCCGTTTCTAAAATAAAGCTTTTAGATGAAGGAATTGCTCCTATAACAGAGGAAGAATATAAAGGCAGGGTTGACCTTAGAGATAAGAAAATTATTACTATAGATGGAGTGGATGCAAAAGATTTAGATGATGCTATTTCTATAGAGAAACTTTCAAATGGTAATTATCTTTTAGGTGTTCATATTGCTGATGTAAGTCATTATGTAACTGAAGATGGCCCAATGGATAAAGAGGCATTAAAAAGGGGAACAAGTGTATATTTGGTAGATCAGGTTATCCCTATGTTGCCAAAAGCACTTTCCAATGGAATCTGTAGTCTTAATCCTGATGTAGACAGATTAACTCTTTCTGTATCAATGGAGATTGATTCTACTGGAGAAATTGCAAATCATGATGTATATAAAAGTGTTATTCATTCTGCACATCGAATGGTTTATGATGATGTGTCAGATATAATAGAGGAAAATGCTGTAGATTTAATATCAAAATATGATGATATATATAAAGAAATATTAATCATGAAGGAATTGGCAGATATACTTCATAAGAAAAGAGATCTTAGAGGAAGTTTGGATTTTGATTTTGATGAAGCGTATATTACACTGGATGATGCTGGTATTCCTGTTACAGTAGAAACTGCAGAACGAAGAACAGCCAATCGAATAATTGAAGAATTTATGCTTATAGCCAATGAAACCATTGCAGAACATTTTTATTGGCTGGAAACCCCTTTTGTTTATCGTATTCATGAGAAGCCAGCACCGGATCGTATGGACGAATTTAAAAGCTTTGTTAGGGGTTTTGGCATTTCGATGAAGGGAAATACAGAAAATATCCATCCAAGAGTGCTTAGTGATATGCTTAAAGAAGTAAAAGGACAATCTTATGAAAATGTTGTTAATACAGTTATGCTTCGATCAATGAAAAAAGCATTTTATGATGTTTCTTGTGATGGCCATTTTGGTTTAGGTGTTAAATTTTATTGCCATTTCACTTCGCCTATCAGACGGTATCCAGATTTGATTATACATCGAATCATTAAAGAAGTAATTGATGGGAATATAAGTGATAAACGGATTAAACAGCTTAAGAAAAAGGTTGTCATAGCTTCAGAACTTTCATCAAAAGCAGAAAGACATGCGCAGGAATTAGAACGTGAAGTTGAAAAACTTAAGAAAACGGAATATATGTCATATCATATTGGAGAATGTTTTGAAGGTGTCATAAGTGGAGTTATAAATTATGGTTTTTATGTTGAACTAACCAATACCATTGAAGGTTTAGTAAGAGTAGAAAATTTAATTGACGACTATTACGATTATGAACAGGCAAAATATAGATTTATAGGTCAGCGTACAAACAAAATTTATGGACTTGGAGATAAAGTAAAAATACAGGTATCGAGAGCTAATGTTGAGGATAGAGAAATAGACTTTATAATAGTGGAAGAATAGAACTGAAAAATTTATAGCAGCTAAAGCTGCCATAAATTTCTGTATGAGCCCTGGCCACATCATAGATGTGGCCAGGGCTTCAAAAAACGGCTTGAGTTTTTAACTCAAGCCGTTTGGTTTTGATATAGCAGAGAGTGCATCGCCTGCTTCATCAACTAATATATTTTTTTGTGCAATATCCCCTAACGATACAATACCTACAAGTCTGTCATTGGAAACTACAGGTAAGCGTCTTATTTGATGATTAGACAGCAAAAGTGCAGCATCATGGGCATTCATACTTGGTGTAGCACAGGTAATATTTTGTGACATAATATCCTGAGCTTTTAGATTGTTATTATCTTCTGCAACAGAACGTAGAACAATATCTCTATCCGTAATTATTCCAAGTACACGGCCAGAATCGTTGCAAACTGGAATAGAACCAATGTTTTCTTGTTTCATTTGTTTTGCAACTTGAGGAAGAGGACTGTCAGGTTTTACACAACTGACACAAGAGGTCATAATGTCTTTTACCAACATAAGAAAAACTCCTTTCAAAATCACTAAATGTATTCTAAGTATGCAAATTAAAATGCAAACTACCATAGTAGTTTGCACTATTTTAAAAAAAATATTCAATTAATAGTTTCGGTGCTTGTCTGGGCTCCAGAAAGAAGGCATAAACAAGGTTATAATTGTAAAAAGTTCTAATCTGCCTGCAATCATGAGAAAGCACAAAACTAATCGCAAAGGTCTGCAGTAAATACTGAAGTTTCCTGTAGCAACATCACCTAATCCAATTCCTACATTGGAAAGCATAGCAATAGCAGAAGATAGTGTCGTTATAAGATCAAGATTTTGCAGTGATAAAAGAATGCTGCCTACCACTAAAAGTATAAAATAAACCATTATAAAAACAGTGACGTAGGATACTCTCAAAGCTGAAATAGAATGGCTTCCTATTTTTACAGCAACAACTGAACGTGGATGCATTCGTCGTGTAAATCCTCTAGTAACTAGTTTACACATTACAAGGAATCTTACTACCTTTAAGGAACCACTAGTAGAGAAAGAGCAGCCACCAATCATCATTAGGAGTATTAATATTCCAATACTGAAAGCAGGCCAATCAGCATGACCTATAATTGAAAAACCTGATGTGGTAGCCATAGAAACCACTTGAAAGATACCATATCTTATTGACTCAGTAAATCCATAGGTTTTTGTAAAATATAAATTTGATGCAACAAATATTGAACCTAATATAATGATAATAAAGAAGGTCCTAAGTTCTTTATTTGTTAAAACAGTTTTCCAATTGCCATGAATAATAAGAAAATACAGGGTGAAATTCACGGAAGTAAGCAATGTAAAGGTGACGATAACTACTTCATTATAGAAACTGTTATAATATGAAAATGCATGGTTCATGCTGCCTAATCCACTTGTACTTACACTATCCATAGTATTTATCATAGCATCAAATATATTCATAGGGCCGGCAACAAGCAATGCAAATTCTATTATAGTAAAAGTAATATATAAAAAATATAAATATTTGGCCGAATCCGAGGCGCGATTAGTGATTTTACCTAAAATTTGACCAGGGACTTCTACTTGTGCTAAGGTCTTCCCTTCAATTCCCAAGGCAGGCAATACAGATATGGTTAATACCAGTATTCCTAAACCACCCAACCAGTTGCAGACACCTTTCCATATGAGTAAACTTTTAGGAATTGTATCTAAATTAAAAAGGGTGGAACCAGTAGTAGTAAAGGAGGCTATGGATTCAAAAAGAGAATCGATTATAGATGTTGTCTGCCCTGATGCTAGATATGGTAAGGCGCCTAAAACAGAAGCCGTAATTCCGCATAAAGTAACAATAAGGTATCCATCACGCATACGTATAGGTCCTGCAGCACGCAGTAAATAACGGAATAACAGACATGAAACAATTATCATTACTACTGCTATTATAAAAAAGACTTTGAATTCAGTCCATTCATTGTAATAAAAGGCAGTGGTCATAGGTATAAACATAGCCATGCCTATAATTATAGGTACAATAGATACTATTTTAAAAATAACGCGATAATTAAACGACATAATAATTTCCTCAATTCAATCTATTATCTGTCCTGCCGCCAGAACTTAGGCATCAAAAGCATAATAAATGTATATAATTCTAGACGGCCAGCAAGCATTACTAGAGATAATAAAATCTTAACCGGATTTGAAAATATACTAAAATTCATAACCGGACCAACCAGATTAAAGCCAGGTCCTATATTTCCTATACAGGTTAAAACTGCACTTAAGTTTGTCAATATATCAAATCCGTCAAGACTTACTAAAAGTGTAGAAATTGCAACCACTAGGATATGAAGAAAAATAAAGTTCGCAATTTCAGAAACCGTATCAATGCTTAATTTTTTGTCATTAACTTTTATTGAAATAATTGCATTAGGATGTAATCTTACCTGAATACTTCGTTTTATAAGTTTTAATACTACCAAAAATCTTATAACCTTTACTCCTCCTGCTGTTGAAGAAGAACAGGCACCAATAAGCATCAATGTAAATATTAGCATTTTACTAAAGGTAGGCCAAACATCATAATTTGTAGTGGCAAATCCTGTAGTTGTCAAGATGGAAGCCGTTTGAAAAATAGAAAACCGAAAAGATTGGCCTAAATTGTCATAGGTTTGGGTAAACCATAGATTAAGGCTTATTAAAGTAGTAATGACAACTATTATAATAATATATAATTTGAACTCTTCATCTGCAAGAAGGTTTCTTATTCCCCCAGATTTTCTAATGCTATAAAAATAAAGATTGAAGTTTACTCCTGATAATATCATAAATATCGTTATTATCATTTCAATTGGTACACTGTTAAAGTGTGCAATGCTGTTATTATAGTTTGAAAAACCGCCAGTACCAACAGAGCCAAAGGTATGTGTGCTAGCATCAAAAAGATTCATTCCTGCCGCCATTAAAAGAATAATTTCTAAAATGGTAATGACAGCATAGATTTTATAAAGGTTTTTGGCTGTATCAGAAATTTTGGGGGTTATTTTATCCATTGTAGGACCTGGAGCTTCTGCTGATGCAAGGATATTAGCACCAATTCCAAGAGAAGGAAGAAGTGCAACAGCAAAAACTAGAATTCCCATACCACCTAGCCAGTGGGTGAAGGCACGCCAAAATAGTATTCCTTTAGGTAAACTTTCAATATCTGTTAGTATTGTAGCACCTGTAGTTGTTAAACCGGACGAACATTCAAAAAAAGCATCAAATATATTAGGTATAGCACCAGACAATACAAAAGGTAGTGCACTAATAATAGCTGCTAATATCCAACAAACAGATACAATAAGAAATCCATCTCGAACAGTTAAATGTGTTTGAGATGGGATCACTTTATAATATATTAAAAATCCTATTATGGATACTGGTACAATGGTGTATATGAAGGTTATAACTATGTCTATTTCATTATAAATAGCAGAAACAATAAGAGGCAATATCATTGCTGCCCCCATAACCATCATAAGAACACCCAAAGACCTGATAAAAGCTTTTATGTTCAAATTCATTGAATTATCTCCTGCCTAAAAATCCAATTTTATTGTTGCTAAGAAGTTTTTCTAAATCAGGTAATTCAGATAAAAGACAAAGAATAATAACTTTGTCAGCCTCTTGGATTTTTGTTTCACCAGAAGGAATGATAACCTGCATACCCCGGTGGATAGCTGCAATAATTACTCCTTCAGGAAGTTTTAAATTTTTAAGTGGAACTCCAACAAGGGCCATTTGTTTAGAGGCTATAATTTCCATGATTTCAGCCTGTCCCTGTATAAGCTGCGACGAAAGAACACGTTTAGATCCTTGTATGAACCTAAGAATACTTGCTGATGTGATATTCAAAGGGTTTAGAGCCATATCAATACCCATTTTCTCAATTAAACCAACATAACTTTCTCTACTAACTTTTGCTATTACATCTTCAATTTTGTGCTGTTTCGCCATCAATGCAAGCAAAAGATTTTCTTCGTCAAATCCAGTTGCAGTAACCACTGCATCCATATCATTGAGATTTTCTTCCTCAAGCAAATTAATATCTGTAGCATCACCATGAAGTATCATAACATCGTCAAGATGTGTTGAAAGATAATGACAACGAGATTTATCGCGTTCTATAATTTTTACACTAATCCCAAAATCAGATAGCTTTTTTGCAAGGTAAAGACCAGTTTTACCCCCGCCGATTATCATAACTTTCTGTAGATTAGTATACTTACCTTTTTCATGAACCTTTGAAGCTAGTTTTTGAATAGGCTGCCGTTCTCCTATAATATATAAGCCATCGCCCTGCTGAATGGTCGTATCACCATGAGGGACAATAACCTTACCACTTCTAGAAATTCCAACCATCAACATACCAGGAAATAATTTACTAATATCAACCATGGAAGTTCCTATAATTTGAGGCATCTTCTTAACTGGGAATTCAAGTAATGAAACTTTACCACTTGAAAAAATACCGTTACTAAGTGTATATTTTTCAACAAGATATTTATATATTTCAACAGTAATGGCAAGATCTGGATTAACTATGTAATCAATTCCCATGGTTTCCTTAATAAAATCTAATTGATTCATGTGCTCTGGATCTCTGACTCTTGCAATTACTTTTGGGCATCCTAATTTTTTTGCGAAACTTGCTATTACAATGTTTTTTTCGTCACGGTCAGTAGCTGCAAGAAAATAATCATATGATCCAATTTTCAATTCCTCTAAAATACTAATTTGTTTAGCATTTGCGGTAACTGTTAATATATCCATATGACTGTTTAATTTGTGCGTTATTTCATCATTTTTATCAATAATAGTTACAGAATGATTACCTACCAATAGTGATTCTGCAATTTTTAGCCCTAATTTCCCTGCGCCAGCTATAGCTATTTTCATTTTATTTCCTCTTTTATTTTAAATATTTTTTCCTTGAAATACCAAGTTTCTGATTGCATATAAAGTACTACTGCTCAAACAGTAGTAAGAACTATTTTATCACTTCTTTCTATTTTGGCAACATTTATTTGCAAGATAGCGTAAAATAGTCTAAAATTAAGAGTGGTTTTGGTATTAGTATGCATATTAAGAGGTATAAATATGAGAATAAAGAGAATTGTAGGCGGTAACTTAGAAAGTAATGGATATATTATTTTTCAAAAAACAGGTGGAAACTGTTTTGTAATAGATCCAGGATATAATGCAGACAAATTCGTAAAGCAGATAAAGGAGTTAAAATTAAAGCTCAAAGGAATTTTGCTTACTCATCATCACTATGATCATACTGGTGCAGTTGAACGATTAAGTGAGCTGAAAGAATGTCCAGTATATATGCATTGGGGAGATTTAGATATGTACAAATCTAAAGTTGATATAACAATGGAACATGGCATGAAAATCGATTTAGATGGTGAAGAGCTAATAGTGCTGCATACTCCTGGGCATACGGAGGGTAGTGTATGCATTTATTCTGAAAAGAGCAGGCTGGTATTTACTGGGGATACTATCTTTAATATAGACTTAGGCAGGACGGATTTGAAAGATGGGTCTGATTATAAAATGAGCAATTCTATAAGAGAAATTATAGATAAATGGGAAAATGATATAAGCCTTTATCCAGGACATGGAGATTCGTGCAATATGAAGTTTGTAAGGAAATATAATCAAGAATTTTTAGATATAGTAGGGTGAGTATATGGCAATTAAATTAATCGCATTAGATTTAGATGGAACAACTTTAAATAGTGAAGGAAAGTTAACTACATTTACTGAGAAAACTTTAAATAGAGCAACTGATAAAGGGATTCATGTTGTGATTGCTACGGGCAGAGTCTGTTCTGCATTACCAGAAGAAGTTTTAAAAGTATCAGGTATTGAGTATGCAATTACTTCTAATGGAGCAGCAATCGTTAATTTGAAAAAAGAAAAAATAATTTATGAGAATTGCATTGAACCCAAGGCCCTTGAGAGTGTATACAAGCTCTTAAGTCAACATGATTTTATGGTAGAAGTTTTTTTAAAAGGGAAAGCTTATGTAGAAAAATGTATTTTTGAAAATTTAGAGAGAGTAGGAATTTCTGAAAGCAGCATGGTATATGTAAGAAGAACAAGACAACCTTACATAAATGTCTTAAACATGATGATTGAAAATAAAGAAAATATCGAAAATATAAATATTAATTTTGCAAATCAGAAGGACAAGGAAATCATGAGAGAAAAACTTTTGGGTCTTAAGGACGTTACCATTACCAGTTCAATGGAACATAATTTAGAAATTGGTGGAGCAACCACCAGCAAAGCCTCAGCGCTAAAAGAATTATGTGATAAACTTGGAATAAAAACAGAACAAATTATGGCATGTGGTGACAGCCCTAATGATGAAGCTATGATGAAAGTTTCAGGTCTGCCAGTTGCAATGGGAAATGCAAAAGAATCAATTAAGAAAATGGCAAAATACATAACTTGTACGAATGACGAAGATGGTGTAGCAATAGCCATAGAAAAATTTGCATTAAAATAATAATAAATCCGGTAGAGCAGAGCCGGATTTATTTTTTTATATTATTTGACAAATTATTACATTAAATGTAATATATAGAAATAAATCAATTAAAATCAAAGACAGAAAGGAGCATACAAATGAGTCTTGGATTACAGGGGGAAGAGGTTGCTGCCAACTATTTAAAGAATAAAGGCTATCAAGTGCTTGAACGTAATTTTAGATGCAAAATGGGGGAAATTGATATTATTGCGTGTATACATAGGACATTAGTCTTTGTAGAGGTCAAGACTAGGAGAAGTTTAAATTATGGGCTTCCATGTGAAGCAGTTACTAAAACGAAGCAGGTACATATAAAAAGAGTTGCAGCTTTTTATGCTATGAAAAATAATGTGGTTGATATAACTCAAAGAATAGATGTAGTAGAAATTTTGTACCAAGGTGAAAAGGCGTATATAAGACATATAGAAAATGCATTTTAGGAGGTTAAAAATGTTATCAAAAGTTTATACTGGTGCACTTCATGGGCTGGAGTCGAAGCTGGTTTCTGTAGAAACTGATTTATCTCCAGGGCTCCCTTCTTTGATAATGGTTGGACTGCCTGACATAACTGTGAGAGAAGCAAAGGAACGAATTAGAAATGCGATTATTAATTCAGGATATAAATTTCCAGCTAAAAGGATTACTATTAATTTATCACCTGCAAATACAAAAAAAGAAGGAAGCCATTTTGACTTGCCCATAGCGGTTGGCCTTTTAGCTTCAATTGGCATAATACCGGAATGTCATTATATAAAAGAATATGCTTTTATGGGAGAGCTATCTTTAGCGGGTAAAATAAACAGAATCGATGGGGCGCTGCCCCTGATTATAGGGCTTAAAGAATGTGGAATTAAAAAAATTGTACTGCCAAAAGATAACGTTGCAGAGGCTTCACTTGTAAAGGATGTAGAATTATATCCTGTAGACAGGCTATTGGAGTTGGTGGAACATTTTAATCAAATAAGTCAAATGAAACCTTACAGGGGAAACTGTAAAATGGTATATAATAAGACCAATTATGGTATTGATTACGCTGATGTAGCAGGACAGGAGAATGTAAAGAGAGCAGTTACTATTTGCTGTGCCGGTGGACATGGGCTGCTCTTAATAGGGCCGCCAGGATCAGGAAAATCTATGATTTCAAAAAGAATTCCTACGGTAATGCCTGAAATGACCTATGAGGAATGTTTGGAGGTTACTAAAATATATAGTATAGGTGGGAGGTTGTCTAAAGAGTTACCTATGATAACGGAACGTCCTTTTCGAGCACCTCATCATACGATTTCAGGAGCAGCACTTGTAGGGGGTGGAAATAGGCCAATGCCAGGGGAATTGTCGCTGGCTCATTTAGGTGTATTATTTTTGGATGAATTTTGTGAATTTAATAAGAACATTTTAGAGATGCTTAGACAGCCTTTAGAGGACAGCCATGTTACAATTGCAAGGGCAGGTGGCAATTACAGCTTTCCCTGTCAAGTAATGCTTGTAGCAGCCAGTAATCCATGCCCCTGTGGATATTTAGGGAGTCAAAGCCATGAATGTACTTGTAGCCAGGCACAAATTAACCACTATAAAAATAAAATATCAGGACCATTACTAGACAGGATTGATTTACATGTTCAAGTGATGCCACTAGAACCAGAATTTTTTTCAAGTGAACATTTGAACTCTGTAAGCTCATGTGAGATGAGAGAAAAAGTGGAAGTGGCACGAAAAAAACAGATGGAAAGATTTAAGGAACATCCTATTTTATTTAACTCTCAGCTTACACCAGCTCTGATAAAGCGATACTGCAAACTGAATCAAGAGAGTGAAAAGCTTATGAACTCTGCGTTTAAAGCTTTGTCTCTAAGCGCAAGAGCATATAGCAAGGTAATTAAAATATCTCGTACCATTGCAGATTTAGAAAATAGTGAAACGATACAAACTATCCATGTTGCAGAAGCTTTACGATACAGAATGTTAAATGGGAATACAAAAGGAATAGGTGAATAAGCATGGATATTAAGGAGCGCATTAAAAAAGTATCTATAGAGTCTGAAGATTATCCTAGCTTGCTAAAGTATATAAAAGACCCACCGCAGCAACTTTATTTTATAGGAAATATTAGATTGGCAGAGCTTCCGGCAGTGGCGGTGGTAGGATCAAGAAAAGCTTCGTCTTATGGAAAATGGGCTGCACATGAGATTGGAAAACGTTTGGCAGAGAATGATATAGTAGTAGTAAGTGGAATGGCAGCAGGAATTGATTCCATAAGCCACAAAGGAGCCCTTTCTGTAAATGGTAACACTATTGCGGTGTTAGGGTGCGGTATAGACATCTGCTTTCCTGCTTTTAATAGGGAACTTAGGAATGAAATAGCGCAAAAAGGACTTTTAATGTCAGAATATCCACCAGGATATCCTGGAAGCAAATTTACTTTTCCTTACAGAAATAGAATAATAAGTGGTTTATCTCTGGCTACTGTAATTGTGGAAGCAGGGCTGAGTAGTGGATCACTTATTACAGCAGAGAGAGCTGCAGAGCAAGGTAGAACTGTTTTTTCAGTTCCAGGTAATATAAACAGTTTTTATTCCATAGGCACAAATAAACTAATTCAGGATGGAGCATATCCTTTGGCTTTAATTGATGACATATTTAATGTTTTAGGAATAAATAAAAAGAATGCAGCAAATATTATAGAGCAACTTGGAAAAGACGAGCAAAAAGTAGTAAAAATAATTAGTGAATGCGGAGAAGTATCAGCAGACTGCATATGTAGAAAGATGAATTTGAAGATTTCAGAGGTCAATGCAATCATTACAATTTTAGAGATGAAAGGTGTGGTTTGTTCGGCACTTGGCAAAATTTTTATTGCAAACTGATGAAAATAGAAATATAATCATTTTTTGTATAGAGATAATAATATAAGAAGAAAAAATTTCCCTTAGGAGGATTATTATATGGCAAGCTCTAAAAACTTGGTGATTGTGGAATCACCATCAAAAGCAAAAACAATAGGTAAATTTTTAGGAAGCAAGTATAAAGTGGTTGCTTCGGTTGGTCATGTTAGGGATTTGCCCAAAAGCAAATTAGGAATAGATTTAGAAAATAATTTTGAACCTCAGTACATAGCCATAAGAGGAAAAGGCGATGTTATTAAAGCTATGAGACAAGAGGCAAAAAATGCTGACAAAATATATCTGGCAACTGACCCGGACCGTGAAGGGGAAGCTATTTCATGGCACATTGCTCATCTTTTGGGAATTGATCCTACTAAAGCCTGCAGAATCGTTTTTAATGAAATCACTAAAAATGCTATTCAAACTGCAGTAAAAAATCCAAGAACAATTGATACCAAATTAGTAGATGCACAACAGGCAAGAAGAGTTTTAGACAGACTTGTTGGATATCAGATTAGTCCATTATTATGGAGAAAAATTAGACGAGGTTTAAGTGCTGGCCGTGTACAATCTGCAGCACTTAAGCTTATTTGCGATAGAGAAAATATTATAAAGGATTTTAAACCCGTAGAATACTGGAATATTGCAGCTATACTTTCTGATATGAATGAACAAAAGGGTAAATCCTCTGAAAAGAAGAAGTTTACTGCTAAATTAATTGAGTATATGGGAAAGAAAATTACTGTCGAAAATAAGGAAATGGCTGATACTGTTGTAGATGCATTGAATAAGCATGATTACATTGTAAAAAATGTAGAGAAAAAAGAAAGAAACAAAAGACCCTATGCGCCTTTTACTACTAGTAGCCTGCAGCAGGATGCTGCAAATAAATTAGGCTTCTATACTAAGAAAACTATGATGATAGCTCAACAATTATACGAAGGTATAGAAGTTAAGGGACATGGAACAGTTGGTCTGGTAACCTATATCAGAACCGATTCTGTAAGAATTTCAGAAGAAGCAAAAGCAGCAGCAAAAGTATTTATTGGAGAAAAATATGGAGATAAGTATTATGCAGTTAACTCTTTTTCAAATAAGAAAAAGGACGTGCAGGATGCTCATGAAGCAATAAGACCCAGTTATATAGATTTAGTTCCAGATGAAATAAAAGAATCTTTAACAAAAGATCAATATAATTTATATAAATTGATTTGGTCTAGATTTATGGCAAGTCAGATGGCTGCAGCAGTATACGATTCTATGGCTGTTGAAATAGAAAATGGACAGTATACTTTAAAAGCAAATGGTTCAAAACTAAAGTTTGATGGATATTTAAGAGTCTATCAGGATTCAAGTGAAGAAAATAATGAAAAGATGTTACCTGAACTTCAAGTTGGAAATAAATTAAATCTGTTAGATTTACAATGTGACCAAAACTTTACACAGCCTCCATCAAGGTACACAGAAGCAAGTCTGGTAAAGGATTTAGAAGAAAAAAATATAGGAAGACCAAGTACGTATGCTCCTATTATAGCTACTCTTATGGATAGAAAATATGTATCCAGAGAAAAGAAATCTTTATTTCCAACAGATCTAGGCTTTATTGTTACGGAGTTAATGGAAAAGTATTTTAAAGAGATTGTTGATGTTGGATTTACAGCGGAACTTGAAGATCGCCTTGATGATATTGAAATAGAAAATTTAGATTGGAAAAATATAGTTAGTGATTTTTATAAAATACTTAGGGATGAATTGGAAATTGCGGATAAAGAAATTGAAAAAGTTAAATTAGAAGACGAACTGACAGGAGAAATGTGTGAACTCTGTGGAAAGCCTATGGCGAAAAAAAGTGGTAGGTTTGGAGATTTTATTGCATGCACAGGTTATCCAGAGTGCAAGAACACGAAACCAATTATTACAAAGGTAGATGCTACCTGTCCAAAATGCGGCAGTGACATTGTGGCTAGAAAAGGAAAAAATGGGAGAATGTTCTATGGGTGCAGTGGTTACCCTGAGTGTAATCAAGTTTTCTGGAGTAAACCTACAAATAAAAAGTGTCCAGAATGTGGTTCTATATTAATTGAGAAAAAAACGAAAACAAGCTCTTTGGCGTGTTCAAACAGCGAATGTGGGTATAAAGAATAATATATGAAAGAGAGGTAAGGTTAGATGATACAATTTCATGCAACTACTATAGTAGCAGTAAGAAGAGGTGATGGTGACATTTGCATTGGAGGCGATGGTCAGGTTACTATGGGTGAAACTACAGTAATGAAACATACTGCAAAAAAAGTGAGAAAAATTTATAAGAACTCAGTAATTACAGGCTTTGCAGGTTCTGTTTCAGATGCGTTTTCATTAACCGAAAAGTTCGAAAAGAAGCTTGAAGAGCATTCCGGTAATTTAAAAAAAGCAGCGGTTGCTTTAGCTCAAATGTGGAGATCAGATAAGGCTATGAGAAATCTTGAAGCTTTAATGATTGCTGTTGATAAGGAGAGCATGCTGCTTATATCTGGAAATGGTGAAGTTATTGAACCAGATCAGGATTTTATTGCTATTGGTTCAGGCGGAAATTTTGCTTATGCAGCAGCAAATGCATTATTTAATCACACAGATATGAAGGCTGAGGATATTGTTAGGGAATCACTAAAAATAGCATCTTCTATTTGTGTTTATACAAACGAGAATATTTCAGTAGAAAGACTGTAGGAGGGATTGAATATGGGAGAACTATACAATATGACGCCAAAGCAGATTGTGGCGGAACTTGATAAGTATATAATCGGTCAGGATGAGGCAAAAAAATCAGTAGCGATTGCTTTAAGAAATAGATATAGAAGAAGTCTTTTGCCTGATGAGATGAGAGAAGAGATTACCCCTAAGAATATTTTAATGATGGGGCCTACGGGTTGTGGTAAAACTGAAATCGCAAGAAGACTTGCGAAACTTATGGATGCCCCGTTTGTAAAGGTTGAAGCAACTAAATTTACTGAGGTGGGTTATGTTGGAAGAGATGTAGACTCAATGGTTAGAGACTTAGTAGAAGCTTCTATCAGAATAACGAAGCAGAAACGGCTGCAGGAAAAATATTCAATAGCAGAAGAAATCGCTGAAGAAAAGATTATCGAAGCTATTATACCAGGAAAGAAAAAATCTACATCTTCAGGTGGAAGTACTTTAAAAACGCCTTTTGATTTTATATTAAGTGGAGGGTACCAGCAGGCACAAAAACCTCAGCTTGAACAAGAGGACAAAAATGCAGATAAAAGTGATATAGAACTTGCTAGAGAACAGGTAAGACAACAGTTAAGAGCAGGAATGCTAGAAGAGCAATACATTGAGATTCAAGTAAATGAAGCACCTAAAACAAACAATTTAGATCTTGGAAATGAAGGTATGGGTATTGCTATTGGAAATATTTTTGGTGATATGATGCCACCAAAAAAGAAAAATAAGAAAACTAAAGTAAAAGATGCAAGGAAAATTTTAAGAGAACAAGAAGCACAGAATCTGATAGACATGGATCAGGTAACTGAGGAGGCTTTAGAAAATGCAGAGCAAAACGGTATCATTTTTATAGATGAAATAGACAAAATTGCTTCCGGATCAAGCTACAAATCAGGTGCTGACGTTTCAAGAGAAGGAGTTCAAAGAGACATTCTTCCTATAGTGGAAGGCAGCGTGGTAAATACAAAATATGGACCTGTAAAGACAGATCATGTATTGTTTATAGGCGCTGGAGCATTTCATATTTCTAAACCAACAGACTTAATTCCTGAACTTCAGGGAAGATTTCCAATCAGAGTAGAGCTGGAGAATTTAACAAAGGATTCTTTCGTAAAAATCCTTACTATTCCTGAGAATGCCTTATTGAAACAACATAAGATGCTTCTGGAAACTGAAGGAATAAAAATTACTTTCACGGATGATTCTGTTGAAGAAATCGCGACTATGGCTTTTCTAATGAATGAACAGACTGAAAATATTGGAGCTAGAAGACTTCACACTATTATGGAGAAACTTCTTGAGGATATTTCATTTAATATTCCAGAGATGGAAGAGCAAGAAATTATAATTAACGAAGCCTATGTAAAGGAAAAGTTTGTGGAGAAAATTCATGAAGATGATATAGACAAATTTATTCTTTAATCTTGACAAAAATAAGCAGATTGGTATATCTTTTATAGTGCCAATCTGTTTTTTAGTAAAAAAATGACGAATTTTAGCGTAATTGTATGTAAAATAAAAAGTTTTTAGAAAAATCAAAAAAATGTCTTGATTCTTTTTTAGAAAAGATATAATATAAATAGCATAGAAAATGGGACAGAGTTGGTCTTGAATATAAATAAAAGGAGAAAAAGGTAAAATATGGGAAAAGATATATTAAGCAAAATTAGAAAATTAAATTGGGTACTGCAGGAAAGCCCTACAGGAGCCTTTTCTTTTGATGAGCTTTGCAATATTTTAAGTGATATGATGGATGCTAATGTGTACATTGCAAATTTAAGAGGTAAAGTTATTGGTGTACATTATAAAATTAAATCTGATAGTTCAACTATTACAGATCCTGAGACGGGGATTGAGAAATTTCCAAATGAGTACAATGAAGCTTTATTGAAGGTGACTTCCACCGAAGCTAATCTTAAAGCAGAAGATGCTCTTGAGATTTTCAAATATGATTATGATACGTATGATAAGCTGCACACTATTATTCCTATTCTTGGAGGTGGACAGAGATGGGGAACTCTTATTTGTACAAGATATGAACCAGAATTCAGTAATGAGGATTTAGTTTTAGGTGAATACGGTGCTACAGTAGTTGGACTTGAAATACAAAGAAGAAAAACCCTTGAATTTGAAGAAGAAGAGAGAATGAGATCAATTGTTCAGATGGCTATTGGTACCTTATCTTACTCTGAAATTGAAGCAGTACAACAGATATTTACTGAGTTAAATGGGAATGAAGGACTATTAGTTGCCAGTAAGATTGCTGATCGGTCTGGAATTACTAGATCAGTTATTGTTAATGCGCTTCGTAAACTTGAAAGTGCAGGAGTCATTGAGTCACGTTCACTTGGCATGAAGGGAACACATATTAAAATCTTAAATTCTAAATTCTATGAAGAACTTGAAAAGATGGATATGTAGCTAATTAATATTACACAATTTGCCCTCGTTCAGCATATAATGATATATCTGTTCGGGGGTGTTTTTTATGCTTTGGCCTTGCGCTAGCAAAAGATTTAAAGCTTGTGAAAAGAAAACAAGCAATTGGATAAAACTCTTGATTGTGTTTGTAATAATAACCCTTATAGGGAGTTTTGTAGGATGGAGATTTATCAAAGTAGTACAGCCTTCCATAGAATCTTTGGCAGAAATAAAGGCGAAAGAAATGGTAACCTATGCAATAAATGAAGCTACCTGCAAACAGTTTTTTAAAGAAGCTACTAATGTTGAAGATTTACTTATAATAAATACTGATAATGAGGGAAGCATAGAATTAGTGCAATCCAATACAGTAGCCATGAATATTTTAGCAGCAGAGCTTGGCAAGGAAATAAAACAGATGTATAGGGATATGAAACCAACTAAACTGAAAGTGCCTTTAGGAACTATTTTAGGCAGTCAATTGATGTCACAGTCAGATTTAAATGTAAATATGAAGGTTTTACCTATTAGTGTAGCTAATATAGAGTTTTTAAGTGAGTTTGAGTCCCAAGGAATCAATCAGACGAAATATAAAGTATATTTATCCCTGACTAGTAAAGTTAGAGTAATGGCCCCTTTTTCATCAAAAACATTAGAGGTACATAATGTGGTTCTAGTTTCAGAAGCAGTAATATTAGGAAAAGTACCGAATAGCTATGTTAATGTACCTGAAGAAAATATTTTAGATGGTATGAATTCTGGGCAGTGATTGTTAATAAAAAAAGGTATGGTAAAATATAAGATATGTTAAAATTTAGTGAAAATAATGAAGTGATACAAAATGAAGCTTATAAGGCTATTCTTGTGGGCCTTCAAATTAATGAAGACATTACCTATTCAATGGAAGAACTGGAAGGCCTTGCAGAAGCAGCAGGAGTAGAAGTTTTGGGAACTATGGTTCAAAATTTGGAAAGGCCAAATAATGCTACTTTTATAGGAAAGGGAAAAGTAGAAGAACTAGCGGAAATGTGCAGTAATATGGAAGCAGATACCGTTATCTTTAACGATGAACTTTCAGGAATGCAGCTTAGAAACATAGAGGAAGTCATAGGAGTCAGAGTAATTGACAGGACTATTTTAATTTTGGATATTTTTGCATCAAGAGCAGTATCAAGTGAGGGAAAATTACAGGTTGAATTAGCACAACTTCAATATAGAATGCCCAGATTGCTTGGGTTTGGCAAAAGTTTATCGAGACTTGGAGGAGGCATAGGAACTAGGGGACCAGGAGAAAAGAAACTCGAAACGGATAGAAGGCATATTCAGCGCAGGCTGGATGATATAAAAGCTGAAATTGCTGAGTTAAAAGGAAACAGAAATGTTCAGAGAGCAAAAAGGCAGAAAGCAGGTCTGCCTATTGTTGCACTTGTAGGTTATACAAACGCAGGTAAGTCAGCAATTATGAACAGGCTTTTAGAAGAGGTAGAACGACAGGATAAAGTTGTTTTAGAAAAGGACATGCTTTTTGCTACCCTGGATACAGCACAAAGGAATGTTAAACTAGATACCAACTATGAGTTTATACTAATTGACACGGTTGGATTTGTGAGTAAACTACCCCATTCTCTTATAAATGCTTTTAAGGCAACTCTTGAAGAAGTGATGTATGCAGATTTACTTCTTCATGTGGTAGATGCTTCTTTTGAAGCTAGTGAATTCCATATTGAAGTCACAAATAAGGTCCTTAAAGAAATTGGCGCAGGGAATAAGGCAAGAGTTTTAGTATATAACAAAATAGATTTGTTAGAAAATGAAGTGCTTCCAGTTACTGATGAGGAATACATTTGCATCTCTGCAAAGCGTGGTGACAATTTTGAACGAATTATTGAAATTATTAAGGAAAAACTTTTTTCTAATCGAATCCTTACAAAATTACTCATCCCATATGACCGAGGCGATATTTCTTCATATTTATGCGAAAAAGCTAAAGTTATATCAATTGATTATGTTGAATCTGGTACAGAATTCGAAGTAGAGCTTATGGAAGCAGATTATAATAGGTTGAAAGAATATGATACAATATAATACGATACAAAAAGAAGGATCTGCTGAACAAACAATAGATAAATCTCGATTTATAGCATATGTTTGTCCAGTGGATTCTAAAGAAGAGGCAGATGCGTTTATTGCTAAAATTAAGGCTAAGCATAAGGATGCAACACATAACGTACCTGCAATGGTGATTGGTGATAAATTTCAAATTCAATGGGCAAGTGATGATGGAGAACCTCAAGGAACCTCAGGTGCCCCTATGGTTCAAATGCTTGTTAAAGAGGGGTTAACTAATCTTGTTGTAGTAGTAACTAGGTATTTTGGAGGTATTAAACTAGGAACAGGCGGTCTGGTAAGAGCATATACTGGTTCTGCAAAATTAGGAATTGAAGCAGCCGGGCTTTGTGCAGTAAAAGATATGTGTCTTGTCAGTGTAAAACTGGATTATACATATTTGAGCAAGCTGCAGAATTTATCCCAAAATGAAAATTTTGAAATACTAGACCTGATTTATGAAGATTTAGTGAAGGCTGTTCTATCGGTGGAACCAGAAAGAAAGGAAAATCTAAGAAAATTAATAGCAAATTTAACTAGCGGAACAAGTTTTTTTTTAGAGGAAAAAATAGAACAAATAAAGGTAGCCATATAGACAATTTCTGCATTACTTGGAATTGCAATGGGTTACAGAAAAAAAGATAAAAAAGTGAAAGAAAATGTAAAAAAGTGTTTGACATAATAGTACTGCTATGCTAAGATAAATATCGTCGCTAATGCATATCGCAAGCATCAGCAAGGCTGTTCCAAGGTAGCTCAATGGTGGAGCACTCGGCTGTTAACCGATAGGCTGTGGGTTCGAGCCCCACCCTTGGAGCCAATATATTTTATAAAAGCATTTATAAACTTCAATAAAAAGTGTTGACAAGCGATATGAAATAGTGTAACATAAGTAAATGTGTCAAGTAGATAAAACACTGGTACAGCAAGTAGTTTGGGCGTTTAGCTCAGCTGGGAGAGCACCTGCCTTACAAGCAGGGGGTCATAGGTTCGAGCCCTATAACGCCCACCAAATTACAATATGGCCTGGTAGTTCAGTTGGTTAGAATGCCAGCCTGTCACGCTGGAGGTCGTCGGTTCGAGCCCGATCCAGGTCGCCATTTTTATTGAAAGCACAAAAACATGCTGGTGTGGCTCAACGGTAGAGCAGCTGATTTGTAATCAGCAGGTTGGGGGTTCGATTCCCTCCACCAGCTCCAATACTAGAAAACAGAAGGGAATCGAACCCGAAAGGGCTCGAACGTAAAGCGAAAAAGTCTTGCAGACTTTTGAGTAGCGAGAGGTTCAAGCTGACTGAATAAGGAAGTGCAGAACGGCAGGTGCGGAGCAACTGCGAATTCCCTCCACCAGCTCCAATCATAAAAACAGATGGTAAATAATTGCCAAATTACAAGTACAAATTTCGAGGGTTTCCCGAGTGGCCAAAGGGGGCGGACTGTAAATCCGTTAGCTGAGCTTTCGGTGGTTCGAATCCACCACCCTCGACCAATACATATGCGGAAGTGGCTCAGGGGTAGAGCATCGCCTTGCCAAGGCGAGGGTCGCGAGTTCGAATCTCGTCTTCCGCTCCAATTTGCGGGTGTAGTTCAATGGTAGAACCTCAGCCTTCCAAGCTGATGGCGTGAGTTCGATTCTCATCACCCGCTCCACAAAAATCCACTTGTAATGTGGGCTCATAGCTCAGCTGGATAGAGCAACGGCCTTCTAAGCCGTGTGTCTGGGGTTCAAATCCCTATGGGCTCACCATTTTTTTAGCTATATTTGACCTATTAGCTCAGTTGGCAGAGCACTTGACTTTTAATCAAGGTGTCCGGAGT
>NZ_DAMBYD010000019.1:0-38996 GCF_032051575.1 Aminipila sp. | reverse complement strand
CTGCTTCTTCGGCTGTTCTGATCTTATTAATCATGAAAAACACGACCTTTCTTTATTTTTCTGCAATTTTACATTTTTATTTACATTTATATTGAATTAACAAATTCCAAAAGAGCCAAGAATAATGATAGCTACGCAAGCAATAGCTGGAATGACTACTGTGCACATACCGATATTTGCATAACATTCTTTATGGGTCATCCCAGTAATACCAAGCAATGTGATAACTGCACCGTTATGAGGCAATGTATCCAATCCTCCGCATGCAACTGATGCAACTCTGTGGAGAACTTCAGGACTAATTCCATATGTAGCGGCTTGAGCAATGAACTGATCTGAGAATGTAGCAAGTGCAATACTGAGTCCACCAGAAGCAGATCCTGTGATACCTGCAAGTACTGATGACGAAATGGCTTCGCCAACAAGAGGGTTGCTGGAAATACTCAACATCCCTGCTGCCACCAAACTGAAACCTGCCAGGGTTTTAATGACATTACCATAACCAACTTCTGAAGCTGTGTTCATAATTGCAAGAAAAGAACCCTGTACACCATTCTTCAAACAGCTTCTGATACTTGTGAATCTTCTATAATTAAAAGCAATAGCAGCCAGAACACCGATAATTAGAGATACGATTAAACTCCAATTTCCCTGTACTGCTCCAATTGTAGTATTATAATCAGCCAAATAAGCAGTATCCATACTTGGGAATACATACTTTGAACAAATAAAGTTCCCTACTAATACGATAATAATCGGCAGAATTGATGTAAAAAACGGTGGCAGATTCGATGTGTCCATAGCTGCAATATCTTCATTCATATGATTTCCATAGCCTTCACCTTTTGCTTGAGCTATTTTATTTCTAGAATTTATCCAAAACATTCCGCCAAACAGCATAATTACCGCAGCAACAATACCTAGTATTGGTGCTGCAAAAGCATCAGTCCCAAAATACTGCATTGGAATTGCATTCTGAATCTGTGGTGTTCCTGGGATTGCAGTCATAGTAAAAGTAAATGCTCCTAAGGCAATAGCTGGAGGTAATAATCTTTTTGGTATATCCGCTTCTCTAAATAACGCTGCTCCAATTGGATATATGGCGAAAGCTGCTACAAATAGGGATACTCCTCCGTAAGTAATAACCGCACAGGATAGTACCACTGCCCAAATCTCCTTACCCTTACCAATTTTGGTTGAAATAGCAACGGCAATAGAGTTGGCTGCCCCTGAATCATCCATGACCTTTCCAAATAATGCTCCTAGTAAGAATACCGGAAAATAACTTTTAACATAACCTGATAAGCTGACCATAAACCCTTCTGTATAAGTGGCCAGCATGTGGAAATCCCCACCCTGAAAGATTGTAAAACTTGCTGCCAGCAATGCTAATAACGGAGCGATAATAATAACAGACCAACCCTTGTATGCCAAATACATTAATAATCCTAAAGAGATAATGATACCTAATACTCCGATCATCTTTTTTCCTCCTCAAATACGAACTCTTTGAGCTCTCTATAACTTCAACTAATTATAATAACCTTTAAAATTACGTCTGCGGGGTTGCCTTCTAGATGAACTTAATCCAGTATGTCAGGCATCCCCTTATTATTTTTGTATGTTAGTTGTTTTGTTAGTTTTATTGTCTGAGTTTTTAGATTTAATTATTTAGTTTGCTGTCCAGCCGCCATCAATTGGTAATGCTATACCTGTAATGCTTGAAGCAACATCCGAGCATAAGAACTTAACTACTTCTGCAATTGTTTCAGGCGCCAGCATCTCTTTGATTGATGCTTTGGCAAGCATGATATTTCGTACTACCTCTTCTTCTGTTATCCCATGATGCTTAGCTTGATCCGCAATTTGTCCTTCAACTAAAGGTGTCTTAACATAAGCAGGACATATCGAGTTCACTGTAATTCCATATGGCCCTCCCTCTAAAGCTGCTGCCTTGGTGAACCCCGTCAGCCCATGTTTTGCTGAAACATAAGCAGATTTGAATTCAGAAGCGACTAAACCATGAATTGAGTTTAAATTAATAACCCTTCCCCACCCATTTTCTTTCATTGATGGCCAACAATACCTGGTAAGTAAAAATGGCGCTGTTAACATTAACGAAATCATAAAGTCCCATTTATCTTCTGGGAACTCTTCCACTGGACATACATTCTGTAATCCTGCAACATTTATAAGAATATCTACTTTTGCGTAATGCTCCAATGTAAAGTCAACTAAATCCCTGCAGCTTTCTCTCTTACTTAAATCTGCTGTTAAGTAAATGCCTCCGATTTCCTCTGCTGCGCTTTTTAGCTTTTCAGCGTTCACATCGGCCATTACAACTTTGACCCCATCTCTTGCCAAAGCTTCTGCTGTAGAAAATCCAATGCCGCTTGCTGCTCCTGTAATGATAGCAACTCTTTTCTTTATCATCTTCTCGTCCTCCTAACTTGATAACTGTGCAATTTTACCTAGGTAATGACATATATGCTGTTATATAAATGCCACAGCAACATATAACGCAATTTGCATGCCAAGAGGCTTATCCAAATTTTATGTTTATGCACATCCTTTCATTTCCAATGGTTTTATCAATGCATGTATAGTTTTTATTTATGGTAGTTGGTATAAAAAAACTGTTTGCCGCCTGGCAAACAGCTTCTAAGTCTGTAATTTGTAAACTTTTTAGTACATTCTCTTTGAAACGACTTCTTTTTTGTAATAATTTCCGTACACTTCATGTATTTACATTAAATCAATTTTATATTTCTCCAGTTTTTCATATAAACTTGTCCTGCTTATCCCTAATTCTTTCGCAATTAAGGTTTTTCTACCTTCAAACCTCATCAATGCATTAATCAGGGCATTACGTTCAGCCTCCTCTACAATCTCTTTAAGCTGCTTATCTGCATATGGATTCACGCCGCCAGTAATTTTATTTATCAAATCTTTCGGCTTGATTATTCCATCATCATCAACAAAATTGGAGGCTCTTTCTAAAGTATTCTCAAGCTCTCTTATGTTTCCAGGCCAGTCATACTGTTTTAAATATTCCATTGCAGCATTTGATATACCCTTTAAATAAATCCCCTCATTCTCTGCAATTTTATTTAAGAAAAATTGAACTAAAATAGGAATGTCACTTTTTCTTTTTCTAACTGGTGGAATTGTAATGCTTACAACATTTAAACGATAAAATAAATCTGCCCTAAAGGTATTCTCCTCTATCATCTCTGCTAGATTTTTATTTGTAGCTGCCACTATTCTAACATCAACATTTTCGCCGGTTGATGATCCCACTCTCCTAATTTCTTTATCCTGAATAGCCCTAAGAAGCTTTACTTGCATACTCATGGATAAATCTCCTATTTCATCAAGAAACAAAGTTCCTTTATTTGCAGCATGAAATAGTCCAGGCTTACCACCTTTTTTTGCCCCTGTAAATGCCCCTTCTTCATATCCAAAGAGTTCTGATTCTAATAATTGTGAAGGAATCGCCGCGCAGTTCAGGCAAATTAAAGGATTCTCTTTTCTCCTGCTGGCACTATGAATCGCATGCGCCACTAGCTCCTTGCCTGTCCCACTTTCTCCTGTTATTAAAATGTTTGAATTACCAATGCCTACTTTTAAAATGCTTTTTTTCATTTCCAATATTTCAGGACTTTCACCTATGATATCATCAACGCTGTATTTTGCAATATTAATCTTCCCATATCGTTTTTTGTAAAAAGACAGTTCCTGTTCTATTTCATTGATTCTCCCATAAAGCGAATATAATTCCTTTATGTCCTTGAAAAGAACTCTACCATAAACGCCCATAATTTCCCCATTCTTTACAATCGGGATTCTCGTAGCAATCATAGTCTTCCCTTTTATTTTTTGGGTTTTGGCAATCTCGGCCTTTCCTGTTTCAAGAACGATATGCATTCTTGAATTTTCAATTACTTCTGAAACATGCTTTCCAATGGCCTGGTCTCGATCAATTTCCAAAAACTCTGCATAAGCCTTGCTTAGTTCGGTTATACACCCCTTATTATCAACAATTACGATAGGCTCTGAAGTTGCATTTAGAATAATATCTTTAAGTACTGCACTATCCATAATACCCTCCTGGTTATTATAACTGCACTAACATATTATTATTTTTCAGCCTCCCTAAACTAGCATTCATCTTACAGCCATACTATCATACCCTAAATCTTCTAGTCAACATTGCTTTTTGGTGTTCACTTTTCCGTACATCCTTTTTTGGTAAGTTAAAATTATTTTCACTTAGTATTAATAATTATTTAAAAAATAGCATAAAAGCGGAGACACTTAACTCAGCTTTTATGCTATTTAAATTTTAAGTAATATGTATATGTACAATTATTCTTCATCTTCCATAGCCGACTGCCCTGAAACATTTATCATTTCGTCAGAAGTTACCACACTGTTATCCTCATCCTGCTTGTCTGTAGCTTCTTCAGCAGCACGTCTTGCTAACTCTGTATTTTTCTCTAACTGACTAATAGTTCCTTCATCCACCATGTCATCCAACTCATCTTCAGAATAAGAGGATAGATCCTTAGTAGCTGTTGACGAACTGCTGGACGCTGCTTTTTCAGTTTCTTCAGTTGAATCTGTCTTTGTGGCAGAATTTAATGCAGCAGAATCACTATTTGCCTGCTGCTTCGCCATATTCATACCTTCTTCGCTAATTTCTACCGTATCGTATTGCGGTGCTCTTGTCTTTGCCTGTGCGGTATCTGAAATCTGCTGTTCTGAATTTGCAATGGCTGCTGCATCACTTGAAGCGGATGCCTGTGAAGTCTCAGCACTCTTTACACTATTCTCCCTGCTTGCTAATAATTCTCTTTCCTGCTTTGCATAATCGGTTATGCTGTTGCCTATGGATTCAATCATTTTTTAACCTTCTTTCTTCCAATCAAACAAGATAAATTAAGCTACCCACTATAGGTAGTATATCGTACAAATACAGTATTTGGTAAGTACTTTCACACATATTACACATAATTTTCACTAAAGCAACACAAAAGTGCAGCTATTTCCAACTGCACTTTCTTTAACCTTTTCTTATATTTCAATTTAGTATCCACCAAACATGGACAGCATCACGCTGGCGGCAACGGCCGAACCAATTACACCCGCAACATTAGGTCCCATGGCATGCATTAACAAGAAATTTGAAGGATTTTCTGCCTGACCAACCTTCTGAGATACACGCGCCGCCATTGGCACAGCAGATACACCTGCAGATCCAATAAGTGGATTGATTTTTCCTCCAGTAACTGCATTCATAAGTTTAGCTAAAAGAACTCCTGCCGCTGTACCTCCAGCAAAAGCAAAAACTCCTAAAATGATAATTAAAATTGTTTCTTTTACTAAAAAAGTCGGGCCCTGTGCTGACGCACCGACTGCTAACCCAAGCATGATTGTAACAATGTTTATCATAGCATTTGATGCAGTATCCGACAACCTTAATGTTTTTCCGCATTCTTTAAAAAGGTTCCCAAGCATTAGCAGTCCAATAAGTGGGGCTGCCGCTGGAAGTAGTAATACAACAATGACCGTTACTGCAATGGGAAATAAGATTTTTTCTTTTTGAGATACATTTCTAAGCTGTTCCATCTTAATCATACGTTCCTTCTTAGTAGTAAGAAGTTTCATAATCGGTGGTTGAATAACCGGAACCAGTGCCATATAGGAGTATGCCGCAACTGCAACAGCTCCCAGTAGTGCCGGTGCCAATTTCTGTGTCAGATATATTGCGGTTGGACCATCTGCTCCTCCGATAATACCAATTGATGAAGCTTCCTGAGCATTAAAACCTAAGAATATAGCTGCGAAGAATGCTAAGAAAATACCAAATTGAGCTGCTGCTCCAAGAAGCAGTGATTTAGGATTAGCGATAAGTGGGCCAAAGTCTGTCATTGCTCCTACACCTAAGAATATCAAAGACGGCAGTATAGGTTTTAATATGTAAAATATAGTTAGCAAACCTACATCTGATAATTCCTCAGAAGAAGTAATCACCGCGTGGTTGATAAAAATTCCTGAGCCAGGTAAATTGGACAATAGCATTCCAAATGCAATCGGTATTAGTAATAAAGGTTCAAAGCCTTTCTTAATAGCTAAATAAAGTAAAAATAGTGCAACCACAATCATGATTCCACTTTTGTAGTCTAAGTTTACGATACCCATGTCTCCAATAAATTTAGTGATTGTTTCTAATAACATCTCGACTCAATCTCCTTTTCTATAACGGACATAGTGGTGCTACCCGTGATAATACTACCATAATTATACAACTAATACAAGGGCAAAATAGCCCTAAAATACTCCATTTTAAGAGTTTTAGGGCCATAATAATTTCTATAATTTCATTGTAAGTGCAATTTTCTGTCTAGCATAGTCGATACTTAAAATTTTAACTTTTACCGTATCTCCCACAGATACTGCATCCATAGGATGCTTTATGAATTTATTGCTTATCTCTGAAATGTGGACTAATCCATCATTTTTAACTCCGATATCTACAAAAGCTCCAAAGTCTACTACATTACGGACTGTTCCCATCATTTCCATATCCACTTTTAAATCTTCAAAGCTTCTTACGTCGTTTCTGAAAACTACAGCTGGTGCATCTTCTCTAGGGTCTCTGGCAGGCTTCTTTATTTCTTCAATGATGTCTTTTAGTGTCATGACACCAAGCCCCACCTCTTCGGCAAGTTTTTCAATGCTCTTGCCTAGTCCCTTTTTGGGATCTTCTGGCTTAGTTTCTTTCAATACAGCCAAAGCTGCAAGCCCTTTTGTACCTAATTCCACTTTAGCAGGCTTTTTATCTGCTGGATAAACTATACAAATTTTTTCTTCAATCTCAGCTGCCCCGCCTTGTCTAATCAGTTCCTTGTCAATACCCAGTTTTTGAAGTACTACATCTGCTGCTGCATAAGACTCGGGATGAACAGAAGTCGCATCAAGCGGGTTCTTTCCATCTGCTATTCTCATAAACCCTGCGCACTGCTTATAAGTTTTTTCTCCTAGCTTTGCAACCTTTAAAAGTTCTTTTCTATTGGTAAACTTACCTGCTTCTTCTCTATAGGCAACAATATTCTTGGCTATGCCCATATTAATTCCTGCGATATAGGAAAGAAGTGAAGGAGATGCTGTATTCAAATCAACTCCAACTCTGTTTACGCAGTCTTCTACTACATTTGTTAATGCTCCATCTAAAAGATTCTGATCTATATCGTGCTGATACTGACCTACCCCAATGCTCTTTGGTGAAATCTTAACAAGTTCCGCAAGCGGATCCTGAAGTCTTCTGCCTAGTGACATCGCTCCTCTTGTGGTAACATCAAGGTCTGGATATTCTTCTGTTGCCAGTTTTGATGCTGAATAAACGGATGCACCGGCCTCATTTACAATGGTATAGTTTATATCATAGTCATTTTTCTTAAGAAAGTTAGCCACAACTTCTTCGGTTTCTCTTGAAGCTGTCCCATTGCCTATTACAATGGTATTAATCTTAAACTTTTCTATTAACTTCTTTAATGCGGCTTCAGTTCCTGCAATATCCTTTTTCGGTTGTGTCGGATATACTGTAGCGTAAGCTAAAAGCTTACCTGTTTCATTTAAAACCGCTACTTTACAACCCGTTCTATATCCAGGGTCAATGCTTATGATTCTTGCTCCATTAACTGGTGGAACCATTAATAATTTTTCTGTATTTTTAGCAAATACTTTCACCGCATCAAGTTCTGCTCTTTCAGTTAAAAGATTTCTCATTTCTCTTTCAATAGAAGGAGCCATTAATCTCTTGTAAGCATCTGCAATGGTATCTTTTAAAAGCTGAACAAATATTGATTTTTCACTTGTAATAACATCCTCTTCTAGCATTAATTGAAGTTGTTCTACTGGTGCTACCACCTTAACCTTAAGCTTCTTTTCCTTCTCACCTCTGTTTATAGCAAGAACTCTATGGTTTGGAATTTTGTCAATGCTTTCCTGATGTCCATAATACATATCGTAAACAGTTTTTTCCTCTGAATCTACTGCTTCTGTTGAAATGACCCCTGCTTTCTTTGTCTTTTCTCTTACCATTGCTGTAAGCTCAGGATGATCTGCAACCATTTCTGCAATAATATCCATGGCTCCCTGAATGGCCTGTTCAGCAGTTTCAACACCTTTCTCCTCATTTATGTATGGCATTGCCAGTTCTTCAATAGTGCCTGATTGAATCTCCTGTGCATAAAAGACAAGTGCTAAGGGCTCCAATCCCTTTTCCTTTGCCTTTGAGGCTCTTGTCGCCTTTTTTTGCTTATAAGGCTTGTAAAGATCCTCTACTCTCTGTAATACTTCTGCTTTTTCAATTTCAGCCTTTAGTTCATCTGTTAATTTCCCCTGCTCGTCAATTAGCCTTGTAACTTCTTCTTTTCTAGTTTCAAGGTTGCGCAGATAAGTAAGTCTTTCGTCCATATCACGTAGTATTACGTCCGAAAGTCCTCCGGTTACTTCTTTTCTATAACGTGCAATAAACGGAATAGTATTCCCCTCATCTATAAGTTTTACTGTATTTTCAACCTGTGAAATCTTTACAGAAAATTCCTGGGCCAATTTTTCAATAATGTTCATTTTCTAATTCCTTTTCCCTACATAAATTTATAATCAATCCTTAAATTTTAACTTTTCATTGATAAAATAATCAATCTCCCCATCCATAACTGACTGGACATTACCGATTTCCGCTCCTGTTCGGTGGTCTTTAACCATTGTATAAGGCTGGAATACATAAGAACGAATCTGGCTTCCCCATGTGTTTTGTGAAAAATCACCTTTAAGTTCCTTCAGATTATCCTTATGCTCCTGTTCAGCAAGTTCAGTTAGTTTGGCTTTCAACACCTTCATGGCCATATCCTTGTTTTGATGCTGACTTCGCTCATTCTGGCAAGTAACTACAATATTGGTTGGTAAGTGTGTAATTCGAATAGCTGAATCTGTTTTATTTACATGCTGCCCACCGGCGCCACTGGAACGATAAGTATCTATTCGTAAATCTTCAGAATCAATTTCTATATTTATGTCATCATCAAGTTCAGGCATTACTTCCAGTGAAGCAAAAGAGGTTTGTCTCTTTCCTTGCGCATTGAACGGAGAGATACGAACTAATCTATGAACCCCACGTTCATTTTTTAAATATCCATATGCATTTTCACCTTCTACAATTACAGTGGCACTTTTAATTCCGGCCTCTGTATCATCTTGAAGGTCAATCACCTTAGTCTTGTAACCTTTCTTATCTGCCCAACGTGTGTACATCCGAAGAAGCATCTCTGCCCAATCCATAGCATCAACACCACCAGTACCTGCATGTACCGTAAAGATAGCACTATTACTGTCATACTCCCCAGTTAATAATGTTCTTAATCTAACTTCCTCTACTTTGGCTTTATAGTTTTCATATGCTTCTTTTATTTCTTCTGCCATATGGGCATTTTCTTCTGCAGAAGAATCTGCTTCGCTTTCTTCTGCCATTTCTATAAGGACTTCAATATCCTCTAAAGCCCGCTCCAAATCTCTGTAACCGTTAACTGTATTTTCTAAAGACTTCTTTTCCTTCAATAGTTTTTGTGCGGCTTCATGGTCCTCCCAAAACCCATCTATCTGAGTCTTTATTTCTATTTCTTCTAATCTGCTCTCTAACCTTGCCAGGTCAAAGAGAGTCACCTACTTCTGTCAAATTTGCCTTAGCAGCAGGCAAGCCGTATTTTATCTGATCCAATTCAACCATATAAAATTCCTTTCTTATTTGTTTTATATCAAATATTAACCCAATTACAAAGGGCGCAGGGAATTTTTCGTTATGCAAGGCGACAGGGAATCGAGAAGCGGAACGTACATATAGTACGTGGCAGTCAAAATCTAAAATATGAATTTTGATTTTGTTGCATGAGACCTACCATAAATTTGCTATGCAAATTTATGGTAGGTCTTCAAGCAGCACAGATTCACTGACAACACAGCAGAACGGAAAATTAACAAGCCCTATTTGTTCATGCAGCAGTTCTTATACTTTTTACCGCTGCCACATGGGCATAAATCATTTCTTCCTACTTTTTCTTCTGTTCTTCTAATTGGCTCATGCTTTTGTTCTCTCTCTGGAACCTGAGTCTGATTAGGCATTCCTCCAGTTGAAACGCTGCTAGCCATCCCTTCTTCGTGGTATTCTTCTTTCCTGCCTTCCCCTGCTTCCATAATTTTCTTTCTTTCAGCATTTGTCTGAATAGTAACATTGTAGCAGAACTTTACAGTATCCTCCTTGATGGCCTGTATCATAAGCTCAAACATATCAAATCCCTCATTTGAGTAAGCTGCTGCAGGATCTTGCTGCCCTAATGCTCGAAGATTGATACCATTTCTAAGCTGATCCATATCATCAATATGGTCCATCCACTTGTTATCAACAACTCTAATTAGAATCATTCTCTCTAATTCACGTATTCGATCGATACCTATTTCTGCTTCTTTTTCAGCATATAGTTTTTCAAATGCTTCATAAATATCTTCTTTTAGCTGTTCTGCTGTAAGATTCTGAACTTCTTCCTGAGAATAAGGTAGGTTCTCATCAAATCTAACACATAATTTCTTTAAGTTTTTACCTAAAGTTTGTAAATCCCATTCCTCAGCATATCTTGATGCCACAGTTATCGGGTCAACGGTTTCATCGATCAATTCCTGCGTCATATTTACAATGTGATTTCTTAAATCTTCTCCAAATAATACTTTGCGTCTTTCATCATAAATAATCTGACGTTGTTTATTCATAACGTTATCGTATTGTAATACATATTTTCTAATGTAGAAGTTCTTTCCTTCCACCTTTTTCTGAGCTGCTTCAATACGCTTTGTAAGCATTCCTGCTTCAATGGCTTCATCCTCTTCAACACCTAGTTTTTCTACCAAGCTCTGAATCTTTTCACCACCAAATAGACGCATAAGTTCGTCTTCAAGGGATAAGAAGAACTGTGTACAACCAGGATCGCCTTGACGTCCCGCACGTCCTCTTAACTGATTATCTATTCTTCGTGATTCATGACGTTCTGTACCAATTATGCAAAGACCGCCTAGTTCTCTAACCCTCTGCTGTTCTTCAGCCCTTTCTGTCTTAAATCTATCATTTAGTTCATTAAATGTTTTTCGAGCATGTAATAATTCCGGTTCGTTAGTTGTAACAAAGGAAGTCGCAAATGACATAGCCTCATCACTAAAGCCTTGTCTCTTCATTTCACGCTTTGCTTCAAATTCTGGATTACCACCTAGCAGGATATCTGTACCTCTACCAGCCATATTGGTAGCAATGGTTACCGCACCTAAACGACCTGCCTCAGCAACAATTTCTGCTTCCTTTTCATGCTGCTTTGCATTCAACACTTTATGTTTAACACCACGCTTGCTAAGCATATCACTAATCAGTTCAGAACGTTCAATCGAAATTGTACCTACTAAAACTGGCTGACCAGTAGCGTGAACTTCTGCAATTCTTTCTGCAATGGCTTTAAACTTACCCTTTTCAGTCGCATAGATTGAATCCTGAAGATCTGTTCTTGCAATTTCACGGTTCGTTGGTATTACTACAACATCCATGTTATATATTTCTCTAAATTCATCTTCTTCAGTCTTTGCAGTACCTGTCATACCTGCCAGTTTCTTGTACATTCTAAAGTAGTTCTGTAATGTTACTGTGGCCAGTGTCTTTGACTCTGAACGAACTAGTACGCCTTCCTTAGCCTCGATAGCCTGGTGCAACCCATTACTGTATCTACGGCCAAACATTAAACGGCCTGTAAATTCATCAACAATTACGATTTCGCCGTCTTTAACAATATAGTCAACATCACGCTTCATTAAGTTTCTAGCCTTTAATGCCTGAAGTACGTGATGGTTGATTTCCATATTTTCAGGGTCTGAGAAGTTTTCAATACCAAATTCTTTTTCACACTTAGCTACACCTTCTTCTGTAAGGGCAACAGTTTTATCTTTTTCTTCAATAGTAAAATCGTCTTCATTTCGTAATCTGATTACAAATTTATCTGCTATTCCATATAAATCAGTAGACTTAGCTCCTTGACCTGAAATAATAAGCGGTGTCCTTGCTTCATCAATTAAGATGGAGTCAACTTCATCCACGATAGCAAAATTAAGTTCTTCTCTCTGGGACATTTCTTCACGATAAGTAACCATGTTGTCTCTTAAGTAATCAAAACCAAATTCATTGTTCGTTCCATAAGTAATGTCAGCCTCATAAGCGGCTTTTCTATCTGCACCATTTACCTCATGTATTACACATCCTACAGTCAATCCTAGGAAAGTATATAACTTTCCCATCCATTCCATATCACGTTTTGCAAGATAATCATTTACGGTTATAACATGAACGCCTTCCCCGCTAAGTGCATTTAAATATGCTGCCAATGTAGCCACTAAAGTCTTACCTTCACCAGTTTTCATTTCAGCAATTCTTCCCTGATGCAGCGCAACACCACCGATTAACTGTACTCTAAAGTGTTTCATTCCTAAACTTCTTACAGCACCTTCTCTACATACTGCAAAAGCCTCTGGCAATATATCGTCAAGAGATTCGCCATTTTTAACTCTTTCTTTAAATACGAAAGTTTTTGCCTTAAGTTGTTCATCTGTAAGTGCCTGCATTTCTGAATCAAGTGCTTCTACTTTGTCTACTATTTTTTCAATTCTTTTTACTTCTTTGACATTTAAATCACCAAAGATTTTTTCCATTAATCCCATATTCTTAACCCTTCCTCTTGTTGCATTTCATGCGGCATAACGACCACATTTATTTCTAAGGCCCTTTTTCCATCAGCCTTGGTTACTCTAACTTTTAAATTTTTATATTCAAATGAATCGCCTACTTCAGGTAATTTATCCAGATTCACTACAACCCATCCATTGGCTGTAGTAACATCCATTTCCTCATATTTTAACCCAAAATAGTCAAACATTTTTTCAACACTTGCGCCCCCCAGTACCCTGTAACTTCCATCGTAAATTTGAAGAATCTCTTGTGAAGCAGTTGCATCATGTTCATCAAAGATTTCTCCTACAAGTTCTTCAATGATGTCTTCCATTGTGACAATACCCTCAGTACCACCATATTCATCTACAACAACAGCAATATGAGTTTTTGCTTTTTGCATTCTTTTTAAAAGAGTAGCAATTTTTATAGAGCCTGGTGTAAATACTACTGGCGTTACATAATCGGATATTTCTTTTTTCTGGCCAATTACAAAATTATGAAAATCCTTCTGATTTAAAACGCCAAGGATTTTGTCCATATTCTCCTCATATACTGGCAGTCTTGAAAAACCTGTTTCTAAGAATATTTTTGCCACTTCTTCCTTTTCTTCATCTATTTCTATAGCCTCTACGTCAACTCTGGGAGTCAATACATCATAAGCCTCTAGTTCATTAAATTCAATGGCATTTTGAATTAATTCGCTTCTTTCTTCATCAAGGCTCCCCTCAGTTTCTGCTTCTTCAACAATGGTTATAAGTTCATCATCGGTTATGCTTCGGTCGTCATTTATCTTAAATACTGTTCTAATAATTTTTTTCCATTGCATAAATAAGAAATTTACTGGTTTTAATATTACCATTAGAATTCTGAGAAATGGTGCTGAAAACATAGAGAAGTTTTCAGGACTTTCTTTTGCAATAATTTTGGGAGATATTTCACCAAAAATCAGAACTACAACAGTCATTACTATTGTAGAAATAGTTGAACCGTAAACACCATATAGATCTACAAATAGCACAGTTGCTATCGATGTCATGGTAATATTTACGATGTTATTCCCTATCAAAATTGTTGTTAGAAGTCTGTCATATTTTTCTTCTAACGCAAGTACCAGCTTCGCTCTCTTATTACCAGTACCAGCAAGATTTTTCATCCTTATTCTATTTAAAGATGTAAAAGCTGTCTCCGTTGCGGAAAAGTATCCTGATAATACGATTAAAATAATTATGACTATTACTGAAGTAAATATACTCCCTCCCATTTATACCTCCTGTATAAACACGCTTTTGTTTTGTTCTTATGCATTCTTATTTGTTTATGTGTGTTGTAACATAATATTATACACCATTTGTTAAAAAAAGAAAAGAGGGCAACCCGCCCTCAATTGCATTAATCTAACTTTTTCCATTATCCATCCCATATCCAAGGCCTCCATGTCCTCTTTCAAGCTGGCTATTATTGTTTTCATATTCCTGTCCTAAAGCATTTGCTACAGCTTCCATAATGCCATTGCTACTGAAAGTTGCACCAGTCATCGCATCAATACTGACATTCTGTGTTGAAATAATCTGTTCCGCAACATGGTTAAAAGCCCTGTTATAGTATGGCATATCATCCCCCGTGGATATAGTTTCTATATTTTTTATATAGCCATTCTTAACAGTTACGGATACAGTAGTAGTTCCCTTAAATCCACTTCCCGTACCTTCATATGTACCATCTGTAAAGGTTCCCCCTCCCTGCTCAGTCAATTCAGCTATATGAACTTTGCTTAAGTCTGTTGCCTGGCTGGAATCAATATAGGTTGCTGCATAATAAGCAATACCACTTGCACTTACTACAAGAATAGCTATAACTACTGCAATTTTCTTCGAATGCTTTGTTCCTAACATAATCCTTAAGTTTTCCCTTGGGCAGGCATTGATGCATTTGAAACAATTTATACATTCACCGGAAGTTACCACCTCTTTAGGATTTATGTTAATTCCCATGCTGCAAGACTTACTGCAATGACTACATTTTCCACAATTATTTTCTGCTTTTTTAATTTTTATTATACGCAGTTTAGATAATATGCTAAAAATAGCGCCCAGAGGACATAAATATCTACAGAAGAACCGCTCTATGAACAGTCCCCCTAGAACTACTATTACAAGTATTCCAACACCCAGCCAATTGCTTTTAATATACTGGCTAAATTCAGGGAATTGTCCAAAAGATGTATATGTACCAAATACATCCCATGGGTTACTTCCTCCAAACAGGTTCACACCTAGAGTCCAGATAAAAATAATTGAGCCTATAAGGACTATGTATTTTAGCAATTTTAATGCTTGATCTAGTTTATAGTTTACAATAATACTTTTTCCGGTAATTTTATATGAAATAAAATGAAGAAAATCCATTAATGTGCCAAAAGCACACATCCATCCACAGAAAAACCTTCCCAACGTTGCAGTCAGCAGAAATACAACTGAAACAAGAATTAACTGTGGCATACATGTGACTAAACTAAAGTTCCCTTCTATTGTACAAACGTAAATACTTTTAAGACTTCCATATGTTAATGTAAATAACCCAGTAAAAGCAATAAAGCTAATCACTTGTACTAAAGTTCTGATGTTTTTACTATTTAATATTTTTTCTTTTATAAAATTCATATTTTCCTCTTTTTTTCTATATTTTTCATTAAGTTTAGTATGTTGAAGCTTAAATTCAATTTATCAAAATATAGCATAAAAATATTTGGATTTTATGAGGGTCATCTGTAGGTTTTGTGAAGATTTATATAAAAAAATAGTGATACAACGTCTCTGTTATATCACTATTTAAATATAAGCATCCTCTTATAGCTGAGTTAAGTCATATGGCGTCTCCTGATAAACATAATAATTTAGCCAGTTAGCAAATAGCATACTGGCATGACCACGCCATCTTACTACAACATCTTTGCCAGGCTGGTCATCCTTAAAATAGTTTTTGGGAACCGAAACAGGACCACCTTGTCTTACATCACGGTAATACTCCAAGCCGAGGGTTTCTCTATCATACTCCTGATGCCCAATTATAAAAATTTGTCTTCCATTATCTGTAGCAAGAATATGAGGACCCGCCTCTTCTGACTCTGCTAAAATTCTGATTTCTGGGTGAAACACTATATCCGATTTAAGAGTCTGTGTATATCTGGAATGGGGAGCCCAGAAAACATCATCAAATCCTCTTAACAAAGGACTATGTGCACGAGTCACTTTATGCTCAAATACACCAAACATTTTTTCATCCATTGGATATTTATCAATGCCAAAGTGATAATAGAGTCCTGCCTGAGCACCCCAGCAAATATACATGCTGCTATATACATTAGTTTTTGAGTATTTGAATATCTGACAAAGTTCTTCCCAATAATCCACTTCTTCAAAACTTAATGTCTCAACTGGTGCTCCCGTTAAAATCATCCCATCAAAACGCTGACCCTTAATTTCATCAAAGGTTTTATAAAAAGTATCCAGATATTCTTCCAACACGTTTTTAGACTCATGAGTTCCCATTCTAAGCAAAGTCAATTCTACCTGCAATGGTGAATTCGCCAATACCCTTGCAAGCTGAGTCTCTGTAGCTGCCTTATCTGGCATCAGGTTAACCATTAATATGCGCAATGGTCTGATATCCTGTTTTATTGCCGCCGCATCATGCATTACAAATATATTTTCCTTTTGTAATAAATCACCTGCAGGCAATTTATCTGGTATAATCAGTGGCATCCTATATTTCACACTCCATTTCTTTTTTCGGGTCAGCCGACAAATTAGTTTAGATTCTTAATCAATCTTAAATTGTGAGGATACATCCTTAAGAGAGTTGGCCTGCTTGGACAATTGTTCACTCGCAGCTGAACTTTCTTCTGCAGTAGCTGCATTTGTCTGAACCACTGAGTTAATTTGTTCAACACCGTCCAGCGTTTGTCTCAGTGCTGCCACCTGTTTTACAGAAGCTTCAGAAATCCCACTGATTAATTCAACCGATTGTGATACTCCTTTTATGACTTCCTCAAGCATTGTGCCTGTCTGATTAGCAATCTCTGTGCCATTTTCTACTGCATCAATTGTTTCCTCTATTAAATTGGTAGTTACTTTGGCTGCCTCTGCTGACTTACTTGCTAGATTTCTTACTTCATCTGCAACTACAGCAAATCCTTTTCCTGCTGTACCTGCTCTTGCAGCTTCAACTGCAGCATTCAATGCCAGGATATTTGTCTGGAAAGCGATATCTTCAATAACTTTAATGATTTTCCCTATTTCAGAAGATTTTTTATTAATATCATCAATAGCCATAATCATATGGTGCATTTGTTCATTACTCTTATCTGCTGTATTTCCCACTATTCTAACTTGATTAGCAGCACTTAACGCATTATTCGCATTTTCGGATACATGTTCGGATAAATCATTTATAGTCGCTGTAAGTTCTTCTGTGGTACTTGCTTGATTGGTCGTTCCCTGTGCCAACATTTGTGCAGCATTAGCTATCTCTACCGAACCATTTGCCACCATTTCAGAGACATCTACAATCTGTCCGATAGTTTTTTTAAACACGCTGGATACCTGCATAATGGAGCTCTTTAGTTTTGCAAATTCTCCATCGTACTTCTGCTTTAATTCAATATTTAACCGTCCATCAGCAAATTCATCTAGCGCAGCGGACACTTCATCTATATAAGTTATATATTGGTTCAATCTCAAGATTAAACTTCTCAAAGAATCAGCCATTATTCCGACTTCATCCCTTGAATTTACATCTATCTGCGTCTCTAGATTTCCATTTGCCAGTTCGTCAGTCACCTTAGTTAATTTTTTAAGTGGAGCAACTATACTTCTGCTCACTATAAATATGACTGTAAAAAGGATTACGATGGAAACCAGATAAATAAGAATTAGTTCTTGCCTTGTCGAATTTACTATCTTTAAAAAATTATCCTTTGGAATAGCAAGCAGTACTTTCCATCCTGCTGCACGGGTTTCTCCTACTATACCGTATTGAGTTTCTCCGTTCCTAGTAAATTTTATTATTTTGCCAGTGGGTTTAGTAATTTCTTCCACCATATTTTTACTAAATCCGATTTTATCTGTGGATTTCAGCAGCTCGTCCTCATTCTTGCTTCCCAAGATTATATTTTTATTTGAGATTAGCATTTGATAGCCTTGCGCATAAGCACTTTGTTTTTCAACAATCATGTTACTTAAATTTGTAATAGATACATCGGCTCCTGCAATACCTACAATATTCTTCATATTCATATCATATACTGGTGCAGATATCGTTATAATCATTTTATTTGTGGATATATCCATATAAGGCTCAGTAATAATATATCCTTTATCAATATCTTCCTGCTTCTCAAACCAATATGCTCTTGTCTTCAACTCAAATCCAGGTTCAGCAACATAACCTGATCCACCAAATAATAAATCGGAATTTGCTGCTGCTGTAAAGGTCCCAATCATATTCTTATTGCCTTTATCCGTGCCATCCTTTAATGTAGTATATACATTTTGATATTCTGGATTCTGGGTAAAATTGCTCGTGTTTGGTGCGTCGGTTAACAGTTTTCTAAGATTTGAATCAAGTGCAAGCTGTTGAACCAGACTAATATACTCTGTAAAGTACTCATCTACCCCTGCTTGAAGGGTTTCTGCAGTTAAAGACGATACATTTTCTTCACTTGAAGAGACCGTTTTAACAACCTCTTTCGTAATAACCATTCCTGAAATAAGCATTGCCAAAATAGCAACTCCGCCGATTATAACCATTATTTTGGTACGTATACTCTTCATAAACTTTCCTCCATATGCCATTGCATAATAAAACCACCAAATCGGCAATATGGTGTTTATCTTCACTTCGTTCAATATTCTATTATAACTTTTGATGTAGTACAAAATTGTACTGAGGCAATAACATCAAAATCACTAAAATTATACCACAAATTTCCAAAAAATATAATGATTTTTTGTCTTCTTTGTTATAAAAATAAAAACAGCGGGTAAAAATCCCGCTGTCCATTTTCATTGCTGTCCGTTGTTACTTTACCGCTAAAGCGGTGTAACAAAGGCAACGGCTTCGCCTCCGACTCGCTCTGCTCCCTGCTGTCCGTTGTTACTTTACCGCTAAAGCGGTGTAACAAAGGCAACGGCTTTGCCTCCGACTCGCTCCGCTCCCTGCTGTCCGTTGTTACTTTACCGCTAAAGCGGTGTAACAAAGGCATCATAGATGGCTTGGATGGCTCTGTTGAAGTCTTTTGTCTCTACGCCTACTATAATGTTCATTTCACTGGAACCCTGATCAATCATTCTGATGTTTACGCCGGCTTTTGCAAGTGCTGTAAATAAGGTTGCAGATACGCCAAGTCTTTTGGACATGCCTGCACCAACTGTTGCAATAAGTGACATGTCATCAAAAACATCAATGCTGCCCGGATCAAGTTTTCTCTTTATTTCCTCAACGATGTCATCCAATTTCCCATCAATACTCTTATCTGAGACTACAACCGAAACGGTATCAATTCCACTTGGCATATGTTCAATAGCAATATCATAATCCTCTAAGATGCTGCTCAGACGTCTTATAAACCCGCTTTCCTGACTAAGTCCATTCTTATAAATAGCAATTACGGAGAAGTCCTTGCTTCCTGCAATTCCAGTTATAATCCTATCCTTCTGAACTTCCACATCAGAATCAATCATTGTCCCCGGATCTGATGGAATATTTGTATTTCTAATGTTTATAGGAATACCTGCAATTCTGGCAGGGTAAATTGCATCTTCATGTAATACCGATGCTCCCATATAAGAAAGTTCCCTAAGTTCTTTATAAGATATTTTGCTGATAGGCTGCGGATTTTTTACAACTCTTGGATCCGCCATGAGGAACCCTGATACATCCGTCCAGTTTTCATAAACTTCTGCCTCTACAGCTCTAGCCACTATGGCACCTGTAATATCAGAACCTCCCCTAGAAAAGGTTTTAATTTTACCATTTGGGTATGTGCCATAAAATCCAGGTATAACAGCCCTTTCATGTTGCTTTAAAGCATCTCCTAAAATTTTATTTGTTTCCTCAGCAAGAAACTTACCTTTTTCGTCAAATAGTATTAATCCAGCAGCATCTACAAAATCATAGCCTAGCATGGCTGCTGTCATCATTGCATTTAAATATTCACCTCTACTGGCTATATAATCAGACGAAGCACCTTCTTGAAGATTTCTTTTTATTTCATCAAATTCCTTTAGCAGATCCACCTCTACTCCAAGATTAATTTCCATAGCCATGTATCTGTCACAAATAACCTGAAATACCTGTTCATAAGGTAAATTATGTTCTATATGAGTTTTACATAAATATAAAAGATCCGTAATCTTGTTGTCCTGGTCATATCTCTTTCCAGGGGCAGATACTACAACGTATCTTCTGTCATGATCTGCTTCTATTATTTCTTTTGTCTTTGTAAGCTGTATCGCATCGGCTACAGATGAGCCGCCAAATTTCGAAACTTTGATTCCCATCGGAAATCCCTCCTCGCATATATAATTACATTGTTAGTTATATATAATATTCATTATTTTCTATCCTGCTAAACCTTACCAAACGCATTTTTATAATTTTAGCGTATGATTAATCATTATACGTGGTTTTTTTGTGAAATGCAACAATTTTTGATTCTTTTTTGTGCTCAAACAACAAAAGCCGTTCCCGCCATTTGGCAGGATCGGCTTTGTTTTACATAATAACATCTACTGTAAATTGTTTTTTTGTTTACAGACCTGCATCCTGCCTCAAAGCATCAGCTTTATCTGTCTTTTCCCAAGGTACGTCAATATCAGTTCTTCCGAAATGTCCATAAGCAGCAACCTGTCTGTAGATAGGTCTTCTTAAGTCTAAATCTCTGATAATTGCAGCTGGTCTTAAGTCAAAGTGCTTGTTAACAAGTTCTGAAATCTTTTCATCCGAAATTTTACCAGTCCCATAAGTATCAACAAAAACTGATACTGGCTTTGCCACACCAATTGCATAAGCTAATTCAATTTCACACTTATCCGCAATTCCTGATGCAACGATATTTTTGGCAACATATCTTGCTGCATACGTAGCTGAACGGTCAACCTTTGTAGGGTCTTTACCACTGAATGCGCCACCGCCATGTCTAGCGTATCCACCATATGTGTCAACAATAATCTTTCTACCTGTTAAACCAGAGTCACCGTGTGGTCCTCCAATTACAAATCTGCCTGTAGGATTTGTATAATATTTTGTTTCATCATCCAAAAGTTCAGCTGGAATAATTGGCTTAATAACCTTTTCAATAAGGTCTTTTCTGATTTGCTCCTGCGTAGCTTCCGGATCGTGCTGAGTCGAAATAAGAACCGTATCGACTCTCTTTACCTGATCCCCATCATACTCAACAGTTACTTGTGTTTTTCCATCAGGTCTTAAATACTTAATCGTTCCATCTTTTCTTACCTTCGTAAGCTGTAATGCAAGCTTGTGAGCCAGTGAAATAGGCATAGGCATTAATTCAGGAGTTTCATTACAAGCAAAGCCAAACATAATACCCTGGTCTCCTGCACCTGTCTCTTCAATTTGGTCATTCAATGAGCCTTCTTTATATTCTAATGCTTTATCAACACCCATAGCAATGTCTGTGGACTGTTCATCAATAGCAGTTAAAACAGCGCAAGTATTGCCATCAAAACCATATTCACCCTTATCGTACCCGATATCACAAATTACTCCTCTTACAATCTTAGGAATATCGATATAGCAATTTGTAGTAATTTCACCCATTACCATTGCATAACCTGTTGTCGTTGTTGTTTCTGCAGCAACACGTCCATAAGGATCCTGTGCATAAATAGCATCTAAAATTGCATCTGATATCTGATCGCAGATTTTGTCAGGATGCCCTTCTGTTACTGATTCTGAAGTAAATAATTTCTTCATAATAATACTCCCTTCCTTCCTTACAATTAACTTAATTTAAATCAAAAATCAAATTTTTATTCAAAAACTAAAATAACCTCTTAAGAAAGAGGTTAGATTTTACATATTGGACAATCTTTCCTCATCTTCCAGAATACCACTTCTGTAGGATTTAGCACCTTTTATATTTGGTCTGCAAATGCATCTGAAATACACAGGTTGCTGGGCATCTTAGGGCCTATTCCCTCCGCCGCTCTTGATAAGGGGTTATTTAAGAAATTAGAAGCCACTTGTACTTTTAATCTCAATTGTAGTTTTCTTATTATATTATATCTATAAATAGCATATTGTCAATATATAACCTTTTGGGTTATACTAACTTTATTATAATTAAAGAAAAGGGTAAATAATATTGGATAGAAAATTTAAAGTGATCAGAGGCGGGCTTGATTCTCCTCTAGACAGCAATAAGCAGTTTATTAGTGCTTACATTACAGATACAAGACTTATGGGCGTTACAGGTCTTTATATACATTGGGGTATCGAAGCAGAAGATTTAAGTTCAGATTTTCATCAATTTTTCTATTTCGATGCAGAAGAATACGGATTTGAGACTTATAAAAGCATTGTAGGAAATGATATTGAAGAAATAACTGTAATTGAAAGTGCCCTTTTAGGTGGACTAGGCGGGCAGAAAGTCAAAATTACTGAAAAAGAGGCTTGCTATTTAGTACAGGAATATGCAAAAGCTAATGTAGATTTAACCCTACCATTACCAAAAGGAAAAGAAGAATATAATTTTATTCTAGAGAAAGATATAACTCTTGCCATTAAAGAAAAGCACGAACTAATGAAGAAAATGTGCGACCCAATTCATTCAGAATTTCAAGTAATTAACTACTTTTTAATGCGTTGCTTTGGCCGTGATTATTATGCTGCAAAATACTTGACTAATGGCAGGACTCCTGTTGAAATATATTCGGATTATCCAATTTCTACATTATGTAAAAATACCATCGACATAAGTGATGAAGAAAGTAACTCCTATTTGTGCGAATCTCTGGTTGAAAGTAATGGTAAATATCATATAGTCATATCTGAAATTAGTATAGACGAATTCCTTGTATCAAGTTTTAAAAGACGTTCTGACTTTAAAGTTAGCGCTGCAGAAGCAGCCATGATGCTTTCAAGGCCAGAATTTATTACTGTATATGACCTGCAAACAGATAATGATGAATTTATTGACAACAGTTTGGCTGAAATTACTACAAATGCCATGATGACAATTCATGAAAATGGCAGACTTTTTTTAGCTTTCAATAAGAATAATTCACATGTTGATAAAGCAGTATTCAGGTTAAATGAAGATGTATACGGCATGTTTTATATCTCTGACTTTGGTCAGATGATTATCGCTAGCTATAATGTTAAAGGAATTTTAGCATTAGAAATGGATTTAAGGAAAAGTCCCTTAAAAGAATATATGGATATGACTTCTAAATATGAATTTAAAGAGCCTATTCTTTATGAATTCATACAAAGTGATTTTGATGATTTTGAAGATTTTTTGGAATTCATAAGGGAATAATACAATGAAAAAAAATATTGATGACCTCGGTTTATGCCGAGGTCATTATATTTAATATTTTTTTACTGATACCTTTTACTGGAGCTTTACTAATATTTGATTCAACAGCAATATGCAGATCTAATTCAGGGCAAATCCAGAAACTTGCACGAAATCCATCGTCATTCCCCTCATGCCCATATAATGTATATCCATTCTGCTCCCTTATAAACCAGCTTACCCCAACATTTTCCCCATTATTTGGAACCTCGGCTTGTGGTTTCCAAATCTCTGCATAGGATTCTTCTTTTAATATACGCTTCTCTATGTTGGCCCTTGCCCACTTTTCCAAATCGGTCAGATTAGTTGTAATGGTAGAACTGGGTCCATGTGCTCTATTATAGGGATATTGTTTTTCCAGTATAATATGTTTCTCTTGATCTTTTGTATGAGGCATTGCCATATTGACTTTTTCCAAATCTTGTAAATTCAAGCTTCCTGAGGCACGCTCAAAGGTTAATAAAGCAGTATTGTCCATTTGTAATGGTTTCAGAATATTTTCTGATACAAATTCTTCAAAACTAACCCCTGCGATTTCAGCTATAATAGTTCCTAAAATTTCATATCCTATATTACTATATTTAAAATTACGTTCTAAAGGACTCCAAAGTAGTTTGGACTTTACTACTTCATCACTTTGTACATACCTTCTTAATGCCGCCTCGTCAAATTCCGGCTTATCCCACCCATAGTCAGATACATCAGTCAATCCAGCAGTATGCGTCAGAAGATGTCGAATTGTTATGTCTTTATATCGTTTATCGTCGATTAACAGCCACGGTATAATTTTAACTATTGGCGAATCTAGTTCCAACAAGCCTCTTTCATACAGTATCATAATCGAAGTTCCTACAAATAGTTTTGTAACCGAAGCTACATGAAAAATATTGTCTGCCTGTAAATTTTCTTTTGTAATAAAGTTTTTATAACCTGCTGCCTTTTTATAATTTAACCCCCTGCATTTAAGAGGACTGTTTAATCCAACTGTGACCCCAATAGCAAGCCCTGCTAAATCATGATAAAAAAGTGCATCTTTTAAATATTCATCTAACTTTTTAGTTATCATTTTTGTCTCCTTTAATGAACCACACCATTTATAAAAATATTATACTTAAATTATAAGCTATATGATAAAATAATCTATATTAAATGTTAATAATAGGAGGATTTCCATATGCAATACAGAACTTTTAACAGAACCAATGAACCGGTATCACTTTTAGGCTTTGGAACTATGCGTCTGCCACGCCTGAAAAATGGTAATATCGATGAAACGGAAGCTATAAAAATGATACGAACAGCTATCGACAATGGTGTAAACTATGTAGATACCGCCTACATGTATCATGATGGCCAAAGTGAAGTCGTAACAGGTAAAGCATTAAAAGACGGCTATAGGAAGAAAGTGCTTCTAGCAGATAAAATGCCTGCATGGTTCGCAAAAGAAGAAGCTGATATCGAAAAGATTTTTAATGAACAGCTACACCGCCTTGAGGATCAAGTTATCGATATGTATCTTGTTCACAATATTGACAAAGATATATGGAAGAAAGTTAAAGAATATAATGTTTTAGCCTTTTTAGAAAAGAAGCGTGAAGAAGGGAAAATCAAGCATATTGGTTTTTCATTTCATGATGATTTTGATTTCTTCAAGGAAATCGTAGATGCATATCCATGGGAGTTTTGCCAGATTCAATTGAATTATATGGACAAAGATTTTCAGGCTGGCATAAAAGGATTGGATTATGCCGCCTCAAAAGGGTTGCAGCTTATCATTATGGAACCCCTGAAGGGTGGGAAACTAACCGACATTCTACCTGAATCGGTTGAAAAATATTGGGCTGAGGCGGATATAAAAAGGACGCCTGCAGAATGGGCCTTAAGATGGGTAGCTGATTTTCCAGAGGTTCTTACAATTCTAAGTGGAATGAGTACAATGAATCAACTGGAAGAAAATATTGAAATATTATCTGATGCGTTACCCCATAGTCTGACAGAAAAAGATCATCAAATTATTAACAAAGTTTCGACAGAGTATAACAAACTTATAAAATATTCCTGTACTGGATGCAGATATTGCATGCCATGTCCTAAAAAGATTGAAATTCCTGCAGTTATAAACTTTTATAACGAATGGTTCCTATATAATGGTAATGATAAAATTAAAGCTGATTTTAAGACTTGGATTCCTCCTAAAAGGCGTCCCTCTGCATGCATTTCTTGTAATGCCTGCCAGAACCATTGTCCTCAATCCCTTCCAGTTTCAACCATTATGGGCAAGGCTTCCGAAATTTTCGAATAATTTTAATATTTACTCAATTGTTGTAAGGGTCCTGTTCAGGACCCTATTTTTGTGTTCAAAACCAATTGGTGTAGAATAGTCTGTAAATACTGATATTTTTGTGTCAAAATATGTTGACATATGTCTGAATAATGAATAAAATAAAAGCGTTGCGGTATATTCGTGACAATGCGATTTTTTATTTTTTTTAGGAGGAGTTATTATGAAAAACTTAAAGGCGGCTTTTAAGTTCGTCCCAATCTTTGTAATGGCAGCTTTGATGATCAGTGGTGTAAATGCACTAACTGCTGCGCCAGCTGCTGCTTTCACTGCAATTGCTGTTGCAATGCTGACAGAAAAGTTAAAGTTCAATGATTGCCTGGATGCTGCTATGGAAAGTGTAAGCAAAATTCTTATCGCACTATTTATTCTTATGTTCGCTTACGCAATGGCAAGTGCATTTATGTCAACAGGTGTTGGTGCTTCTATCGTAAACCTTGCTCTAGGTCTTGGTGTTACAGGTAAGACTGTAGCAGTTGTAGGCTTAGCAGTAACAGCGGTTTTATCCGTTGCAACAGGAACTTCATGGGGAACGTTCGCTGCTTGCGCACCAATTTTCTTATGGTTAAATCACCTAGTAGACGGTAACTTATTACTAACTACTGCTGCTATCGCTGGTGGCGCTTGCTTTGGTGACAACATCGGTCTTATTTCAGATACTACAGTTGTAAGTTCAGGTATTCAGGGCGTTGAAGTTATTGACAGAATCAGACATCAGGGTGTTTGGTCAGTACTTTGCCTATTAACTACTGGTATTATTGTCTTTCTTTGTGGATTAGGACTTCCTGGCGTAACAACAAATGGTGCTGATGCTATCGCTGCTATCCCGCCAAATGTATTTGATGTCCTTGCTGTACAAAAACCTGCAGCTGTTGACCTATTACATCAAATTGAAGCAGGAGTTCCTGTCTATATGATTATTCCTCTAATTCTGGTAATTGTACTAGCTATTATGGGTATGTCCACTTTTATCTGCCTAGGCGCTGGTATCGTTTCAGCTTACATCTTAGGTTCAATAGCTGGAACAGTTACTTCATTTGCTGCATACGTTCAATTAATGCAGGACGGTTTTGCTGAAGCTGGACAATGGGTAATTGTTATGATGATGTGGGTTGCTGCATTTGGTGGTATCATGGGTCGAATTGATGCCTTTGCACCTTTATCTGCTTTTGTACTTATGATTTCAAGAAAAGTAAGACATTTAATGACTTGCAATGCTATTCTTTCATTATTTGGTAATGCCGCTCTTGCTGATGAAATGGCTCAGATTGTAACAGTTGGACCTATCATCAAAGATTTAGTAGAAAAGAATGTTGAAGGTGACGAAAAATCAATGTACACATTAAAGCTAAGAAATGCTACATTCGGTGATGCTCTTGGCGTATTTGGTTCACAGCTAATTCCATGGCATGTATACATTGGTTTCTATGTTGGTATTGCTACTGCTGTATATCCATTACACCAATTCGTTGCTATTGATATTATCAAATACAACTTTATGGCAATGACTGCTGTAGGTTCAATTATTGTGCTAACCTTTACTGGTCTTGATCGATTCATTCCACTGTTCAAGCTTCCATCAGAACCAGATGTTAGACTAAAAAAATAAACATTTATAACTTTTATTTATAAATCGCATAAATTTAACGTTAAATAACATAAAAAAGTCTCTGGTAATTCCAGAGACTTTTTTGTTGATTAAGGAACACTACAACCAAATAAGAAGAGTGCACCTATTGATGCACTCTTCTTATCTTAGCTGATTTTTTATTATATGGAAGTTATCCCACTATATTAAATAACATCCCAGACATCTCTTCCCTTTTTAAGTAAACAAATACCTTTTGGGAAATATTATCCATGTCACTCATGTTACTTATATTAATTTGAATCTTATATTTTTCTGAAACTATTTTTAATAATTTTATAAATGCATTAATAACACACACATCAGGGACCTCTTTATACAAGAGGCTTTCCATATTCAGCAAACTTTTTTCATCTTCTATGCAGCTTAAAATGTCCCTTTGAATGTGACTTAAATCTATTATATATTTGTTCTCAAAGTTATATAGTATGGATGGCTTCACTTTCTTAAGAATCTGAGATATCACATCCGACATCCAAAAATAATCGATGCCCTCCATGCAAAAAGTATCTAATACAATTTCAAAGGGCTCAATATTTTTTTCCACTATAGTTCTCTCAACTTTATGGTTTCTGATTTCATCATAAAGTTCTTTCAAAGTTTCCCCTGGAGATATACCCAAATTTCCTGTCAATCTATTACTAAAATTGGAATAGTAATTAATGGCACCAACCCGATTTCCTTTAGCAATATTTAAACGCATTACCTTTAATGCCATTTCTTCATCATAAGGCTCAATTTCATGGATCTCATTTATTATTTCTATTGCTGCATCATAGTTCTGTGAATCCTCATAGTACTCTACTAGTTTTTTTAAAATATGAACTTTCTTATTCTCTATATTGATTCTTTGAAATAATATTAGTTCATTAAACTCATCACAACTATTAAAATAGCAGCCCTCCAAAAAATCTCCGCAAAATAGTTCTCTTAATTGTAAAAGTTCATGAATGGAATAATTATAATCCAATTTAAAGTTTATAATGTTAAGAATATCACAATCTAAGAGGTATTTTTCATTAACGCCACAGCAGTCCTTATCTACATGTAGAAATAACTCTCCTTTTGAATCAGGCTTGATATTCTTCTTTATCTGCCACAAATTAAATCTAAGATTGTATTTTGCAGCATCCTCACTACTATCAGGCCATAAATATGCAACAACTTTTTCCCTGCTTAGATAGCGGTTTTTATTCAAAATCAACAGGCAAATTAGTGCTATCGCCTTATTCCCTAGAGTCTCACCTATGGGTACTCCCTTATATTTTATTTTCGTCTTTCCTAAAAAACTTATAGTAAGCATTTTATCACCATTTAAACTGAGTGCATTATTTCGCCCGACTTTATCGTCGCGACAACTCTAACATTTTTAATATCTTCACTCCTGATACTAAAAATATCACAATCCAAAACAACTATGTCAGCTAATTTTCCTACAGTCAAGGTCCCTTTTTTATCTTCTTCAAACAATGCAAAAGCCCCATTGCATGTAAACATTCTAATTGCCTCATATAAACTGACTCTATGCTTCTCAACTGGATGATTAACGGCTGAATAAATTCCTAATAGCGGTATAGCCTCTGTAACATCACTATCGGATCCTCCGCAAACACAAATACCACTTTCCACAATTTTCTTAAATGGGTTGGTCGTCTTATATTTTTCACCTATTCTTTGCGCATACATTTTATTAGGTCCCCCCCAATAATACTCATAGGTTGGCTGCATTGAAAATATAATTCCCATTTTATTAGCTCTTTTTATCTGATCATCATTCACCAGTTCAACATGTTCAAGCCTATGTCTTAACCCTTTTTTCCCAGTTTGATACAGTGCACGTTCATGTGCAATTAATGCCGCTTCAATTGCCCTATCTCCTATGGTATAAAGAGCTAATTGAAAATTATTTTGATAACACTTCAGCACAAAATCATCTAGCTCTTGTTGCTGAAGGCACAAACTGCCCATAGTTTCTGGGCAGTCTGCATATTCAAATGACAGCGCTGCATTTCTTGCGCCTAAAGTTCCATCAATGTATAAACAACCCCCTACTCGGTTTAGGTTCATACTTCTGATTTTTTCCAAATTCATGGTTTGGTAAAATAGGGCCATGTCTACAGGAAATTCTTTCGCATGTTCATATATAAATTCTGCATCTTTATCACTATATAAAGCTCCGCCCTCCATGGCATTTACAGTAGTAATGCCGTTTGCCATTAGGCCTTCCATAATACCGCCGACTGCCTCTAATCGAGCAGAATCAGGAATATTCTTTAATATATTTTCTCTAAGCACTGAGTTTGCCTGTTTATAAAAAACTCCTGTTGGCATTTGATGTTCATCAAGTTCAATGCCTGTAGTTGTAAAAGGGATTTTAAAATAAAGCATAGCATATGTATTTAACACACTAACCTGGTACTCATATGAATTTATCCATACTGGAACATCATTGCAGTATTTATCTAACAATGCTCTTGTGGGCATTGTATTTTCTTTTAGTTGTTGGCCCTTCAGCCTTATACCACGAATCTGTTTGCCTGGCGATAACATTGCCGCCTGTTTCACCAATTCACCAACTTCATCATGGGTGGTAGCGTTACTTAAATCAAGACTAACTGAATTTAAAGCAGTCTGCACAACATGAAAATGACTATCTATAAACCCTGGCAAAACAGTACACGACTTTGCATCAATGATTAAAGTATCTTCGTCTATGATTTGCTCATAATCTGTTCCATCTCCACATGCTACAATTCTATCTGCTTCTATAGCAACCCAATCAAGGATTTTAACTTGTTTATCCTCCATGGTCATACACTTACCATTCTTAATTAAAATATCAGCTACCATATTAATTTACCTCGCAATATTTATGTGATTATATGTTAGTATAATATCATACTATTCATCAATCCACCAATACTCTCTTCAAGAATTCGTATATTACATCTGCTGTCTTTACCACAGAGTCTAACTCTACATATTCGTCACTTCCATGAAAGTTTTCGCCAAATGCTCCAAATATTAATGCTGGTGCCCCTAGTCTAGAACCTAAATAGTTAAAATCACCTATACTTTGAAAATAAGAAAGCGTTGGCGATTTTTCACACACATCCTCGATAGTTTCTATGAAAAGAGTTGTCATTGGTTCCTTCTCATCAACAGTAAAAGGCATAAAACCTTTTGCCCCTTCAGAAGGTGCTTCTCTAAAGTTTATTTTATAGTCACATTTTATATTAGCACGTTTAATAGCCTTTTCTATTTGTTCAATAATGGTTTGCTCATTTTCCCCAACAACGATATGCCAGAACAACTTAACCTTTGCATAATCTGGTACACTACAAGCACCACCATCACTTTCCATTGCTACTACACATGCAGATCCCTTTCCTAAATGTTCATCTACAATATATTCCACGTTTTCTAATTCACACATAACTGCAGCTGCTGATGTTGCTGCACTAATTCCCTTCTCAGGGGTTGCTGCATGAGCAGAAGCACCAAAGAATTCAATCTCAAGTCCATAGCCACCACGCGCCCCTAAACACAAGTCAGGGAATGGCTTTCCTGTAAAACCTGCACTTGGTTCTGTTATAATCGAAAAATCAACGTCTTTAAGATACCCTTCTTCAATTAATGCATTTGTCCCCATGCCATAGGGGCCTTCTTCTACCGAAACATAGGTAGAAATAATTTTACCCCTAAACTTATTCTTATAATCTGAATTAAACGCTTTTAGTGCCATCATGGTTGCGGCACACCCCGATTTCATATCTAGTGCCCCTACACCGTATAAACGGTCGCCTTTTAATTCTCCCTTTGGATTCGCAGTCCACCCATTACATAACTGAACTGTATCGAGATGTCCATTTAAGCAAATAGTGGGGCCTTCTGAATTACCTTCTAACCTTACCACTAAATTCTTACCTTGAAAACCAGTAACCTTTTTCTCGTGATATTTATGTAATACACAGTATAAATCATTTTGTAAGAGCCATTTCTGTGTATATTCCATAATTTTATCTTCTTTAAAGTAAGGACTTTCAATTTCTACTAAATCTGTTAGTAGCTTTATTGTTTCATTCTTATTTATTCTGTTCATATTAATTTTCGCTCTCTACTCCCTCTTGTTTCCATATAAACTTCCCTAAAATGGCATAGATAATTGCTACTAATGGTGTTAAGTAACATAAGAAAGCATATGGAAGATAGCTCATAGTGGCAACCCCTAATGCCCCAGTGAAAAATACTCCACACAGTCCCCATGGTACTAATGGCGATGTGACAGTGCCTGAATCCTCACAAGTTCTGGACGCTACATCCAGTCTGATACCCAATTTCTTATATGCTGGTAAGTACATTCTTCCTGGAATAATAATTGCAACGTACTGGCTGGCTGAAATGTAGTTAATAATAGCAGAAGAAATGATATGTGTAATAATAAGATTTCTAGCTTTATTCGTTAAAGCAGACATCTTGTCAATAATAGTCTCCAATGTTCCTGTTATTTCCAGTATTCCACCATAGGAAAGACCTAAATAACCTAGTGAAACAGTCCACATCATAGCCTGAATTCCACCTCTGTTCAGAAGTTTGTTGACAGCTTCAACACCAGTATCTATTTTAAATCCATAATTCATGTAAGACATCATGTCTATGATGCTGTATCCCTGTGCTACCATTGCAACAATCATTGCTGCAAGAGCTGCAATAACCATAGCTGCTAATGCACTAACTTTTTTAACCGCCATAAATATTATGATTGCAAGCGGAATTAAGCTTAGTAATGCATATCCTAAAGAAATATTGAAATTAGCATCTATTCCCTTTAGAATTGCATCTACTGAAGTTGTATCAATGGACGATGCACTGTACTTCATCCCTATCACAGTATAGATAATCAGTGAAATAATAAATGCCGGAATAGTTGTATACATCATGCTTTTAATATGCGCAAACAGATTTGTTTCACAGACACCTGCTGCCAGATTTGTGGAATCAGAAAGTGGTGACAATTTGTCTCCAATTACAGCACCAGATACAACCGCTCCTGCTGTTAATGCAGGTGGAATTCCTAATCCAATACTAATTCCCATAAAGGCTACGCCAAATGTTCCGCCTGTAGTCCAGCTGCTTCCTGTACATAGTGAAGATACACTACAGACAAGTGCTGCTGTAAGCAAGAAAATAGATGGGTTAATAATTTGTAATCCATAATAAATTAATGCAGGAATTGTTCCGGCAGCAATCAAGGTCGGAATCAACATTCCGATAAACATTAAAATCAACATTGGTACAGTTGCAATTTTACATCCATGCATAATACCTTCTTCAATAGCTGACCACTTTGTACCCGTTACTAATAGCAGTACAACTGCAAAAGCAATAGAGAATACTAAGGTCATATGGATGTCAGGACTGCCTACAACAAGTATTTGGGCTACAATAACAGCGAATAAGAAAAGTATAATTAAAATCGCTACCCCAAATGATGGCTTATTTTTCATTTTAAACTTCCTCCTTTTAATAAGTATAAAGAGCTCTTTAGGTTTATAAACTATGATAACTGGATTCCATATCTCAACTATACTCATAAGCCGTTACATAAGCTGTGTATTTCTGTTTTAAAATTTAGATATTTTTAAAAATTTTTATTACTATCTTAAACACTATTTAAACCTTAAAAAACTTCTATTGGTCTTTAAACTTCACAAAATAGCTGCAGCCGGATAAATGCATCAATACAGTTACTCATTTATCCGGCTGCAGCCTTTCATTTCCATTTATTCTATTGTCTATCTATTAAAATAATCTCAGCGCTGATTCCTTTCATAGTCGATCGGATACTTAAAGCTTCGGAAGTAGTTATTGAACTAAACTCTACATCCGGCAATGTGGACCAGCTGCTTATTAAGGTTTCCCTCTTGCTTGCGACACCTGGGGCTCTTAGTCCTTCCTGATAAGCAGTTACTATATTTTTTTTAGATATTTTATATCTGCTCACATTAAAATCTCCGGCTAAGCCCTGACACTTTATTAGGAATTCACCCTCCTCATCATACTGAGAAGAAATTTCATAAATTTTTTCACGGTTTTCTGCACTCTGTAAATCTTTCTTTATAAAGTCATTAATATTATAAACTAAGATACTGATGCTGTTTATCTCCTTTGGATTTTGACTACTAGTAGTAATTATATAATTTGAGCCAGATTTAAGGGCAGTTTCTTTTAAGCTCTTCATTAGATTATATGGTCTTGCTATAGGTTTCATATTGTCTCTCTCTAGCAAATTTCCAATGAATAATTGTTCTGTAGTTCTTTCTTCCAACGCTGACTGGATGTCTAACTCTACAATAACAGGATCAGGTTTCTTTCCTTTTATATATTCACTATAAACACCTTTGACCTGTTTCCTTATTGCATCCTCAATTTCTTGAGGCGAACACCTAATATATTTAGCCATAGTTTCCCTGTTGTTTGGCCTGTCCGTATATTTCTTTCTATATTCCTGTGGGTGCATTTCAAACCATGTCTTAAAATGCTTTATGTAGTATCTCACTGCAGAGAAACCCATTTCCTCAGAAATCGCACCAACTTTCTTGTTTGTCCCAAGCAAAAGTTTTTCTGATTCCTCAACTCTTATAAAACTCAGCAAGTCCTGAAAGCTTAAGCCTGTAGCCTCTTTTATAACATGTGACAAATAATAGATACTTAAGTGCTCACGGTCGGCTATTTCATTTAATGTAAGCTTTCTGGTGTAGTTTTCATACATATAATCTGTAATTCTCCTAAGACGCCCAGCAAGCACCTTATTTGATTTATTTTTCGTTTCATTAATATACTTACCATCATCCATAGCAAAGTACTGGAAATCAGACAATAAACATGCTAAAAGATTATGGGTGCTTTCTATAACTTTATGTTCGTATCCATACCCTTTTTCTAACACTTCCATCATGATACGACCTAATATGTTCCTCAATACATCTAAACTTTCATCATCATCATGCATATCAGTAACAAAAAAATTATTCTTTAGATTGCCATAATAATTAGAGAAATATGACAAGTCCATTTGCAACATCATGACCATATTGTCTTCGTCTGTCTTAGTAAAGCTATGGATTTCTCGATCATTTAAAATGAATATATCTCCTTGCTTTAATATGTAATTATAATATCCATTTTTTAATCCAACAGATCCTTCTAAGACATACACCACCTCCAAATCATCATGGAAATGTATAGGATATTCCTCAATATGTGCAGTTATTACATTTATTGGCAATTCCTCTCTAAAAAAACTTCTTTCTTTTAACATGTGCACCTCCAATATTTCTCTCCTTTGTATCCAGATTTATATATATTATGTAAACTTTTTCTTGCATGTTCGAAACATTTTTCAACAGCCCTTAAATTTGATTATTTGAGGGGCTAACGCAGTTTTCCACACCCGTTTTAAAAATTGTATACAATTTTATCAACTGATACCTGTGGATACTTAGTCATGTATTATATGTGTATTTTTCAACCTTTTACTACTATTTCAATCTTTTCCGCCCATACTTATCCACAGACTATGTTGCATTATTTTAAACTGTTCTGCTTTATATGCTATCGAGAACTTTTATATCTTTTCTAACGTCTTTATTACTAAAAGTCATAATTCCCTGGTAAATACACTCCGCTAGCTTTTTCTGATATTCTTTGCTCTCCAGCAGTTTTGCATCTTCATTATTTGATAAGAAACCACATTCCACGATGATTATAGGAGTTTTAGGATTTTTTAAAATCATTACTCCCGACTTACTAAGTGCTGTGCGTTCTGTTCCATCTGCAATCCCGCTAGTTAAACACTCCTGCACAATCTCCGCCAGACGTTTACTTTCTGCTATAACAGATTCCTTCTCTGATCCAGCAGGATAGAAAACTTGTGCTCCCTGTACACTTCTGTCTTCTTTAAAACTGTTTAAATGAATGCTCACTGTAACATTTGGTTCTACTTCCGAAATAATTCTTTTTCTTTCTAACAGGTCTTTGGTTTTCTTGCTCCTTATGGTTCCTTTTGCTTCGTCACCAAGGCTTATATCCTCATTTCTGGTCATGACAACATTCCAGCCATCAACTTTAGCCAGTTGTTCAAGTTCTTTAGCAATAGCTAAATTTATGTTTTTTTCAGAAACACCACCTGCACTTTCTGCTCCGCCATCTAATCCTCCATGCCCCGGATCTATAACGATTACATCAGCAGACGTTATCCTTTCAACGCTTCTAACTACATCATTATACATTGGCACAGCTGCAATTATAAAACAAATAGTTGCTAAACAAGCTATAATCTTTAGTTTTTTTACTTTACCGTTCACTCTCATCTTCTCCCCGCCTCCCTGCCTATATATATGCAGAAAGCCCATTGTCCTATTCCTAGCCTAATATTCAAGAGCAAACTAGTACATCTTTAAAATTATTATATAACAGAATGACTAATTTGTGCTATAATAATTTTATATTATAAGGAGAAATTTTATGAATACAGATAAACTTTATCAAAAAGATCAATATTTAAAAAGTTGTAATGCTAAATTAGTTGATGTAACTCAATCTAAAAACTGTTTTACTTTAGTTTTAAATCAAACCATATTCTTTCCTACTGGTGGTGGACAAAGTTGTGACAAAGGAAAAATTAACAATCTTGAGGTTGTGAATGTATATGAAAAAGAAGGTATAATATTTCATGAAGTGCAATGTAATAACAGCAATATTGTATTGAATATTGATGATGAAGTTTGTTGTGAAATAGACTGGCAATACCGTTTTTTAAACATGCAGAGACATTGTGGAGAGCATATTCTTTCTGGAATATTTTATAGAGAGTATGGCGGTATAAATAGAGGATTTCATATGGGTGAAACCTATATGACTATAGATATCAGTTTAGAAGAAAATCCTGAGATTAAAACTTTAACTTGGGAAATGGTAAAAAAGGCTGAAGAATATGCAAACCAGGTAATCTGGTCCAATGCGCCTATAACAATCCGTCACTTTCAAACTCGCGAAGAAGCTGCTCATTTGCCTCTCAGAAAGGCTCTAGCTATTGATAAAGATATTTCCATAGTTTGCGTTGGAGATATTAATAACCCCGCCGATTGTGTGGCATGTTGCGGCACACATCCATCTACTGCTGGACAAGTAGGCTTTCTAAAGATTTTAAAAGTTGAAAGTTACAAAGGAATGTTCCGCGTTTATTGTGAAGCTGGTAGACGAGCTATGGAAATATTTAATACCTACCATGAAATTATGACAAAGCTTAACAAAAAGTATTCTGCAACTCCAGATGATTTGTTAGATAAAATGACAGCTCAAGAAGAAAAAACAAAGGCTGTAAGAGCCGAGCTTCACACTTTAAAGCAATCTGTCATAAAGGATAGGATTGCCACTCTATCCGTTGATTTAAAGTCTTTAGGCTCTTCTTCACAAAAAAAGAATATTTTGATTAAAGAATACGATGATATGAAAATTGATGATCTGTTAAATATAGGCAGGCCTCTAATCTCGCAACTTTCACAACTTTTAATAATAGTATCCAGACCAGAAAAAACTATGCTTTTATTCTCAGATGGTAAGATTGATTGTGGTAAACTTGTTAAAGAGAACGCCTCCATTTATCAAGGCAAAGGCGGTGGCAATAACACCAGTGCAAGAGCTATATTCCCAAAAGTAGAATCAATTGATACATTTTTAGATTTGTTAGATAAACACTTGCGATAAATTAAAATAGGTCAATACCATAAAAATCTACAACTAAAAAAGTCTGGAATGTCAATTGTGGCATTCCAGACTTTTTTTAAATGTATATTTCTCCATCGGCTAATTTTTTATATACTCCCCCAACGTAAATCTTGGTTTTCCCATCTTCCATCGTAAGTCTGCTCATTATCTTAGAAGGTCTGTTCATAGCTTCTCCCTGAACAAACATATTTCTTTCTTCAGGCTTTATTATGCCTTTTTCATATAAATAAAAAGTTAATGCTCCATTTGAAGTTCCTGTTGCTGCCTCTTCGTCTATATCATACAAAGGTGCAAAATTTCTACAATTTGCTGTTGCACTACCGCCCTCTTCTGTTAAGGCAAATGCATGTACGCCTGTAACTTGATATTCTTCAGATAACTTAGATAAAGCTGGGAAATCTGGTTTTATGTCATTTAGTACCTGCTTTGAGCTAACCCCCATCATGATATCTGGAAGCCCTGTAGACACTAGGCCTGGGGGCATAATAATGTCCTCTGCTTTAATTCCCATCACAGCAGCTAACTCTGTCTTTTTCTTTTCATCCTCAATAGACCCCATATTCACAGGTTCTCCCATCTCCATAAAAATGAAGCCGTCCGCAATTTCTACCTTCAGCCGCCCTGCTAAGCTTTCAAGTATGTAATTCCCGCCATTTTCTACGATACCCCACTCCATCATGGCACCAAATGAGCCTATTGTAGCATGCCCACACAAGTCTACCTCTGCCGCAGGTGTAAAGTATCTAATATTAAATTTCCCTTGATCTATTTTCTTAATAAACGCTGTTTCAGAATAACGCAACTCTGCTGCTGTTTTAAGCATTATTGCGTCTGAAGGAAACTCCTGACCATCATCTAATAAAACAACGCCTGCCGGATTACCTCCAAAAATTTCATCAGAAAAAGCATCGACGATTTGAAATTTCATATTTATTCTCCTTCTAAACACAATTCATTTTTTATGGTGCAATATCTTCTACTATTTTTGCAAAGTCAATTAGTGAAATAAGCTTCCCATTAACGCGAATAATCCCAGTCATTACGCCTGCCCTGCCATAAGAAGCTTCTGATTTTTCAATATTATTGATAGAAATTCGTTCAATTCCCAATACATTATTCACCCTAAACGCAGCATTTAATTTATTTACATCTGCTACGATAAATAGACTTCTTTCTTCTGAGTCCAAGTAAATACCAAGATAATCTGCTAAATTTACAACTGTAATAAGTGTATCTCTAGGCATATATACACCCTCTACTGATGGATGTCCATGAGGAATCTTATCAACTGGAGATGGCATCAAAATTTCCCTTACTTGCAATACATTTACACCAAAGACCTGATTTTTTATTGTAAAAACTAGAATTTCCATTTCATCAGTATCTGTACTTAACAAAATTTCATTGTTATCAGCATTTCCGCTCTTAGTCATAAGAACCTCCTTAATCCTTTTAATCAATATATTTAGCTATACATCTTATATTATACAACATATTTCACCAGAAGTTAAACAAAAAAGCCGATTAGATAGCAATCTAATCGGCTTGAGTAATTCTTCATATTGGCAGAGAAGATTTACGTATAAGTTATTATTCTTCTTCCATAGGCTTTAAGTCTGGGCTGATGATTAATTCACAACCTGTTGCAGCCTTAATGTCATCTAAAGTATAGTCTGCGTGTAATTCTGTAAGCACAACACCCTTATCTGTAATTTCCATTACGCCCATTTCAGTAATAATCATATCTACTACTTTTAATGCTGTATAAGGAAGTGTGCATTCCTTTAGAATTTTATGTGCA
>NZ_DAMBYD010000002.1:119079-395915 GCF_032051575.1 Aminipila sp. | reverse complement strand
ATGCGCACCTAACTTAATTTACATCGTAAATTTCAGTAGGTGCCAGACTAGAAAAGCACAAATTTCAATTTGTAGTTTTTCATCGCCTTACGCTTCTGCGGCTAAGCCGTCAGCGCCGTTCCGTAATAAGGAACTTTTATATATTATCACTATTCCGCAAATCTGTCAACATCTTTTTTCAAATTTTTCAAGTTTAATTTCAAATTCGAGTTTTGCTTTTGATACAAGATATTGTCCACTTCAGTGCCATATCTGAGTTCAAGCTACAAGATGTTGTATACCACCATTTAACGGTGTTTTATCTGTCTCACGGGACAGCTTTAATAGAATACCAAAATAATGCCTCTCTGTCAACACCTTTTTTAATGTTTTTTATTTATCTGCAATAATTTTATCCATTTAAATTCATCTAATTTATATAGTCCTGTCTATGCTGCTTAAATTTGTATTATTACGTAAGAAAATATTAATCCTTATACTGTGTTTTTGCAATCAACCCAATTTAGTTCTGATCTTTTCTTACACCAATTACAGAACATTTGCTACTAGCAACATGAAGTTTAATCGTAAACTTACCGTGTTTACTCCTAGTAATCAAGCAGATACACGCTAAGGTCCCCTTCTTGTTCAGGTTATACGTTTACCGGACATTTAGGACTTTCATCCAACTTTGCTCAAATCAGACATAAAAAGCGACCCCGAAGGATCGCTTTTTATTTGTTGAAGCTATTTAGCTTATTATATTATTTTGCAACCTTTGCAGCTGGAAGAATAGTTTCAACTTCTGCATGTGGTCTTGGGATTACGTGTACTGAAACTAATTCGCCAACTCTCTGAGCAGCAGCAGCACCAGCATCTGTAGCAGCCTTTACAGCTCCAACGTCTCCTCTTACCATTACAGTAACTAGTCCGCCACCTACGAATTCTTTACCGATTAATGTAACGTTTGCAGCCTTTACCATAGCATCTGCAGCTTCAATTGAACCAACTAAACCCTTTGTTTCGATCATTCCTAATGCATCATATTTCATTTTAAAATCCTCCTAAAAATTATTATTTAAATTTATTTTATTTATAACTTATTTTAACACATTTTATTTAATAATTGTAATTTTTGCTGATGAACCTAGGCCCATTGCATTTGCTTCTTCTGTATCAATATGACATTCCAGTGCAGAAGCATCATTTGCCCTTATAGCAACATGGCTATACATACCACCTCTTGGGCCTTCAACCTGTATACATACAGTCTGGCCGTCATGTACACCAAAGCGCTGGGCATCTGCTGGTGTCATGTGGATATGCCTCTGAGCTACAATCAGACCTTGTGAAGTCTGAACGGAGCCTCTTGGGCCTATAATAGTAATTCCTGGTGTTCCTGTTAAATCACCTGATAGTTTTGCCTGAGAAGGAACTCCAAGTTTAAAACAGTCTCCAGTTAAAACCTCAACCTGAGTCTTGCTTCTTACTGGACCAAGAACTCTGATTTTTTCAATAGCACCCTTCGGACCACAGATTGTTACTGTTTCCTTGCATGCATACTGTCCAGGCTGTGATAAATCCTTCATCTTTGTCAGCTGGTATCCTTCGCCAAACAAAGCATTTAAATCTGCCTGTGAAAGATGAATGTGCCTGTTTGAAACGCCTACAGGAATTTCGTTGGAATTTTCTGTTGGCTGAGCGGTTACGCTACCTTGTACAGCTTCTAGTAAAAGCTTTAATACAGCTTCACATTTATCCATACTAGTTAGCCCCCTTCATTGCGCTTACTAACTGATTAACTAGACTCATCAAATCTTCCTGATTTAGCCCTTCTTCTTTTACAGCAGTGCTTGTGCAACTTGTATTATTGTTTAATGCTGCTGCCATTGCTGCATACTGTGCCGGACTAAATGCTCCAGGACCAGAACAACAACCGCCGCCAACGCTAGTTGGAACACTTGTACTGCAACCTGAAAGTTCAGGGTGATTAAATGTAGGATCATCAGATGCTAATGTTGTGCAGTCCTTTAATCCATAGGCAACTCTCTTGATGTTTACTAAGTGCATTGGAGTTACATTTTCTGAAGTTGCGCTTCCACCCCAAGTACCGCAGCCTAATGTGAATGCAGGCATAAGTCCTGTACTTGCACCAGTACCACCCATAGTACCACCAGTATTAACTAGAATACGGGATGCTGGTTTAGCAGCAAACTTCATTACCATATCTCTATCTTCAGTATGAAGGCTCATAGTATGTCCAATACCATTCTGAAGTAATGCGATGCTTAGTTCGCAAGCTTCATGCCAGTCTTTAACTGTATAGAATCCAAGTACAGTTGTAAGCTTTTCATAGGAAAGTGGATATCCTTCTCCAACACCACCCTGTTCACCAATTAGAACTCTTGTGCCTGCTGGAACTGTGATTCCTGCAGCTTCTGCAACAACATCAGCAGATCTTCCTACAAATTTAGCATTCATGCTGTGGCCATTCTTAAATAACAGCTTGCATACCTTAGCAGTTTCTTCAGCGGTCATGAAGTAACCGCCCTGTTTCTTGAATTCAGCAACTACAGCATCACGGTTGCATTCTTCGCAGATAATTGACTGTTCAGAAGCACATATTGTACCATTATCAAAAGTCTTACTTGCCATGATGTTCTTGACAGCCTGTTCAATTTTTGCAGTTCTTTCAATGTAAGCAGGTGAGTTACCAGCACCAACTCCAAGAGCAGGCTTACCAGCACTATATGCTGCCTTTACCATTCCAGGACCGCCTGTTGCAATAATGATAGCAACTTCTTTAGCATGCATCAGTTCATCTGTTGCTGCCATGGATGGCATGGAAATGCATCCAATACAGTTTTCAGGAGCACCTGCTTCAACTGCTGCCTGATACATTAATTCTGTAGCTTTCATTGTGCACTTTGCAGCAGAAGGATGTGGTGAAAAGATAATTGCATTTCTTGACTTAAGGGCAATGATTGCCTTATAAATCGCTGTTGAAGTTGGATTTGTTGATGGAATAATACCCATAACTAGACCAACCGGATCAGCCACCTCAATAATCTTATTTACTACATCTTCCTGAACCACACCAATAGTTTTCATGTCTTTGATTGCGTTGTACACCATAGTGGATGCCATATGATTCTTGTAAGTCTTATCTGCAACTCTTCCAAACCCAGTTTCTTCTACAGCCATCTGAGCCAGGCATACTGCATTTTCCTCCGCTACACGCACCATATTTCGCAGAATTTTATCAATCTGCTCTTCTGTGTAAGTGGCAAGCTTGTCTGTTGCAATTTTGCCAAGACGTGCAAGATTTCTTACTTCCTGTACTGAACGTAAATCATAATCAAAATTTTCCATCTTGTGATTCCTCCTTTCTTTTTCCTAAGTATATATTGTTTAGTCATTTAGCAAATTAGTGCTGCTCGTAATACTTCTTAAATTCTTCAATTAACAAATTCTTATCTGCTTTGGAAATTAATCTCCCAGCTATGCCGAATTCTTTAAATTCACGAGCTAAGTTTCTTAGTTTAGTCACTTTAAGCTTATTTAAAACCTCCAGTGTCTTTGCTAAACTATTTTCTTTTACCAGTTTATCCAAGTCATCTTTGTGTAATTCATTTAAGCCATCATCTAAATTGATTTCCTCAGAAACAGGAGAAACAGTATTATTTACTGCTTTTTCAGGAACTTGTTCCTTATTTTCTATAACAGTTTCAACAATTTCCTCTTGCTCAGCTACTTCTTCTTCAACAGTTTCTTCAACTATTTTTTTTTTTGAGGTTGGATATATAATTTTTTCTTCAACTTCTTCATGTGGTCTTGGGATCACATGTACAGAAATCAATTGTCCAACTCTCTGTGCAGCAGCTGCACCAGCATCTGTTGCTGCCTTTACTGCACCAACGTCTCCTTCAATGATGATTGTAACAAGACCGCCTTTTACAAAGACTCTGTCTACTAAACTTACATTTGCTGCCTTAAGCATGGCATCTGCACACTCAATAGCTGGTATAAGTCCTTTTGTTTCAATCATTCCAAGCGCTTGCATTTGCATTTACATACCTCCTAAAATCTGGTTCTGGTCTCTAGTAAGTAGCATAAAAAGCTTTCATCTTATTAGGTGAACCAAAGGCTACTTTAGCACCATTAGGGAAGAATACGGAATCTCCTGGCTGTGCAGTATATACCTTACCATTTACAGTTACTGTTAATGTACCTTCGATGATATGATAAAGTTCTTCACATGCACATTCCCAATCAAACTGACAATTTTCAATAGTAATGAATCCTGCATTCATGGAACAGCCATCATCTTTATTGATGATTTCCTGATAAAATACTTTATCAGATGGATTTCCTGTATCTAATGCTTCATACTGTACTGTGTTTCCACGAACAATCTTGAGTCCACATGGATCATGCTCTGCAGCATATGGTTTACCACTACATCCAGCTGATTCAAGTACTCCCTGTAGCAAACCCTTGTCTGCTAAAGCTTTAAGAACAGTGTAAATCATGTTTGTATCGATTTCACCATCACAAGCTGGTGCCGCTGAAGCAGCTGGAGCTTCACATGCAGCTGGTGCTGCACATACTGGTGCTGGAGTTTCTGTAGAAAATGTAATTCCACAGGCTCTTGCTGCATCCTTTGCCGATGGCGTTAATATTGTGTCTTCATCAATATAGAAGACTTTCTGTCCCTGCTTTTCCAGGGTCTCAACATCTTTTGCACAAATTAATCTTTTCATTTGGCTTCACACCCTTTCATATTTCAAAGTTCTTTACCTTTTTTAGAACAACGACGGTATCAGTCTGTCAGATGGTGAAGGTATCACTTCAGCATTGACTAACAAACCCTTTTGATCTGCAATATTTCTTCCCGCTTCAACGCCTGTTTGTACAGCTGCAACATCACCTGTGAATGTAAAGAAGGCTTTCCCTCCTAAACCATTTCCCAGACGCAGTTCAAGCGGTTCAAGTTCTGCAGACTTTAAAATTGCATCAGCAGCGATGACCATTGTGGACATGGAGAAGGATTCTATAATACCCAGTGCTTGAATTCTCTCAGGCATTGTTGACCCAGTAATAGCTGGGAATACCTGAGAGTTTACATTTGGTATAATGATGGAATCAACCCAGAATTCTCCTGCTACCTTTTCTCCAATCTGCACTGAATCTTCTACAGCAGCAACATCCCCATGAACAATTGCTATATATTTGCCGGGGCAAGTAGTTGTAGCTGTTACGATTTCTACTTCTGAAATCTTTACCATCTGGTCCGCTGCATAAATACCACGTGCAATACTTGTAAATTCAACCATACCTATTGCGTTCGCCATATTAATCCCTCCTTATTGCTATAAAATCATTTCCGCTTTCAGTTACTGTTCCGGAAATGCTTGCATGAATCGCAGCTCCCAGACTGTCCTCCGGAATCTTACCAATTAACTGTCCTGCCTGTACGTGTTCACCAACGGATACTACAGGAACTGCCGGTGCACCCACATGTTGTCTTGTAGCAATTTTTACAACTAAAGGACTCAGACTGTTGTCAGTCATAGGTGCTGGTTTATCAAAATCATGTAAACCAATTCTTGCAATAAGTCTCTTGCTTGGGACTAAACGATGTTCACGAGCACTACGTGCTTCAAAGGCTTCCTTTGTTGGTTTATATCGTAATCCCTGTTCTGCCAGCTTTTCCCTAAAGAAATTATTAGCTGCCTTTGGATATAACCCTATTGGACAGGCGAATAATTCACATAAGTTACACTGACAGCACAGTTGTGCTACCTTCTGGGCTTCCAGATCATTTGGTGCATTTGTATTTGCTGCATACATTAAGGATCTCATCATCTTATGTGGCTGCGTGGCATGTCCCAGTAAAAATCTTGGACACATATCTGTACACATACGACATTGTTCACAGGAAGCTCTGTTTATTCTTTTTGTCTGCTCTTTTGTTGCTGTTTTCCTTCTGATTAATGGGTGGTTTTTCTTTAATATTACAAAGCCTTTATTTTTCTTTGTAACAAAACCATCCAGATTACTCATAACAGGGCCCATCATAGGACCGCCATCTATAACTGCATAATCATCAAAATTTTCTATACCACTCAGTTTCAGTACATCTATGATAGGAGTTCCCACCGGTACTTTCACTGTCATGCGGTTTGGTATATCACCTGCAATGGTGATATATTTTTCTGTAACAGGTCTACCTGCAGAGGCATGATATATATTCAGCGCTGTTTCCGAGTTGATTACTACGCATCCTACCTGAATAGGAATACCTACTTCCGGAACTACTCTGCCTGTTAATTCATAAACTAAAACCTGTTCATCTCCTGCAGGATATATATCTGGAAGTAATCCTACTTCTACATAATCTCCTACCTGCAATTCTTTAATTCTATCTTGCAAGATAGCAATTACTTCTTTATGCTTTCCTTTAATACCTATTATGGCCTTGTCTGCATTTACCAGTCTACCTGCTGCTTCAAAGCCTTTAATGATCTCATCGGGAAACATCTCCATCAGCTGCTGGTCCACTCGTAACAGCGGTTCACACTCAGCTCCGTTAAGAAGTATATAATCTGCTTTTGATGCTAACTTTGCATGGGTAGGAAATCCCGCCCCACCTGCACCAATAATGCCGGCTTCTTTTACCATATCAAGAAGACTCATTCTTATACCTCCTGAAATCATCCAAAATTGCAATCTTCATCAATGATTCCGACAACAACTGCATCAACTGGGATATTATCATCACCTAGCATTCGTCTAGCAGACGAACCCTGACAAACAATAACTCTATCACCTATACCAGCACTGATAATATCTACTACTACCATTCGCTGACCTTCACATCCACCGCCGATTATCTCAGCTAGCATAAATTTTAGTCCGTTTAGTGATTCTGCTTTTCTTGTTGCCCATACATTGTCAATCAGTCTTGCTGTTAACATAAATCTTTCCCTTCTTCCAACTTGCGTTTAATCTCATGGATTGCATCCTCAACAGATGCCGTATCACCGAAAATCGCAATCAAAATCATATTTTGCGGGCAGCTTCCTCTAATGTCTTCGACCGTGACACCAACTGCCTTTTCAGCAACATCTGCTGCGCAAATCATTTCAATCATTTTCCCCTGAACCAAACCAACTGCATCTGCATCATCTACATCAGATTTGCCATTTGATCCCATACGGCGTTTTAGAATATCCATAGTACCTTTTGAAGGGGATTTAATAATTCGAAATTCCATACCAGAACACCCTCTCTAATCGATGCTTTCCTGTTTACAGCTAAGGGCTATACCCAAAGGAGTTACAAACATCGGATTCTTTGGCTTATGGGTAAAGATACCTGTCTGTTTCTGTATAATGTTTTCAATGCCTATAAGTCGACAAGTACCGCCAACCAAAGCTATTTCTTGAACATCATAGTCTTTAATATACTGGCTTATAATTGAAGAAACTTTTTCAACTACCGGTTTTAGCACCGGTAAAAGTTCCTTGTGATTTTTTTCATCACGTTTATATAGATCTGCTTCTGCAAAATCCATTTTATACGCACCTGAAATAACCAAGGAAAAGTGAGTGCCGCCTGTAGGTTCATCCACTACAGAAATAACCTTTCCATCTTTAAGAATGGAAATGCCTGTAGTGCCTCCACCGATATCGACTACTGCACCATTTTGCATTTTAAGAACTGCATTGGCTGCTGTTGGTTCATCAAGTAAATTTGTAAGTTCAAAGCCAGCTGCCTGAACCACATTCTTAATTGCTCCTGAATCCAGACCATCAGTTCCTGGAGGTATTGCAGCCGCTGCGTAAATTAATTCTGCATCTAGCTTTTCCTCTAGGTCCTGCTTCATCTTCCTAACAATATTTATTGCACCAATGTAATCCACCACCATACCGTCACGAACTACATCTGCATATTGATAAGCACCAGCTACAGGTTTGTAATTTTCATCTAAAACCGCAACAACAACACAAGCTGTTCCTAAGTCAACTCCTGTATAATATACAGGAGATTTGCTCCTTATTGGATTTTCTATGACATCTTCAAATTCCTGAACTAGTTGATCACAGTATTCAAAAGTCAACTCTTTCTCTGACATTCTTTTCCTCCAACAGCTGAACAAATCATTTGTGATAAAGCATTTATAATTGTGTTAACTTTATCAATAATTTCTTCGCACAACTTAGCTTCATTTTCATTGCCCTCGTATACTTCCATAACAACTGGCTCTACTTCTCGTAGCGCACAGCGTAGCTTATGTAAGTTCAAAATTTCTTTGCCCTTCTCAAGCTGCATATGGAATTCTGTGATTTCAAAACAGTCATCAATGTCTTTACAGAAATTGTCTCCATTCATTCCACTGCATTCCTGACAGCATACGATTTCACCCAAGCCTTTACCTTCTGCAAACGCTCTAATGTTAGCGAACTGTTTCCCTAGGTTAATGACACTTTGAGCTAAAAATACATCTTTATTTAAAAGCTCTTGACCCGTAGAAAGAAATAATGCTTCCATAGACTTCATCTTGCAATAAAGTTTCTTTTGTTTCCAGCTAATCTTCTTTTCCTGTGCAGCTTCTGGCTTTTTAGCCTCAGCTTTCACATTTTTTACATCTTCACTGGTAGTAACAACATATTTCTTTACAAACGGTTGGTCATCAAACATATTGATTCCACGATCCGCTAAAAATTGGCGTGCTCCAGGTGTAAGTCTTGTTCCTGGTTCCATTTCATAGGTGGTAAAAGGTTCTCTTTTATAAATATCCCGCAGATCTTCTTCGGTTATAAACTTCATATTCGTCCCCCTTTACGTTTAATTTGTATTAAATATAAATGCCTTTAAAGCTTGGATTCCTATTCCTTCCGGAATACTTATCTTAAAATAGGGTTCTAAAACACCTATCTGCTTTAACTGCCTCAAGCACACTCTCTCATTTTCTGGTTTTAAATCACATTTCGTTATTACCCCAATAACAGGGCAATTAAAAATCTTTGCAAAACCTGGTGAATAAATCTCTACAGGATTTGATTGATCTACCAGCAGCAATATATGCGATGCAGCATTCTGTGCTGTTGCAATTAAATGCTTATACATCCATGGAATTGCCACATACGAACTAGGTACATCAATTGTATTTTCCCCATAAATGGTGTCTTGTGTTTTTTTTAATGGACCATCATAATCATTTAGCTCATTTACCAGCGTTGTCTTTCCGCAATGCGTAGGACCTATCACCATAACACGTTTTTTTCTCATGTCTTTGTAATAGGAACTGTTGTAAAGCCAAGCAAGTTACACAAGGTTTCAGTCACAGCCTCAAGTGCTGTAGTAACACTTTGCACATCACCGCTAATAACAACTGAGCCAGTGAAACGATCCAGAAAACCAATCTCTACATCTGCTGTCTTTGTAGCAACATCTGCCGCAATGATAGCTGTTTCGTAGGGTGATAATGTTAGAATGCCAATGGCACCTCTATCATCTATTCCTAAACGCTCATATATATCAGGCATGGGCGAAGCAATCACGTGAGCAATTGTGACCTGTTTACCAGGTACCGACTCCTGTATGATACGCTCTGTAGCTTTTTCAATAGCTGTTCCCATAAAACTTACCTTTCACTTCTATTCTATTCGAATAATCCTTCACCTTTAATGACGTATAACAGATACTGGGAAATCATATTTCTTGATCCAACTTTCAATTCTATCCAAATCTTCGTCGCTCAAGCTTGGATCTCCCTTGATAGGATATTCCATACCAAGCTGATTATACTTATTTACACCTAGCTTATGATAAGGAAGTAAATCAATACCTTTAAAATTCTTACAATCACGGTAAGGCATTAAAAATTCAATAACCTGTCGAATCTCTTCCTCACTGTCATTGATACCCTTTAGCATAGGCATTCTAACTTTAACATTGTATCTTCGATGAAGAAGTTCTTTTAAATTACTTAAAATTAATTCATTACGAACTCCTGTCAATTCAAAATGTTTATCAGAATTTATCTGCTTGATATCAAAAAGGAATAAATCCGTGAATTCAGCAATCTTTAATATGTTTTCTAATTTAGTATATCCACAGGTTTCAATAGCAGTGTTAATACCCTCCTGTTTACATGCCTGTAATAAACTGGTTGCGGCCTCAGTCTGCATGGTGACTTCACCACCACCTAAGGTAACTCCGCCTCCTGAAACATCATAAAAGGTCTTATCTTCCAAAATAATTTCCAATAGTTCAGAAATTGTTTTGACTTCCCCAACAACTGTTAGCGCTTTAGCATTACAAGCTTCTACACATTTACCACAGCCAAGACAATCAATGTTTTGAGATACCTCGTGCTTTTGGTTATCCTTAGATATACTGTGTATTCCAACCGGACAAACAGAAACACAAGCTCCGCAATTCGTACATGAATTGCTTTTGAACATTACTTGAAACTTTTTTTCTAATCCTTCAGGATTTGCGCACCATTTACAACGGAGCGGACATCCTTTAAAGAACACTAGTGTTCTTACGCCAGGACCATCATACATATTGTATTTTTGTATATTGAAAATGGTCGCTTTTCTTTCAATTATACCTGTATTTGTATTGCTCATACTATTCAATCTCCAATTTGATTTATCTTGGTCTTTAAATAGATAATTTATTGCTGCCCACAGCCTTTCAGCTTATCCCACCTGACTCCAGGCAGCAGATTTATTAATTTAAAGTCAATTTAATTTATATTTTTAGAAATGTGTCAACATTGTTCTGCTGATGATTTCATCCTGAACATCCTTACATAATTCTACGAAGAATGCACTATAACCTGCTACACGAACAACTAGGTCACGGTACTGTTCTGGATGCTTCTGAGCTTCAACCAATGTCTTGTTGTCAAGATAGTTGAACTGCATTTCTCCATTACCCATAGCACAAGCTGCACGAAGTAATGCAATGATACCAGCTTCACCTTCTGGCGTGTCAAGAAGACCTGCCATCAGCTTAAAGTTATGAACCATACCAATGTTCATGTTATCACATGCCAATTTTGAAACTGACTTAATGATAGCTGTAGGGCCCTTGTAGTCAGCACCTTGAGTAGGGCTGATACCATCTGATAATGGAGACCAAGCTGCACGTCCATTAGCTGATGCACCTAGCAATTGTCCAAATGGCGTATTGTTGGAAATTGATAGCGTACCATGACTTAATACTGAATATAATGTTTTATAATTACGATGATCCATTTCAGTAAAGTTAATAAGATCGGCTGCAATTAAATCTGCATAATCATCATCATTACCATACTTAGGAGCAGCAAGACAGTCAGCCTTAATCTGGTCATATCCAGCAAAGTCAGCCTTTAATGCTGTATTTAACTGTTCTAATGTATATTTCTTATCGTCAAATACCAATTTCTTGATAGCTGCCATTGAATCAGCATAAGTTGCAAGTCCAGACCATACAACACCAGGTCCAAAGTTATACATAGCTCCGCCAGCAGAAACATCTTTAGCTTTGTCCATACATCCTTCATACATGATAGACATTAATGGCTTTGGTGCTAATTCTCTGTGTACACGCTGTGAAATAACTGTAGCAACACTTGTCCATTTAGTAACATACTGAATCATTCTCTTTACAGCTGCATCAAATTCTTCATAAGTCTTATACTGAGTAATATCTCCATAATCAGGGCAAACCTGCTTTTCATACCAAAGTGGAACACCATGGTTAAGAACAAGTTCAATACAAATTGGCCACTGAGTATAAGCTGTTGATGTCCACTGATATAGACGACCTGACTTCTGAGGTTCTACGCAACCCATTAGACAGTAGTCTCTAGCATCTTCAATTGAAACGCCCTTTGCAAGCATCATCTTGATATGAGTATCATCGAAGTGACAAGCAGGGAATCCCATACCTGAACGTACTACGTCTACAATCTTCTTCATGTACTTCTGTGGAGAAGACTTATGAATACGACAAGCAAGTGACGGCTGGTAAATCTTAACTAGTCTAACTGCATCCATCAATAAATAAGTTAAATCATTTGTAGCATCCTGTCCATCACGAGTAACACCACCAACACACATATTTACGAATGGCTGATAACCAGCGAAGAACTTAGAAGCGCCTTCACTTGTAACCCACATCATTTCTGATAATTTGATTAACATACAACCTGCTAGGTCAAATGCTTCATAATCATTCATACGTCCTGATTCAATATCGGCCTTGTAGAATGGGTACATATACTGGTCAGCACGGCCAATTGACATACCTGTCTGATTTTCTTCTACTACTAATAGTGATTCTATAGTGAACATGGACTGAATTGCTTCCCAGAAAGTTTCTGGCTTATGAGCAGGAACTCTAGCATTAACTTCTGAAATCTTCTGTAATTCTGCCTTACGCTGTGGATTTGTTTCCTTCGCAGCTAACTCAGCAGCATATTCTGACATACGCTTAGCGTAAATCATAACACCTTCTGTAGTATCAATAATTGACTTATAGAAATAAATCTTTTCAATATCTTCAGGGTTTTCATAATCTAATTTAGCAATATGATCTTTTGCTTCCTTCTGGATATCTAACATACCCTTATGCATAAGGATTACATCATATCCAGGGTTTGAGTCTCCACCACCATTTTGTGCATGATATGAACAGTCTGAAACAAATGATTCTCCTGAAAGTTCCCAAACACCAGCTTCTTTGTACTGGTCTTCACAGTATTCATCAACTGACTTTCCTGCCCAGAATGGGAATAATTCTTCACGCATAACCTTCTTATCTTCTTCTGAGATGAAGAATGGGTCCTGAGAACGAGTTCCAATAGTATCTAATTCATCCTGCATCCATTTCCATGCAATATCAGGAGAGAAAGCTCCAGCACGAGGAGCACCACAAGGAGCTCCAACGATTAATTCGTTGTCCTGAATTACTAATGGTGCTTCTTCACAACAGTACTTAAAGCACTTTGCACGAAGCATAATTTTAGGCATACCAGGATTTTCTTTTGCAATCTTAGTAACCGCTTTAGCACGGAAAGTTGTAATAGTTGGCACCTGCTTTAAATAGTTTTCCTTTAATAATTTATGTCTCTGTGTCATCCCATTTGGAATTCCAGTCCCATTATCATTAGCGGCAACTGTTTCTCTGTACGCAAATGTATCATTCTTTGTAATTTCACTAGAAACGCCTTCAAACATTTTCATGATTGCTGCGCGTTCCTCTGCAGACATACTTTTAGTAGCTTCTGCAAATTTTTCTGAAAATTCACGAATATCCAAATTTTTTACCTCTCATTCTTTTTTATTTTGTCAGATTCATTAGTCTGATTTTGGCCTTTTATATTGCTACTGAATTGCTTCTATAGCTTTTTTCAAAATGCTATGAAGCATTTGTATATTCTCAGAATCATTCTCTTCCTTACATGTTGTTAAACGTGATGAATTGTCTTCTTCTGCTAATACACCCTTGACAATTTCTTCTGTCTTTCGCACTCCATATCCAACTTTGCGGACATAAATAAGATTCATAGGCGAAACGTTGTCGGAGGTCATACCCTCTCCTGCCGATCCGCTACCTAAAGTCATAGCAGGGAATAAATTCGTTGTAGCACCCATGCTGCCAAAAACAGCCGGTGTATTAACAAGTACTCTGCCTACTGGCTTCTTTAATGCGAACTGACGGATCACTTCTTCGTCATTCGAATGAATAACAAGTGTGTGTCCATGTCTTTCGCTAAGCAAGAGTTCAATACACTTTTCACAAGCATGCATCCAATCATCTTCAATGTAGTATGCCAAAACAGGGCAAAGCTTTTCTTTCGAGTAAGGATTATCTTCTGAAACATATTTCTGTTCAGAAATCAAAATCTTTACACTGTCAGGTACCAAGAAGCCAGCTTTTTTAGCCAGCTGTTGAGCAGTTTTACCAAACATCTCTGAATCTGCACTTCCGTCGAAACGGAAAAATAAAGAACCAAGTCTCTTTGCTTCATCTTCTGACATAAAGTAACCACCGTTGTTTAGCAACTCAGCCTTAACTTCTGTTGCGATGCAGCTATCTACAACAATAGATTGTTCAGCTGCGGAGGCAATACCATTATCAAAAGTTTTGCTGGCAATAATGTCACATACAGCTTGTTTAATATTAGCTGTACGCTCAATAAATGCCGGGCCATTTCCATTTCCTCCATATATAACAGGCTTGCCTGCCTGGTATGCTGCTTGCAGCATTTTAGGAACTCCTGTATTCATAATTAAGGACGTTGCTTTGTGATTCATTAACTCAGTAGTACCACTAGGAGTAACTGTATGCAAATATGCTAGTGCTCCTGCTGGTAATCCATACCCTTCAGCTGCACGAATCATAATATCAAGCGTTTTTGCAATTACACATTTTGCTCTTGGATGAGGCGAAAAAATAATTGCATTTCCTGACTTGATTGCTATTAAAGCCTTATATATAGTAGTAGAAACTGGACTCGTTGCTGGACAAAGTGCAACAATTACCCCCATAGGTACTCCTACATCCATTGTTCTGTTCTGCTTGTCTTCATTAATAATGCCTACACAACGCATGCCTCTGAGTCTTGTTCTTAAGTACTCACAGGCAAATCTGTTTTTAATGCACTTATCTTGCCATTTACCATAATCAGTTTCTTCGCAAGACATTCTAGCAAGTTCGCTTGTATGCTTATCAATTTCTTCCGCCATGCGTTCAACAATCTCATCTAATTTTTCCTGCGGAAAAGTCGCCAGGGCTTTCTGCGCATCACGTGCATTCTCCGCAAGAATTCGAGATTCTTGGATGGAGAGCAAATCATTATCAATAATATTCATTTATGACTCTCCTTTTACTCAAAGTATTTAACCAAACTTGCTGATTTAACAGCAAGAAATTAACCAAGTAACTTGTCAAGTGAATAACGAGCAATAATTTTCTCAAGATCCTGATGCGGTCTTGGAATAACAACTGAACTGTAAAGATTACCATCTTCCATATCCTGTACAGCTTTTACTCCAGCAGCTACAGCAGTCTTACATGCTCCTACATCTCCTCTTACTAATACTGAGATGTATCCAGATGCTGTGTTTTCATATCCTACTAGTTCAACGTCTGCTGCCTTACACATTGCATCCGCTGCTTCTAAAATGAAAACTAAACCAAAGGTTTCAACTAAGCCTAAAGCTTCATAATTTGCCATCTGTGTAGTTCCTTTCTTTATAATAATCTAATTAATCAATATCGTGTACTGATACAATATCGCCTACAGCCGGAATTGGACGAGGCATAACGTTCTTTGCAGTTAATTTGCCAATTGCAGCAGCAGCCTCAGCACCAGCTTCAACAGCAGCTTTTACAGCAGCAACATCACCTTTAACTAGAATTGTAACTAATGTTGACCCGATGTTTTCATAAGCTACTAGCTCAACATCCGCAGCCTTTAGCATTTTATCTGCACCTTCTAATGCAGGAACCATGCCTAAAGTTTCAATTAGGCCTAAAGCCTGTTCTCCATAATATCTCACGGAATTCATCCTCCTTTCATAATTATCCTAAGAGCCATATATAATTGGCCCTTAGAATAGTTTAACAATTAACTAATTATTTATTTATTTAATATAAGCATTAATTGTGTCTGCACCCTCTTTATGTGCGTGATAATAAACCCTTAGTTCTCCCTTTGAATCAAGATCATATCTTGCTTCTTCAAGGAGTCCATTTGCTTCACCTGTCATAATTGCTTCAATTACAGCAGGCTTTCTTAAAGATTTAAATGCACCATATTCACCTTTTAAAGCTTCAATTACATCATCTGCACATGCTTCTTTAACTGTTGTAAAATATTTTAATATTGCATAATTAAGTGGTCTCATTGCACTAATCCTCCTTCTTTTTTAATAAATCCAATGGATTCATAGAAATCATTAGGATACCAAAAATCATAACGATAGCAGCCGCCCAAGCAATTGGAGGAAGTCCCTTTCCTGGTTGTCCATCGAATATACCTAATACAATCCAGATAAAGAATGGACCCCAGAAAGAATATGCTCCATTACATGCCATACCAAGAGCAGCACCACACATGCTGTTTCCCTTGTACCATAGGCTGTATGCATATACTGATGCAAAACCACTAATGATAAAGAAGATTAATGATGGCATATCTGTTACTACATCACCAATTAGTTCACCAGCAAGTCCAATTCCGCCACCTGAAAGGATTCCCCAAAGCGGTACTAAGATGATTAGGTTTGTAAGACCTGATGTACACTGACGAATTGTAATACCGATTTCATAGTCAATCATGGAAGTACCATAACCTGCTACGCAACCTTCAATACCCCAGCCAAGAGCTGCGATAAATGCAATTAAGATACCCAGCATTAGACCTGCTGGAGCATCAGCACTCATGCCTGTTGTTCCAATCATGATACTTGCGATAATACAAATTGCAACACCGGCCATCATACGAGCATTTAATTCTTGCTTAAATAAAACTCTTCCTAAAATAGCACCAATAGCAGGGCAAAGAGCAGTAATAGGAATAATGATTGAACCTGCCATCTGTAGGGATACAACATATGCTGTACTTGCAATAGGTCCGCCAATAAGAGCCGCTACAATCATAACTGCACCAGGCTTAGTTTTTATTGTTCTGAAAAAGTCACCTAATTTGCCTTTTACAGCGGCAATCAGGATACACCAAATGCCACTGATTGTGTCATTAAGTGCACTACCTAGAGCTCCCAGCATGTAAATCATAACAAATGATGAAAGAACAGTTCCTCCTACTGTAGTACCTACATATAAATTGTTTGCCCAAACACCTTTTGCCATACCTAGTGTCATAAATGCGGAGTACAATCCATAACATATACCTGATAGAATTGCAACTGTAATACCTTTTTTAAAAAAACTAGATGATAACTTTTTTTTCGCAGTAATTGCTTTTGCATTAGCTGCTCCTGAAACTTCGTTCATAAAAATAAAACTCCTTTCACTCAAACGTACGAACTACGTTCTACGTTCTCTTATGTATTATCATTAAATAAAAATTTATAATGACCTTTAATAATCGACCTATTTTGTCATTTTTTGATTTTTTGATACATTTTCAGTTTTATTATGTCCTAATGTTATAGTTTTATTATATCCCAGCATTAGCATTTTCTATACTTTGTATTTGAATTATACGCCTTGCCCTAAGGGGGAATGTCAACAGATATTTTGACAGTATTTTTTTGTTGTTAAAACACTTTCAAATTATACAAATTAAACTAACTTTTGTTTATATTTCGATTTTAAAAGTATTTCTTTGATAAAAAAACACACAAACATTACCCTAAGGGGAATGTTTGTGTGTTATAGAAGTTACAAAATGCTATTATAATCTCAAATCGCCTACAGTATATAAGCAAACTTATGAATTCAGTTTACTCTGCTTATAATAATTGAAGCTTGAGCTCTTGTAGCTGTATCCTTTGGTCCAAGAATTGTTGATGATTCTCCAAGTATAATTTTTTGATTAAATGCCCAACGCACAGCCGTCTTAGCATATGCTGATGTATTTGTCCAATCCTCAAAATTCTGAATGGCCATACCTTCTATATTTGAAACATCTTTCCCCATTACTTTTGCATAATTATAAAGAATAGTCACCATTTGTTCTCTAGTTATCGATGCATTCGGGCTGAAGTTTACTGTAGTCGTACCATTTACAATTGAATTTTTCTTTGCCCAAGCAACGGCCTGTGCGTAAGAGCTATCTAATGCAACATCTTTAAACGCTGCATCGATTTCGGTGAATTTTTGTCCACTTAAAGTGTAAAGCATTTCAACAAACTGAGCCCGAGATACAGCCGCATTCGAAGCCGTAAAATCATCAATCCATATCGGATTCGTTACAGCATAATGTCCAGCTCCATCTACAGCAACGAAGCTGTACCATAAATTCTTTGTACCAATATTCTTCATTTCATAAGTGAAGTCAACTGGTTCAGCAGTGTCATAATTATAGGAAGCTACAACTTTTCCCATGCTATACACATCAATTCTCTTCAATGTATTAACTGCTTGCACACTTGATTTGAATGTAAACGCTTTTTCTTTTGCAACATTATAAGTTTCCCCAAACATTACACTTTCATCCAATGTAAATAGTGGTCCCATTGTTGCATAAGCATGACCCGATGTTAAGGCTGCAAGATATGCATCAGCATTTACATCTCCATTAATGTGTGCATACATTCTAATAATTCCTGGATATAATCCCGATTTAACATCATGCTGGTCTGAACCCGCACTTAAAAACTTTTTCTGACCTTTATTCCAATAAACATTCATTGCATCTGTCAAAGCTTTTGCATCCATATTTTTTGCGTCGGCCAAATCCAAGGTTGATTGAAGTTCAATAAGATCAAAATCATTAGTACCCTTGTCATGTCCTCCGATAACACCATCTCTGTTTAAAAAGAAACCATAATCGGTATAAGGATGGTTCACTACAACTACTGCATTCATGTTATGACCTTTGGCAATAATCTGCCCAGGCTTTAAAGATGCACTGATTGGAGTAGCTTCAGTTTCTGCCTTAGAATAGTCTACATTTAAGATACCCCAATGTCCCCATCCCGGAGAGACTTCAAGACTTGGAACTACAGATCTTCCAACTGATCCAGCCAATTTAACCATTTCAGCATCATTTTTAACAGAATCATGGTCTGAAACAAGGTTGAAATCTAGTTTTGCACATATTTGAGCAATAAATAGCTGATCTATTGGAGTAGCACCATCACCTATACTTGAATGTTGGTGATTGTCCATATTGTACCAGTTCTTTAATCTTGGATTTATTATTTCCTTTATTACTAAATCTTTTGTATTAACATATTTTTCTCCAGATGTGATTTTTACATCACTAACGGTAACTTTTTTCGATTCATAATCAGCACCGTAAGAGGCAGTAAATGAGATTGTACCTGCTGGAACATCAAAATCTGCAACGTATTCTCCATTCACTAAATTTGTAAAATATACTGAACTTCCCAACATCTTTATATCTGTTGGTGCACTTGACTTTACTTCAATCCTAGCAGGAATATTTTTTCCAGTCTGATCCGTTACCTTAAGTGTGGCATGAGCACCCGCTTGAAGTGCAAAATTTAAGTTCTTGTTATCTGCGGTTCCATCCTTAACAACGACAGCCTGTGCATTAGAAGGTGTACTTCCAAGCGACTCTGCATGAATGCTATAAGTTCCATCAGGAAGCTTAAAACTATATTCACCCTTTGCATTTGTCATAGCCCACGCAAGAGGGGCAGATTCTATTTTTACAACTGCTTTATCATCATTCGCCACATAGGATCCACTTTTATATATAATTACAAAAGCATTTTCAACAGGTTTTCCTTCATTATCTACGGCTTTACCTGAAATCGTATCAGCTTTCATTGCAAATTTTTGTATATCACGTTCTACGATTGGTGTTGTTGAAGCTGTGTCAGAAACTAGCATTTCTCCATTAAATGTAACCGTCTGCCCTCCCGCAATAGTTACTCTTTTATAAATATCCTTGTATCCAGATGAACCTTTATAGGTATCAGCATCGTCAAGCTCTACCGATACACAATATGTTGAATTATATGATTCCTGACCATATGTAGCCACAAAGTTCGCAAGAGGTTCCTTAACTCTTGAATCGTTACCTACCCGAATGCCAGTAACCTTAGTATCCGGATACCAGCCAAATGGTCCATACATATTTGCGGCTAACGTTGAAATAGAATAACCTGCATTCATAGCTTCATATGCTTGATTATCTACCGGGTTCTTCATAGTTGTTACCATCTGAATGTAATCTTTTCCATCCTCCAATATATACTTAGTAGTAACATCAAGGGGTTTATCATGCCCTTCTTTGTAATACCTTGTTTTGGCGACTACTTCAATGTTGGTTGCATTCACTTTATAACTAACTTTAACATCATCTTCTAGTAAGTCTGTTCCCTTATATGCAGCTGTTGCTGTCCAGTAGTTATTTAAAAATTCCACATCATTAACTAAGTCCACTCCAAAAATTGGGTCACCTGCACTGGTTTTTCCTTTAATCTTAGCCACATCCAGTATGCTTCCTTTTGTCATGTTCCAATAATTTGATGATCCAACAGCAAAAGACGCTGCAATTTTGCTGTTATAGATAGTGATATCTTTTGCATCATTTGCCATGCCTTGGTCGATAGGTGTGGTTCCTTTTACCACCCCACCTTCGGCAGCAAATACTGGAGTTGCGAAAAGCAGCATTGCACCTAGCAAACCCATTGTTAACATTAAGCCTACTCTAAATTTCATTGTAACCTCCTAGTTTTAATAATAAATGCTTCAACGAGTTAATTATAATCATTACCCTAAAGGGTAATGTCAATAGTATTAGAGTCGGAATTTTTTGATAATTTTAAATTCACTGATTAATGGCGTGTTTTTGAGGTTCATAACGTTACTATTTCTTATTATTGGAAATTTTTCATCCTGCACATGTTGAGGATATTACAACTCTATGTTTCATATTCCTTATGAATGAATTGTTATTTTGTTGCAGTATTTAAATGTCATTTAAGTTGTTTGTTGTTTAACAAAAACAAAAACATTCCCCTAAAGGGAATGTTTTTTTCTTAATATATTAATATAAAAAAATTTATTCTACTCTCTTGTAACTCTAATCATAACCTCCGTTACAAATTGTTCTTCATTTCTTGTAGTCCAATAATCTGTAACATACCTTTCATAGCACTCTTCTGTGCATTTATAGCCATGGGTTTCAGCCCATAGACAAATTTTTTCATAAGCGTCATAAATATTTACAGGACTACCTATATGGTAACATGAAGCAACCATATATCCTCCCATTTTTATCACTTGCTCTTCTTTGTACTCCAGAATAGGCTTCTGCATTATTTTAACTTTTTTGCAATCTCCATTCATTTTTTCTCGAAAAGAAGGGAAATTAAGCAATACAGGCCCTGTAATTTCATTTTGAATACTCTCCAGATAGTTTGTCCAATCTATATTTATAATTGATTCCCTATAGTTATAATTAAAATCCTGCTCCATAAAACAATAAGTAGTAGCATCAATGTATTTTACAGCCACTTCATGTACATGATTCTCAATTACAAGCTGTGCTTCTAATATCAGGTCATACCAGTCTTTTACTGATGTATAACTATTGTGGATGTTGGCCTCTAATTCCTTTAGTTCATCAATTTTTCGTCTAAACTGCCTTTCTATGATGCCATACGTATTCCCTTCGAAAAGTGCACGCATTTCTTCTAGTTTAAAACCCATCTGCTTATAATATTTTATAACTGGTAAAGATAATAAAGTTGTTCTATTATAAAATCTATAGTTGTTGTCATCGCAAACTTTGTCAGGAGATATAATACCTATTTTGTCATAAAATCTAAGTGCCTTCTTTGATATATTACAAATTTTACTGACCTCGCCTATGGAGTAAAATTCTTTTTCCTCCATAAAATTCACCTCCCTCGAAATTTAATGCTATTAGTATATCACATTTTTTTTCATACACAAGTTATTTTTTATACGCTAATAGGTACAACTTTTTATGGGGTGATATATGATTTATTTATAGATAGAGACACTTCCATCCATACCATAATGAAGATAATTTGCAATACAGTCTACAGTTCCAAACCACATACCTGCAGTACCTAAATTAGGCCTCCATTTATGATATAACTCAAAATTGTCAAAACCAATATATGCATCAGATCCTACTTCGGATGTTTTAAGATTTTCGATTTTAGCTCCCTTCGATTGTGAAAAACAATTGGTACCATCAAATACCTTAGACATTGCCATTGATATTACAGCCTTTGCACAGGTACTACTAAAGTCTGCTCTATTTGAAACTTTTCGTACAACCTCACTACCATCTAATTCAATCACAATATCTGCTTGGTCTTTGGATACATTTTGTGCATATAACTTTAAGTGATGCGTGGAACCTTGTTCCAAAAGAACATCTTTACCGTTTAACCAAGAGTCACCCTGCCTCATAAATACTGTCCACTTATTGTATCCTGGATGTGTTGAGTCTTCAATAAATTGAAAGCCCCCTTCTACATTGCCAATGTCATTATCCCAATCTAAGCCAAAATACACATAAGGGCAGTCTCCCTTTTCTGCAATACTGACCATGGGTAGTGTAATATCTCCCTCAATCCCATCGAATCCATCAAAATTAAGCTGTTTACGAGAAAATATACCTGTTGTACCACCATTAATCGTTGATGTAGTAAGTTTATTGGCAATAACAGTCTCAGTCTTGTTATCCCAGTCAACAGTGTATCCCAATGCTTCCATCACAGCTCGAAGAGGCAGATAGGTTCTGCCATTTTGTACTGTGGCAGCACTTTCTGTAACAAGCTTCTTCTGGTTTACATAAATATATTTTTGGTTAATCAGAACTTCCACCTTAATGTTTCCCTTCATTAAAGAAACTTTTTGTGCCTCCTGATTCCAGTCTACCTGACAATCTATAGAACTTAAACATGCCCTTAGCGGCATCATTGCCCGACCATCTTTACTAATATAAGGCAGTCCTGTATCCGTGTTAAAGTCTATATTTGCGTTATTAATCTGGAATTTTGGGACTTTTGCTGTAGTTGCAGTTGTAGTTGCCCAAACAGAATTTGATAGAATCAAGCTTAAAAAAATTACTCCAAATAAAATTCTTCTTTTCATTGTATTTCCCCTTTTATTCACTACTGTACTCTGTTGATTAATTCATCACCTTTGCTGCATCATTTGTAGGAGGCAGGCAACTGTGATTTTTACAAATATAAAATGTGGTTTGATTATTGATAATCTTATATTCTTCTGTTTCATGTTCAAGAATCCTTATATTTGAGTTAAGCTTAGTTTTTCCTCTTAGATTCCTCAAGTCCTCTTCATCTTTTAATACGCAGACAATATCCTCTAAGGGGTTTAAATACATAGATAGTGCCATAAGGAAAAAGCTATATCCAGCAGGATATTTTTGAGCTGAAAAAGACATAAATTCAAGCTGATTCTTTGCTTTTTCTTCAAAATCTATGTTCTTTGTAATATGTCCAAGTTTAACAAGGTTATAAGCCATTACTGAATTACCACTAGGAATTGCGCCGTCATAAGTCTCTTTGGGCGTGATGATAAGTTTCTGGTTTTCTTTACCATAGAGATAAAATCCATCATGTTCTTTATCATAAAATTCATCAATAGTCTTTTTGCAAAAAATAACTGCTTTATCTAAATAACCGTTATCTAGTGTAGCTTCATATAGCTGAATTTGTGCAAAGATATAAAATGCATAATCATCTAAAAATCCTTTTGACGAACGAATTCCATCACGAAAACTTACATATAGTACATTCTTCTCCTGTAAATTCTCTCTAACAAACTGATCTGATTTTTGTGCTGCTAAAAGATATTTTTCTTCTCCAAATACCTGATACATCATTGCAAATGCTGCAATCATTAGTGAATTCCAAGATGTTAATATTTTATCGTCAAGGTGAAGCTGTGTTCGCTGCTTTCTATATTGATAAACCTGAGGAATATATTGATAAAATCGGTCATCAATAGTAGAATTGTTCAATAGATTAGGTATGTTTCGTCCTTCAAAATTTCCTTTTTTAGTGATTCCATAATACTGGTTAAACTGCATTCCCACTTCATCTCCAAGCAAGTGTATGAGTTCATCATAATCAAATACATAGTATTTGCCTTCTATGCCTTCACTGTCTGCATCCTGTGCACAATAAAAGCCTCCCTCAGGATGTGTCATTTCTTCTAGGATATATTTTGCCGTTTTTTGGGCTACTTCTCTATATATTGATTTTTTAGTTAAATAAAATGCTTTAGTATAGCTCATTATAAGAAGTGCATTATCATATAACATTTTTTCAAAATGCGGAACAAGGAAATACTTGTCCGTAGAATATCTTGAAAACCCATAGCCAATATGATCAAATATACCACCTCTATACATTTGTATCAGAGTTGTTTCAACCATTGACAGTGCTTTTTTATTATGCTCTGTTTCATAGCAGTTCATTAAAAACAATAAGTTATGTGGGGTTGGAAACTTTGGAGCATCACCAAAACCTCCATAAGTTTTATCAAAACTATGACCAAAAAGAAGTATTGCATGATCTATTAACTTACTATCAGCTTTCTCACTTTGCTTCTCAGAAGTACTTAAATGTTTCACAATTTGCTCAGATGCATCTAAAAGCTCACGTCTATTCGTTCTCCAATTTTCACTAATCTTATTTAACAATTCCTTAAAGCCAATCATACCATAACTGGTCTCTTTTGGGAAATAGGTTCCTGCAAAAAAAGGTTTTTGTTCATAATTCATAAAAATGCTTGTAGGCCATCCGCCGCTTCCAGTAAGCATTTGGCACACTGCCATATAAATACTGTCAATATCTGGGCGTTCTTCTTTATCTACTTTAATTGATACAAAATTCTTGTTCAATAATTCAGCTACCTGATTATCTTCAAAGCTTTCATGAGCCATTACATGGCACCAATGACAGGTACTATAACCAATTGAAAGAAATATAGGTTTGTCTTCGGCTTTTGCTTTTTTAAAAGCCTCTTCACACCACGGATACCAATTGACAGGGTTATGGGCGTGCTGCAATAAATAAGGAGATTTTTCATTTATTAATTGATTAGTTCTTGTATTATTAAGCATAACATTACTTCCATTCTTTTCGTATTTCTAATTATTTTACCCATATTATTGGAAAGTAATAAAAAAAATTAAGGGATTCCTTAATCGTTAAGATACTATTATGGTCAGTGTTTTTGAGGCCTAGTTTTATTCTGTTGATGTAGGCTTTTTCAAAGATGCACTTTGACTTTCCTGCAATTCACGTTGTGCCGCAATTGTAGCTAATGTATCGCCAAGCTGGTTTAGTGATGAAGCCAATAGACTCAATTCATCATCATTTGGTGTTTGGTTTGCAATTATAATGGCAAGTGCAGTTATAGCGGATACTAATTCGCATGAATTCATGAAAAATCACCTCATTTCAATTTATGAAGATTTTAAAAAAATATTAAAATAATTTTTAGAGTGTGATTAACAGCGATATTTTTCTGCTGATTTCTTAGATCTATGGAAAGTATACTTGACATATCTATTCATTACCGTTATACTGAATCATGTTAAGTTAACTTTCCATGTTTGAAGAAAGGAAACCGAATTTGAAAAATAGATTGGAAGAAATCCGAAAGCAAAAGGGCATAAAGCAGGAAGAGCTTGCGGTAGACTTGGAAGTATCAAGACAAACAATAGGTTCACTTGAAAATGGGCGATATAATCCGTCCATAGTTTTAGCATTTAAGATTGCCCGTTATTTTCAAATGAGTATTGAAGAAATTTTTATCTATGAGGAGGATAATACAAAGTGAAAAGAATCATTTCATCAAATTTACTGACAATTTTAGGATTATTGCTGCTTGGAATTGGTTTATACCTTGTAAAAACAGTTCCAGATCCGCAAGGCATTTTTCGAGCCTTGCCTTATGTCTGTGTCGGGCTTGGCTGCGGAGTTTTTGGCCATGGCATGGGAAATATCATCAGCCATAAAGCAATAAAAAGCAATCCAGATTTGGAAAAACAGCTGGAAATAGACAGGAACGATGAACGAAACATAGCCATTGGAAATCGCGCAAAAGCAAAAGCTTACGATATGATGATATTTGTCTTTGGGGCGTTATTGTTTGCATTTGCTTTAATGGGAATTGATATGATAACAATTTTGCTTATGGTATTTGCATATCTCTTTATTACCATCTATGGAATTTACTATCGATTCAAATATGATAAAGAAATGTAGTAAAAAAAGATTAGGGCTAACCTAATCTTTTTTCTATACTTTTATTTGTTTATAAATTTTTATATATGAATTTTGTGTTCATCATTGCCTTAACACTACTTACACATGTTTATATTTAACATTCCTTGCCTTTGTAATTCTAATTTTATTACGGTTAATATGTCATGTGCCGTTGGATAGGTTTTAAATATTTTATTCTTCTCAATCATTAAGCTTATGTATATCAATATTGGCAGATTATATCGATTTAGTATGGATCGGCCTTCTTCGATTTCCTTTTCAATCATATATTTCATTTTCTCTTTTTTAGCATAATACATTTCCATTTTATATCTTTTATCTAATACACTCATAAATACTTCTTTGTCTGATAAATTAGGATTTAATTCTTTTACATCTATGTATACTGTTAAGGTTTCATTTAAAGTTATTCGCCAACTCTCCAGCCCGGTTAATTTTATTATTATTAAAAATATCAATAAAATTCCAACCATACAGATTAACCCAATCATAGAATTTAAATCAAGCATAAAATCGCCTCCTACAGTATTAATCAATTGCCGTGTATCTTAAGCATATTATTACATTAAATATTCAAAAAGTAAATTAAAATATAAATAATATAAAAATTGACAAACTAAGGCTTCAGACTCTTTCTGAATTCTAATTTGTCAATTTTTTTGCATCAATTTCTTTATATTACAGCTATCTTTCCAATCAATATTATTTCTTATCTTAGTTTAAACTTTATAAGTTCTTCTTTTAGCATATCTGCCTGTGCTGTAAGCTCTTCGCTTGCAGCCGCACTCTCTTCTGAAGTGGCTGAATTGGTTTGAACAACAGCAGATACTTGCTCAATTCCTTGAGAAATCTCAAGCATTGCATTGGCCTGCACATCAGAAGCCTGTTCTATTTCACGGATCTGTTTCTCTACATGTTCTATCTGTAAAGTTGCCTCATCAAGAACTTGCGCTGTGTTATTTGCTATTTGCGAGCCTTCAGACACCTTTCTAATAGAGCTTTCAATTAGCTGAGTAGTCTGTTTTGCCGCATCCGCAGATTTGGCAGCTAGATTACGCACTTCTTCTGCAACAACGGAAAAACCTTTCCCTGCCTGACCAGCTCTGGCAGCTTCAACCGCAGCATTCAGCGCTAAAATATTAGTCTGAAATGCAATGTCATCAATTACCTTGATGATTTTCCTGATTTCGCTTGAAGATGCTTCTATTGCTTCCATAGCTGAGAGCATTCCTTTCATCTGCAGGTTACTTTCCTTTACATGTCTTGTTGTACCATCAATAAATTCAACTGCTTGTAGAACATTATTGCTATTTTCTTTTACCTTTTGTGATACATCAAAAATAGAAGCAGATACCTCTTCTATAGTACTTGCTTGTTCTGTTGCTCCCTGTGCCAATTCCTGTGCTCCACCGGAGACTTGCCCAGAGCCACTTCGTACTTGTTCTGCTGAAACTTGAATGATGGAAAAGAACTCGTTTAAAACATTTAAAATTGTATTCATTGATGTTGAAATAGGAGCAAAATCTCCAGCATAATTTCTTATACTATCCATAGAAATATCCTTCTCAGATATTTTACCCAATGCATAAGAGATTTCACTAACAACATTCTGAAGTGATGTGAAAACAGATCTAAGAGAATCTGCTAATCTGCCAATCTCATTTTTTGACTGGTAAGTAATTTCCGCACTTAAATCTCCTTTAGAAAACTGTTCTGTAGCATAAACTAATTCATCCAAAGGCTTACTAATTGATTTTACAATCACTAGACATAATAAGATGCAGGCAACAACACCTATTAAAATCATGCCGATTAATATTATTGTTAAATCATAAGTAAGTTTTTCATTAGAGGTGCTTTTGCTTACAGCATCACGATTACTGTTTTTAAAACACTGATTATATGTACCTACAATCTCATTGGCTTGCTCAACGCCCTGAGTCATACTAGTCTTTGCCTGCTCTAAATCACCTTGTGCTGCAAAGTCTAATGTTACTTTTACTCCTGTCAGATAATTGTCACTATAAATCTTGCCAGCTCCTTTAACTAAATTTATGCCCTCTGCAATTTTAAGAGTAGATAAATATTTAGTCTGATTTTCCAAAAATGTTTTATTGTACTCATCAATCTTGCCTTCAATTTGCAGGATTTTAGAACTATCTCCAGAGTTTAGGACTGCATTCCTTTCTTCAATCTGAATTGCCTGTACAGACTGAATCATTTTTGCCAAGTAATCCAACGGTTTTGTCTGCTGATCATATAATGACTGATCTGCCTCACTTATCTGGCTCATTCCAAATATTCCTATACTACCAACAATACAAGTAACAATTATTGATATTAAAAATCCAATTTGAAGTTTTCTGGAAATCTTTAGATGTTTCATCAATTTAATTATACCTCCTTACTACATTTCCCTATAAAGATAACTTCTGCATTTTTAGGAATATTGGAAAAATTGCCTAATTAGTATATCGGTATAATTTATATTAAAATTAGTGTCTTATGAATATTCTTATTTATTAATTAATTTTCAGTTTACTTCTGCAATTTGCCAGTTTTCAGTCCTTTAAGTACTCAATGACACCCTTCCACATGGCACTTGAAATCTCTTTATTGCCATCATCACCCATTTCGCCAGCCATTTCTTTTACTCGGTTAATGTTGAATCCATTCTTTAAGACTGAGGATTTCACTATTCCAGGAGATAGTGCCCCACAGGAGCATCCATATATGCACTTAAGACACCAGATACACTTGAATCCAAATTTTACTTTTCCGTTATGCATACTGATATTTTCTTTCGGGCAGTTTTTAATGCATTGCCCACATCCATTACAACTATCAGAGGCATAAATAAATCTCCCGAATACTTTTGCACCAAAGTGCTCCATTCTACCTGCCGCCGCATAAATTCTGTCTTTAAATTCCGGCTCAACTGTATTATGATTGCCTGATAAAATATCCGATATAATGGACTCAACCTTTACGGGCAGTACATTAATCAATCTGACCGATAGTTCCTCTGGAGTTTCAACACCGAAATTAGAAGGCATAACAATCATTTTTTCGTAAACCACATCATAACCTTTTCCTTTTAAAATACGTTTACTTCTCATTCTGCATGCCGTATTAGGGGATACTTCCCCTCCACCAGATACTGAAATAATCACCGCTTTAGTATGTTCAACATGGGGCAGCCCCGCAAGCCACTTTTCAACAATATCTGCTAAACCGAAAGCATATACTGGAGAAAGTATAATCAGTAAATCTGTTTCTTCCGTGTAGCTGGCAGTATTACATGAAATCTTTGTTTTCGTAACGTCAATTCCACTTTCTATCAGCTGCTTTTCTAAACAGTCAGCAACGGTTTCTGTGCAGCCTGTTCCTGAAAAATATGCAATCCTTATTGATTTATAGTTTGTATCCATAAAACTTCTCCTTAAAAATATGAATCAATATCTTATAATTATATAATTGTCTCCTCTATTTATTATATAATTGATTCCCATTTAATTCAATCAAACAGCATGATGAGATTTTCAATCCGTAAACAGCATAGTATGCGCCATGCAGGCATTTTTTTCTTTTTTCCTTAAAATCTTAAAGAATTCTTCCTGTGTCATTTCTCCTATTTTTATTTTATATGGATAATAGTAATATATAATTCCAGGAACCGATATATTCAGTAACGTCATTATATTAGGACATCCTTCAGGTCCCATTGTTATTTTCATTGCATTCTGAGAAAAGTAGTGATCAATCTTTAATCCTACAAGCTTGCTTGCCATAGTTTCAATCAATTTGCATTCCTTAATGGGGTATCTGTTAAGTTCAATTTTTGCATTAATGATTTGCATCTGGTCCATGTCTATTTCCAGTATAACAAGAATATCATGTTGTTCATCTGTTAAATGAGATTCTACAATCCAGATATTTCTGCCTTCCTCTTTTTCGTAATACTTGACGTTAAAGTCACGTTCTGTAGCTAGTTTCATAAATATCTCCTTTCAATCGTATATACTCAGCGCTGAGTATATGCGTAAAAATTAAAGGGGTTATATCCCCTTTTCAATTTCTTTTAACCATTTCAATTCAGCTTCTAAATGGTAAATATGATGATTAAATATTGCCCTTGTACCTAATTTACCGCCTTCTGGTATGACACATAAAACATTCTGCTGGTGAGCAATGATATGCTTCAGTTTTGATTCTATGGTAAGTATTGCGGATTTTATTGATTCACAAAACTCATTTTTATCCATTCGGTCTTGAAAAAAGATTATCCCATCAAAGGGTAATTCTAATTTCAATTCTTCTGCCTGCATTTTTTTTAAGAGTTCATAAAAGTACTGCTCACCGTTCGGGGTGATGCTATATACCTTTTTTTCAGGTCGATTTCCGTCTTTTTCATAGGTGGCTGATATATATTCTTTTTCATTAAGCTTATCTAAATGATAGTATATCGTTGGAAGCTTAATCTGGGCAAAATCTGAAATCTGCTGTTCCACCTTTTGCATTAACATATATCCATGCTGAGGCCCATACCGAAGTAAAAGACCTAAAACGTAAAATTGAATTTTCATTTACCCTCCCAAATAGTCAGTACTGATTATTTATAGATTATACGTTATTAAAGGGACTGTCAAGAGTTAAAATAATATTTTCTTTCCTCTAAAATGAAACAGGCAGTATTTTTTACCTAAACAAAATACTGCCTGTTTATTGAATTTATTTATCAGTCTTTGATGTTGCGTATACACATTTTCCTGCTTGGCTGAAAGACATATCGTAACCAAAAGCCTCAAGTATAGGACGCGCTGGCAAATAGGTTCTTCCATCCTTTATTACCGCTGCAGTATCCATAGTTAATGTTTTCCCATTTACCGAATACTCATTACTGCCGATATTAATTGTAATATGTGTTTCATTCAGGTCTGCGCTAACAGAAGAAACCTTTCCTCCTGCATTTGAAGTGTAATCAATATTTGCTCCAACAGATTCAAGCAGCTTTCGTACGGGAACAAGGGTCCTGTTATTTTCATCAATAAACGGCATTCCCATTCCATCCTTGGAACTAAAGATTAACGGTTTATTATCAATAACTACCCCAATATAATGATTAAGATCCTCACTGCTCAATCCGCCCATGGCTGCAAGAGTGTCATCTATCATAGATACTACACTGGTTTCATCATAGGTATCTTCATTAACATCAAAGAGCATAACCCCTCCAGCTTTTCTGAGGGCAATTACAGTTTTTTCACGAAGAGTGTTAAGTCCGTTGTAGGTTGATTCAAGCGGCTCTGTTTTAAGATAATCCTTATAAGCATTGGATTTATCCATATCTACCAGAAATCTGTATTGCTGCCAGCTTGGCCTTGCATATAGAGGCATCCCTAATACCAATTTTTCTGCTGGTACATTTCTGTAGGTTTTCCAATAGTTTATAGTTGTGTTTGCATACCATATAGGGCTATGATTGGGATCAGTCTGTAAATCGTAACACATTAGATTGATAAAATCAAAACACCCTAATGTTTTGTCAGTAACTCCTTCCAGTGCTTCCCAGACTTTTTTACCATCTGTACTTCCAGTTCCCGGTAATGCCGTAGACAGCCCTTTACCCATTGGTTTCAGCTTTTCGGATAACTGGACAATGGTTTTTTCGTAATTGGCGCTGGTACTATACTTTGGATACTCCCAATCTATTTCAACACCATCAAATCCATACTGCTCTACAACAGCTATAACATTATCTACAAAAGTTTTTCTTAGGCTGTCATCTGCTGCAATTTTTTCAAACACAGGAAATAGAGGTGTTCCACTTTTGTCCCTATAGCCTCCTATAGAAACATATACTTTCGTTTCCGTGCTGTGGCACTTTTGAATCAGCAGTTTTAACTCTTCTGGTTCTTCAAAAGGTTTGCAGGTACCATCCTCTCTAGGAATCACAAAACCGTACATAATATGTGTAAGTTTTTCAGATTGTAACTTTTCCACTGGTACATCAAACCATTCTCCACAATAATATCCAACTACTTTAAACCCATCTGCACGCTGATTTGTACCAACGTTGCTGTTGTCGCTAGCAAAACCTGCAGCAGGCAGCAGCATGGCAATAATCATTGCAAATATAACCGTAATCCTAAAAAAACAAATACTTTTTTTTATTAGTCCCATTTTCCTATTCCTTCTCTTTCACATATAAATAAACATTCCCCTCTTTAAATATAGTAAAGGAAAACATAGAAAAATACAAATTAAAGTTATTTTTTCTTAACCGGAATCCAAACTTCAAACTTTGCATTCATAGGATCTTCATTTAAATAAACCTCTACATCTGGTCCGTTATCATATTCATATCCTGATGTAGGAAGCCACTCGGTCACTATTCGCTTTTCTAATTCCTGTATTGCCTGCGGGCACTGACCTTCACCTGAAAATATTGCCCAAGTAAAAGGCTGAACCATATATTCTTCTAATGTATCATCTATAGCTTTTGTACTTGCAACAGCTATAAAATATCTCCAATCCTCCAGACTATTGCAGACACTTACTCCCAGTATCCCTGCTAATGGGGTGTCCATCATAGTAACTAATTTCTGTACCGTTCCATCCATAGCCGCTTTTTGCCACATTTGTGGAACAATTTCAAAATTCTTTTCAATCTCTTTATTCAGAGGCTGTGCAACCCCCACAATACGGAAACTATCTTTCTTTTCAATTCTGTAAATCATTTCTTCTGCTCCTTTTATACTAATTTTGAAGCTGATCGGTGTAAAAGCCCTCAATGGAATTGTACTCTCTTTTACAACGGATGGTGCAACGCCGTGTATGCTTTGGAAAGCCCGATTAAAAGCTGTTGGAGAAGTATAACCATACTTAAGGGCAACATCAATAATCTTTTCACCACCATTTTGCAAATCAACTGCAGCAAGGGACATACGTCTGCGGCGAATGTATTCAGAAAGGGGAACATTTGCCATATAGGCAAACATTCTTTGAAAGTGATAGGTTGAACAACAGGCAACTTTTGCCACCTGTTCATAATCAATCTCTTCTGTAATATGTTCCTCGATATAGTTTATTGCTTTATTTAGTCTTTCAATCCATTCCATGTAATCAGCTCCTTATGATTAAGTATAATATCTATAGATTGTTTTTCCTCTCTTTTCGTGCACAAATTAACGAGCAGACCTTCTTACTTCATCAGATTATCAAATAAATTATCTAATTCTTCTTTTACCTTTTGCCCATACACCTCGGCTATGTTCATGCTACTGTTCATAAATTCTTTCATCTCTCCCCAGCTCATCTTTATATTTTCTGTCCCCCCACTTTTAATCCAGTTACGAAAAACTTTATTATCTTTCGCCGCTTCTTCACCAACTGCCTCTTTAAAAGCCCGCCATTGTATACGGTCTATACTGAAACCAAACGCAACATGGGCCTCATTGCTTATAACCCCCATACCCCATAAACGATCCATTACTTCTACTTTACTTTCCAAACTTCCGTCATCTGGAATATCTTGCTTTATCCTCTGTATAATTTCAGAATTTGATAAACCCTGATAATCTTTACATGCTAAAATGCCTCTTATTTATACTGCATTCCCCTTTTTTCTTATTATCTTAACATAATGCTCTTTTTGTAAAAAATGTCAATACAATCTGTTTAAGATGTTGCCTCCAAAGTATGAAATGTGATTTTTGCTCAATTTTTATAACAAAAATCCACTATAACCATATTAATGGTAAATAGTGGACTAATAATGAGATTCCTTAATTTAAGTTTCTGTATTCAATTTTTTATTTTTCGTATGCTAATAAAACAATATCTTTTCCTTCTTTTGTTTTAATCTGATTTTGTACACTATTAAGAGCTTTAACGTCTTCTGATGAAATATCAGCAAAATTCATATTTTGTGTATCCATACCTTTTATCCTTTCACAATTTAATTATGCGTATAGCTTATGTAGTTTTCATAAAAAATATAATAAAAGTATTTGGATAAAATACACAGTTAAAATAAATAAAAAAAGCCTTAAGATCTATTATAATCTCAAGGTTTTATTATTTAATCAATTTGATGTTAGTGACAAAAAATCTTTAGCACTTAATTGAATTTCTTCTTTTCCTTTTAATATTTCCGCTGATGAGTCATCATGAGCACGTTTATCTTCATTGTTAAGTTTACAATCAGCTTTCGCCTCTGTTTTTACATCATCCTTATAAGCATTAATTGCACTATCCACTTTTTTCATTAAAGCATGCCATTCTTTTTCAGACATCATTATGTTTTTTTCTTGATCATTTTTCAAATCATCATCCATCTTTTTCTTGACTTTTTCTTTCCAACCCAATACTTCATGTTTAAATAAATCAGTCCTATTTGTCTCTGTATCACTTTTAGATTTTGCACTTGCTGTTTTTAATGACGCATAAGTATTGTAGTAATTATTTAGCCCTGATATTCCCATAATAAATTCCTCCCTATAAAAATACAACCAGACTTCTTTCTCAGAAATCTGCTTGTATCTATGGTGCGGATAACAGGATTCGAACCTGCATGTCTGTTCAACACACGGACCTGAACCGTGCGCGTCTGCCAATTCCGCCATATCCGCATATTATTTAATTGTACAACGTAAACCAAACATTTACATTTTATTCTTCTTTACTTTACATGTCAATTACAAATTATGATATCTTATATGTATATTTTATAATATTAACCGTTTAAAGCTTTATTAACTGCATTAATTAATAAATCTGATTTAACTGGTTTAACTAAGAAATCAATTGCCCCTAATTCTACCGCCTCTGCAATAAATGATTCTTGACCCATGGCGGAACATATAATTACCTTTGCGGAAGGATTAAATGCTTTTATATCTCTCAAAACTTCTATCCCTGAAATATCGCCCATAGTTATATCTAACAACACTAAGTCTGGACCTTCTGATCTATACATCATTATACCATCAGTACCACAACTAGCCTCAATAATATCAATATCTTCAATGTTAGTTAAATAATTTTTAAATAGTCCTCTCATGAATTCTGCATCATCAATTAGTAAAATCTTTCTCATAAATCACTTGCTTGAAACTTCTACCAATAATTTAATTACTCATTGGCTGTTAAGTCCTTGCACCCTCCTCTAAAAATAACTTTAATATACTCACTTTTTTATATCATAGTACAAATTTTTTATTTTGTCTACCATCTTTAACTTACAATGCGAGCTTAGTATTACCTTTGTAAGCTGTATCCTTCTGTATTTAAAATTATAGTTTATATTCCTATAAATCTATAAAAGTTCTGCTCCAATTTTTCCTCTACAATTGCTTGATTTATATGCTTTTCTTCTGCAATAGCCTTTATGGTTTCTCTTAAAACCCCTGGGATTTCCTTTGCCTTTATTGTTCTAGCTATTGCCCATTCCACTGCACTTATTCCATCTGTTTCAACCAGCAGCCTTTCTAAGGGTACTAAGCTTATAACCTTTTTTACAGCAAAGCTAGTTTTATAGTTAGGGCCTACGGTAAAGTAGCAATCCTGCTCTATAAAATTTTCCAGATACTGTTCACAGGAATACCAATGCACCAGCTTTCTAACAGAATAGTCTTTTAAGATTTCCTCAATCTGCTTTTCCTGTCCCTTTGTATGCAGTACAACAGGTTTTCCCAAAGTTTCAGCCATATTCATCTGTTCTATAAAAATCTTCCTTTGTAATGTCAAATCGCAGTCACACCAGACACTATCCATACCAATTTCTCCAATGGCATGAGCTTTTTCATAGAAGGGTTTCAGGGAATGAATATCCTTTGTGCCCATGCAAAACTCATCAACATTCCATGGATGAATGCCAAAAGAGATATAAACTCCAGGTATTTTGGATAATTCCTCATATTCAGAAATACAAGCAGCATTGGCTAGAACCCCCAATTGCTTTTCTTCTATTAACTTTTTAAACTCAGTAAGCTGTTCTGGATCTTTCTTTTCAATTCCAATACCTAGACCAACGCCAGTATCTATATGGGTATGACTGTCAAATATCACCTTAGTCCATTCCTTTCAGTATACGATAAATCTCCTTGCGTATCTCATGCTGTTCAAACAGCCATTCCTTATTACGCACTTTCTGAGTGATAACAATTTCCTTTTTTACCGAAGCCGGTTTTCCTGATAAAACCAAGACCCTGTCTGACAAATAAATTGCTTCATCTATATCGTGTGTTACAAGAATCATAGTCCTTCCCAGCTCCTTTCTTATGTTCAGCAGCCAATCCTGCATATCTCCTCTGGTGATAACATCCAGCGCTCCAAAAGGCTCATCTAAAAGTAATATATCAGCGTTGCAAAGAGCTGTCCTTAAAAAAGCCGCTCTCTGCCTCATGCCGCCAGAGAGTTGAGCTGGATACTTATTTTCATATCCAGCTAACCCAAATTTAGCAAAGTTTTTCATGGCCTGTACTTTAGCATTTTTTACGTCCCCATGAATTCTGCCATATAAACAAACATTATCCAGTATAGACTTCCATGGGAACAACAAATCCTGCTGGGGCATATAGGCAAAATGCTGGGATATTCCATTGATTAATGTATCATCTATAAAAACCTGCCCTGAATCTGCTTTTAGAATACCTGCCATAATGTTAAGCAAAGTTGATTTTCCGCACCCAGAAGGTCCCAATATGCTAACAAATTCTCCTTCTTGAGCCTCCATATTCATTTTTTGCAAAATAGTCTCGCCCTGAAAAGAGCAGCTCACATCCGTAACCTTCAACTTCATATCATCAACCTTCTTTAAATCAGAACTCTTATCTTTTCATCAAACTACTTTGGCAAGAATTCATTCGTATAACAATCTGATGCAGCAATTTTCTTCTTGATCAGGCCATTCTCCATCATAAAATCTGTGTAATTATCCCAGACAGAATCCTTCATTAGACCCCAAGTATCACTGTCTTCACTATATTTACCAGCTAAGTAAGCCTGTGATTCCTTCAACATATCTAAGTCATACGAATCAGCATACTTGTGCAAAATTTCTGCTGCGGCATCCGAATTAGCGATGGCATATTCATACCCCTTTGTTGTTGCTGCTAAGAATGCTTTTACCATTTCAGGGTCCTTCTCAAGCGTACTGTCATTAGCTATAATTACTGGTGTATAGTAGTCTAAACGTGGATCAAGTTCTCTCAGTTCCATATAATTTACATCAATGCCTTGTCTTTTGGCACCTATTCCATCCCATGCCCAGAACATCCAGATAATATCAATGTCTCCTTTTAGCATATCATAGCTTAAGCTATCTGTTGTAATCATCTTTAATTTTTTAAAATCAGCGCCTGATTTTTCCATTACCGCATGAATAACTGCTTCTTCCCCTGGTGATCCCCATCCAGAATAAGTCTTTCCTTCAAAGTCTTTTGGCGACGTAATGTTTTTTCCTTTATAAGCCGCAAAACCAGAAGTATTGTGCTGAATAACCGCTGCTATAGCCTTAATGGGAAGAGGATCTTCAGCAGCAAGTGCATAGGTAACATCTTCCTGATAACTAATACCAAAATCGCCTTTTCCTGCGGCAATCAAAGTTGCTGTAGCTCCGTCAGTAGGTTCAATAATATTCACATTTAATCCTGCTTCTTCATAGTAGCCTAAGTCTTTCGCCGCATAAATACCTGTATGATTGGTATTTGGAACATAGTCCAAAATCACTGTAACATCACGAAGTTTTTTTTCTTTTTCTGCATCATTCTGACTTTTCCCACCGCAGGCACCCATAGACATAACCATAGTCAGAATCAGTCCTAAAGCCAATAATTTCTTTTTCATTTTCCTTCTCCTTAATTCTTCCGCAAGTGCGGCATTAAAAAATATTGTAACAGTTTAACACAACCATTCATTAACAGGCTGAGTAAAACGATAACAACAACACATGCAAATACTTTGTCCAGCATAAATCCATTTTTCACCCTTAACATATAGTAGCCAAGACCACTATTAGAAGAAAGCCATTCACCAACCACTGCTCCTGTAATGCTGTATGTAGCCGCCACTCTAAGTCCAGAGAACAGAGATGAAGCTGCTGCAGGGATTTTAACCATACAATAGATTTTCAAGCTTCCTGCTCCAAACAATCTTGCCAGATTTACTTGGTTAATATCAACATGTTTCATTCCATCTGCAAAATTTATAACAATAGGGAAAAAACACATCAGTATTACAATCAAAATTTTAGGAGCCATGCCAAAGCCTAAATATATAATCAGAATTGGAGCTAAAACAATTACTGGCACAGTCTGACTTACTACCAGAATAGGGTATACAGCAGTTCGGAACAATTCATATTTATCCATTATAATAGCCAATATAACTCCAAACACTGTGGCAATAATCAGACCTATAACCGTTTCTTTTAAGGTAACCATTCCGTGCATGAAAAGCATGCTCCGTTCTGAAATCAGAGCACAACATATTTTTGATGGTGCAGGTAAGATATATAAGGGAATCTCCGCAATACGTACGGACATTTCCCATACAGCCAGAATCAGTAAAAAGACTACCATAGGAACCCATATTTTTTTATTACTTATTGTTTTCATGTCACTTTTCCTAACTAATGCTATTTATATTTGCCACTTTGCATAAGGCAAACAAAAAGAGCGCTTCTTTTGGAAACACTCTTAAAAATTCTTATCTTAATCCTTAATTTTAAAAGCTTTCCTATCGATGGTACTAACCATATCAGGTTCAAAGGGTTTAGCATCAAGCATTCTCAGCTGAACCAGTAGTCCAGCACCCCTAGCATGTTTTATTCATCTATATCATGAGTCTACACCAAACCAGTCCAGTTGTAAAGTCCTTTGCTTCAGCGGAATACACCTTTTTTCTCCATTTCCTTAATCTGTTCCTTAGTAAATCCAAGCTGCTCTATAACCTCATAGGTATGATAACCGATAGGATATCCTCCTTGTTTATATTCAATGGGGCACTCTGAAAGCTTTATAGGGGAACCTAATTGTTTTACCGTTTTTCCTTCTGATTCAGGCACGACCACATCAACCACCATTTTTCTTGCCTGCATATGCTCATCTTTAATCAAAGCCTCTTCCAGATTGAGAACTGGTTCTACACATACGTCTTTATCATTAAAAATTTCCATCCAGTCCTTAAGACTTTTTTCCTTAATCCGACTTATTATATCTGCTTTTACCTCTGCTATATCTGCAGGCCAAACGGTGCCTTCTATGTATTCAGGTCTTCCTATACACGTACAAAAATTGTTCCAAAACTTTGGTTCCAGGCATCCCACACTTAGATATTTCCCATCTTTTGTCTCGTAGAAATCATATATGCAGCCCCCATTCAACCTTTCTTCTTCTCTTCCAGGTTCTTTTCCAGTAGCTAAAAAGGCTGCTCCATCCATAGAGTTAAAAGGAATTAAACCATCATACATAGACACATCCACCTGCTGCCCTTTGCCTGTATTATTTCTATAATGAACTGCTGCCAGAATACCAATAACCGAATTCATTGACCCTACTGCCACATCTGCTATCTGCATATTGGTCAATACAGGCCCTGTGGATTTTCTTCCAGCCTGTGCCATGTTACCACTTCTTGAAAGATAATTTATATCATGACCGGCCTTCATTTTTAGTGGGCCCGTCTGACCATATCCAGTTAGAGAACAATAGATAAGTTCGGGATTAACAGCCTTTAATGTTTCATATCCAAGGCCTAATTTCTCCATAACTCCAGGCCTGAACTGTTCCATTACGATGTCATATTCCAAAATTAATTTTTTTATAATCTCAATTGACTGAGCGTCTTTCAAATTTAATGATATGGTCTTTTTATTTCTTCCAAGCCATGCCTGATTTACTGAGATTTCTGTACCTTCAACAAAAGGCGGATAGTCTATAACTATATCCGCCTTACTTTTTGAACTTACTTTTAAAACCTCCGCTCCCATGTCTGCTAACATAAGCGTTGCAAATGGTCCTGGTAACAATGTTGAAAAATCTAAAATTTTCAATCCAGCTAGTGCTCCCATAATATACTCCCTGCTTTTCTAAACAATAAGTTATTGACGATAGGCTAGTCACACTCTACCGGAGTGAGTTCTCCAGTGACTGAATCCATTATAAATCCTCTGATTCTCACATTCTTAGGAATTAACGGATGGTGGATTAAAATATCCAAAGTATTTTTGACAGAAGTCTCAACACAGTCAAATCCGCCCAGCCAGGTGTCAAAATCTACACCACAATAATGAAGAAGATTTATATCTTCCTCTGATACGCCCCTGTCCTTTAATTTCTGAATCATCTTTTGAGCATCCATACTCTGTGCTCCACAATCTGTGTGCCCAATAACCATAATATCTTCTACCTGCAAATCTAATATAGCTACAAGCAGACTACGGACAGCACTTCCAAAAGGATGAGATACGACACCACCAGCATTCTTTATAATCTTTGCATCCCCGTTTTTTACTCCCAGAGCCGCAGGCAGCAATTCCAACAGCCGCGTATCCATACAAGTTAATATTGCCAATTTTTTATCTGGATATTTGTTGGTAATGTACTTTTCATAACCTTTATCTTCTACAAACTTTTTATTGAATTCCAGGATATCATTGATCATCTTCCTATTCCTCCATTACATTTCTCTTTTTTTACGTTTTTTACGTATGCTGTTTGTAAATATTACACCTACAGAAAATATAACAAATACAGGCATTACCCAGTCAAGGTAGGCTTCATCTTGAGATAAAATATCAGTCCATAACTGATCCATAAACAAATTTGTGTTTTCTGATAAATTAACAAATGACTGAGTTTCCTTCAACTCTTCTTCTGGCGGATACAAGTTCTTGTCATTACGTATCTCTGCATCTAAAAGCTTTACTGCCTCGTCGTTTGGGGATGAGTACATAATATATTCAGCATTGCTGGCCGCCACTTGAGGTTCATTTAGATAGTTAATATACATTTCTGCTGCTTCCTTATTTTTGGCATCAGCCGGGATACATACAGCATCAATATAGAGATTTGTATTCTTTGGTATGAATACATCCAAATCCGGATTCACGCCCTTCATTACATAGTAATCCCCTATATAATACGGTGCAATAGCGGCTTCATTTCCTTGCATTTTATCAAAAATCTGGTCCATAACGTAAGCCTGAACTAAAGGTTTTTGTTGCTTTAATAATTCTGCTGCTTCCTCCAGCTCTTTATGGTTCTCCGTATTTATATTGTACCCCAGTTTTTCAAGTGCAATCGCAAAAGCATCTCGGGAATTCTTAAACATAAGTATTTCACCTGAATATTTGGTATTCCATAGTTCATCTATACTTTTTATCTTATGCCCTATCATTTTTTTATTGTAAATAATACAAACACGCCCCCACATATAGGGGACCGAATAAAGGTTCCCCGGGTCATAATCCGGATTTCTAAATCCTTTGCCTATGTACTTAAAGTTAGGAATGTTCTCATAATTTAATGGCTGCACCATTTTTTCCTGAATAAGTCTGGATACCATATAATCCGATGGAAATATAACATCATAGGAATTAGCTCCACTCTTTAGTTTTGCATACATACCTTCATTGGTTTCATAATTTGAATAGTTTACCTTTATTCCTGTAAGCTTTTCAAATTCACCATTGATATCCATTTGACCTGCCTCACCATTTGAAAGATATTCTCCCCAATTATACACATTTATTTCAATATCTTTTCCTTTAAGACGGCCATAATATTGTCGGTCATAGGTCTGAATATTTTTTCCATCATGTTGTGTTTCTGCTACAACGGATACAGGTGGAATCAACAGTAATAAAACCATAATTAATGTAAATTGAAAACTTAAGATACCTTTTACAGTTTTCTTATTTAACATGATCTCGTGCACCACCCTTCCACTTTACACTGCTATATTTAGATTTTCTTTCTGCCTTACGTTCAAGCAGATTCACAATCACTAAAACAACAAGTACTGCAATAAAAATCATAGTGGACAAAGCATTTATTTCAGGACTTATACGTTTCTTTGTCATGGCATAAATCATAACAGATAATGTCTGGTGTTTCGCTCCCGTTGTAAAATAGGATACTACAAAATCATCCATTGAAAAAGTTAGTGCCATAAGGAATCCAGCTATAATTCCGGGCTTGATTTCGTGAATCGCAACCTTTAGAAAGGCCTGTAAAGGATTGCATCCCAGATCCATAGCCGCCTCTACCAGTGAATGATCCAATTGGCGTAGTTTAGGGAGAACATTTAATATGACATAGGGAACATTAAACGTAATATGCGCTAGTATCAATGTTGTCCATCCAAATTCGAAATCCATTCCCATTGTTGCAAACCATTTTTTCGCTGTAACAAATAAAAGCATAAAGGACACACCTGTTATTATTTCAGGGTTGATAATAGGTACATAAGTTAAATTCATCACCACAGATTTTAGTTTTGCGTCCATTTTTTCCATTCCTATGGCTGCTGCTGTACCCATAATAGTAGCAATTACTGATGAAATGAGTGCCACTACAAGAGTGGTCCATAGTGCATCTAAAATAGCTCCATCACTAAATAGTTGTGTAAACCACTTTGTCGTAAATCCAGTAAAAGTTCTTCCTTTTGAATCATTGAAAGAGAAGATTATAAGTATCATGATCGGCAGATATAAAAATGCCATGAATACTCCGATATATGTTTTTGAATACCATCTCACAGTAGTCTTTCCTCCACTCCTTCATCATCAAGAAATCCTGATACACTCATGCACATCAGAACTAATAACATAAGTACTAACGAAATGGCTGAACCCAAATTTGGGTTGTATGCATTCCCTAGGAATTGCATTTCAATGATATCCCCAATTAGCTGATTGTGACCGCCTCCTAACATTTGTGAAATGATAAAAGTGCTCACAGCAGGTACAAAAACCATCATTACACCCGTTTTAATGCCAGGTTTGCTTAAAGGAAATACGATTTTGGTAAATACATCTTTTGGGCCAGCCCCTAAATCCTGCGCTGCTTCAATCACATCATTTTGAATTTTTACCATTACCGAATGCAGGGGTAAAATCATAAATGGAATGTAATTATAAATCATGCCCAGCACAACCGCTCCCTGAGTATTTATCATATTTAAATGTCCTAATCCTATAAACCCTAGCATCTGATTTACGATGCCGTTATTTTCTAAAATAGTCATCCATGCATAAGTTCTCAGCAAAAAGTTCATCCACATAGGAAGCATTAGAAGCATCAGCAAAGTTCTGCTTCCAATTCCTCTCATTCTTGACATAAGATAAGCAAGAGGATAACCAATAATCAGGCAAAGAACGGTAGACACTGCTGCCAGCCAGATGGATTTTACAAATACAGACGAATATCGTCCTGCAAGCACTAAGTTATCCATACTTAAGCTTCCCTGCATATCCGTAAATGCAAAATACATAATCAAACCCAAAGGCACAGCAATAAATACTACTGTCCACATCAGATATGGATAAGCCACCTGTCTTGAATTCATTCCTTTTCCTCCATTTTTCTCATAACATGTATATCGTTTGGAGTTAGAATCATCCCTATCATTTTTCCAACTTCCTGACTGTCTGTAGAATGAATAAGCCATTTAAACCCGTGCCCGCTTACTGTAATTTCGTAATGAACCCCTTTAAATATAATATCCTCTACCCTGCCCGTTATTTTTCCCTGCTCTATAGGAACTACGTCTATGTCCTCTGGTCTTATAACTACCTCAACAGCTTCCATAGGTTCAAAACCTGAATCTTCGCATTCAAAAAGAACCCCCGCAAATTCAACAAGATAGTCTTTATGCATTACCCCACTGAGAATATTGCTTTCCCCAATAAAATCAGCTACGAAAGCATTTGCTGGTTCATTGTAAATATCCTGAGGCGTACCACTCTGCAATATCTTCCCATTTCTCATTACGATAACCCGGTCTGACATAGTTAAGGCCTCTTCCTGGTCGTGAGTTACGTATACAAACGTTATTTTTAAAGCCTGCTGAATCTTCTTCAATTCTATCTGCATATCTTTTCTCAGTTTTAAATCAAGAGCACCTAATGGTTCGTCTAGCAAAAGCACCTTTGGTTCATTTATAAGTGCTCTAGCAATTGCTACTCTCTGCTGCTGCCCTCCTGATAACTGATTAATTTTTCTATTTTCAAAACCTGACAGATTCACAAGCTCCAACATAGACTCAACCTTTTTATGAATCTGGTCCGCAGGCATTTTCTTCAGTCTAAGTCCAAAAGCCACATTTTCAAATACATTTAAATGCGGGAATAATGCATATCGTTGAAATACCGTATTTACATGCCTCTGATAAGGCGGCAGTTCATTAATCCGCTTCCCATCAAAAAAAACATTGCCTGCCACAGGTTCTACAAATCCGCCTATAATTCTTAAAGTGGTAGTCTTCCCACAACCTGATGGCCCTAAAAAAGTAATAAACTCCTCATTGCGTATATCAAGATTCAAATTGTCTATTACTCTTTCTCCATCATATTCTGCTGCTATATTCTGCAAGCTGACAACAATGTCATTCTTCATTATTCATCCTCCGAAAATTAGTACAGTGATTACTCTAAATAAGTATTATATCATGCCTGCTATTTTACTTCAATTGAATAAAAATGTAGTTTCACTACTCAAAAAAAACAACAGCAAGGTGTTTACCACCCTGCCGTATATAGTTTCTCTTTATTAATGATTGTAATTATTAATGATTTCTGATAATAGTATCAAATCTCATCAGCATTACTGCAACCTCTGCTCTGGAGGTTACGGAATTGGGATTAAGCATATTTCTGTTATTTCCTTTTATGATCCCCTGTGCATTTGCCCATGCCATGGCCTCTTTGGACCATGAAGAAACCTGAGCACCGTCTGCAAAAGCAGAAATATTCTGTGTATCCTGTCCTCCTGTCTTTACAACACCCTTTTTCTGTGCCATCCTGTAAAGCAATGTTACAAGCTGCTCTTTTGTGATGTTTTCTTTTAATCTGTTATTGTCCATAAGATCATTGGCATCTCCACCCATTCTTCCAAGTACGGTTCTGAACATTTCTCTTGTCATTGGATTGTTTGGGCTGAAGGTGGTTACTGTAGTTCCTGCAAACCATCCATTGCCTATGGCATTAACTGTTCCCTCATAAAACCATGAGCTTTCCTTTACATCCTTCAAGCTTTTAACCTTTTCTGCCCCGTCCTTTTTAACTATTTCAAGGCTCTTTTGTGCTTCACTCTTGGATTGTGTTTCCTTCTGCTTTACCGTATCCGTTTGTTTTACTGCACTACTGCTGCCCCCACTGTGCTTACCGGAAGAACTGCTGCCATTTGTATTTACTATCACCGAATTGGTACTTCCAATGTTATTAAGCGTAAGTATAGCAACATTCCCCTGGCCATCAGTTATGGTACTACCATTTAAGAATATCTGATTATTCATAGAAATACCATCATTGTCATTGTTTCCTGAAACCACTGTATATCGAAATACAAGAGCAGTTGTCCCTGAGCCGCTCAAATAAGAAGCATTTACTGATCCACCTGAATTTAGAATAATCGAAATATATGGCGTTCCTCCTACAGTAGATACCATTATAGGTCTATCAAAATTAACAGTAAAATCAAGATTTTCCCCTGTAATATAAGTTTTATTTGTTGGTACACTAACCGAGTTAACTTTAGCAGCTGGTTTCGTAACTGTTATTACAAAAGTCTGACTAGCAGAAGAATCAACACCGCCATTTGCTGTTCCGCCATCATCCTTAAGGTATACTGTAATCGTTGCACTTCCTTCCTTTGTTGGATTAGGAGTAAAACTCAATTCGCCAGCCTGATTAATTGCCAGCTGAACTGTAAACAAAGTAGGATTATTATTGGAAACATTAAAGGATAATGTTTGTTCTGCCTCCGTGTCTCCGTCATTAATATTCGTAATAAAATTATTAAGGGTTTGCGCTCCTGCATTCTGAGCAACCGTTCTATCTGCTCCCTTAATAAATGATGGTGCATCATTTACAGGGGTAATATTAAATGTAACCGCAGCTAAATTAGAGTCGGCTGCTCCATCATTTGCTTTAAAAGAGATACTAGCAACACCTGTTCCACTTAAATTGTTTGTTGGAGTAAATGTGGCAGCATCTAAAGCAGTATTAATATCCGCAAGTGAACCTGATGCGGTAAAATTAGCAGAATGGTTTCCCACACCACCAAAGGTAATTCCTGTGGTTCCTAGAGTAACTATACCCCCTGTTACATTAATGGTAACTGTCTGACTATCACCATCACTGTCAGTGACTTGAATATCATCTGCTAAAGCCACATCCTGTTCATCCTCTAATACACTCGGGGCTGTATGTGCTGTAATTACAGGTGTCGAACTAGTATTTATCACTTGGGTTATGTCGAAAGTGGTATTAGTCATATTGGTCGCTGATACTGTAACTTTCCCTTTATAGTTCCCTACTGTTAGGCCATCTTTTGCTTTAACTGTAAAACTTGTATTCGGTGTAGTTGCACCTAACTCAGTGATAGTTGGTTGAGTAATTATGAAATTGTCAGCTCCCTCTCCATCTAAAGCTACTGATAGATTTTGCAGGATACCTGTTCCAGTCTTAGTTATATTTATTGTTTTTACTTCCTGACTTCCCCCAATATATCCTTCTTTCTTTGGTGCCATTGTCTGCTTATTTATTGGGGCTATAGTATATGTCGGTGCTCCTGAGATTACACTTACTTCAGAAGAGTATTCACTTTCTACACCTGTATTATAATTGTACGCTTTTACTTTAAAATAATATTGAAACCCCTTTTTTGCTGTTAGTAAACTGGTTGTCCCTGCTACATCTGATGCTTCTTTATATCCATCTGATACGTTACAATATACTAGGTATCTAGTAGCTCCTGCTACTTGGTTCCAGCTTAATGTTACTTCCTCCTCTGCCGTTATTGTTGCGGTCAATCCTGTAGGAGCATCTAAAACGGCGGTTTCTGCATTAACCGATAGCGTTTCAAAGCAGCCACTAAGAATTATCACAACTAGCATGAGTGCTATTTTTTTTAGGTAGGTTCTTTGTTTTCCCATAAAATTATCTCCTTATTTTAGATCCAGATACCGTGTTTCCATTATTAAAACCCATTATACAATTTTATGATAGCTCGAAGCACATTTCTATCACCCACTGGGTATTTATTTTAATCAAACATTTCCTTTTTAAGAAGTACACGAGAATTGATACCTAGCTTTGTAAACAGTCTTTTCATCTCCGACTTTACAGTATTAGGAGAAATGTAAAGCTTCTCAGCAATTTGCCGGTTATTCAGTCCCTCCACAGCCAAAAGTCCAATCTGGCGCTCTCGAGGAGTAATATCGGACATTTTCTTCATAAAATACTTACCCTGAATAGTTTCCACCGACCTCCTATAAGAATCATAATTCTCTTGTATTTTTCCAATAAAACATTGGTATCGCTCATTCTCTGAAATTTTCTCCAAAAGAGTTATAATCTCTCGTCCATTTTCAACAAACGGCATAATTAAATTGTCGTTTAAGGCGATGTCAAGTGCACAAAGCAGGGCAGTTTCCGCTTCCGTGCTACGAAGCAGCCTAACATCTGCTACTGCCTCATAAATATAGGTATAAATCAGAGCTAGTAAATTGGGAAAAATAGAAGCCTGACGGCGAAAAAGCTCTACAAGACCCAGTAGCTTAGAATCCTCACTTGTAAGCAGCAAGCTTTTTCCATAAACAATATTTGCATAGGCTACTGAATTAAATATCAAATGTTTCTCATATTGATTTTCTAGAATCCATTCCACAATCTGATCTGCTTGCTCTAATTCTGCATATATATATCCCTTACATAGATCCATAGCATATAGGAGCCAATACGTACGGGATTCTTCGGTCTCGTGACGTGCTAGATTTTCAATTTGGCTCATTAAGTCCGTTAATTGTGTAGATTGACCCCGGCACAGAGCTATTTTTGCCAATATAAATAAACCACACAGTTCAATATCCTCCTGCTGTTCTGCCCGGGCAAGAGAAATCCCCTCTAGTACAGCAATCTCTGCATTGTTATATTCTCCCTGATAATAGCTCCATTCTCCCCTAAAGATAGAGGCATAACCTTGGCCATGCCCGTTCGTACATTTTGTATAACATCCAGGTATCTTATTTACAAGAGTTATAAGATTTTCTAAATTTCCCGATTCATGGTAGTACAAGTAAAAAATTGATGGTGCTCCAAAAGTAAATACATTTTTTGTACTAATAAACCTTGGGGGTTCTTTAAGTAGTGCAAATGCCTTTTCGTGATATTCCCTCATCTTAAAAAGATCATTGTAAGCATTGTAGGATAAAACCAGTTGATATTCTCCCAAAAGCTGTGCACGTTCCTCATTGGAAAACTCAAGATTTGCCTGCATGGCATTATGAAAATCCCGGCAGCCCTGTGCAAACCATTCCGGCTCATGGAACCAGGTAGTCATATCCATACAAAAAGACAGGATGGACAAAGGATATCTCATTTTCACCTCTTCCGGGCATTCTCCATAACAGCGCAGTACTAACTCTTTATTCTCACCTCTTAAATCTCTGGGATTATCTGTGCCCAGCATTTCCATCACTCCATCAAAATGTCTGGCATGATAAAAACAGTCCATGGCTGAAATAAGCTGACCATCTTCCTGCAGTGCATTCCCCGTATTTCTCCACAGTTTTTTTTGTATTTCCTCTGGAAGTTTTCCAAATATCTCCCTAAGACATAATTGAAAAATATTATGTAACGAATATTTTCCAAATATCTCCTCATGAGTAGTAAAAGCATTAGAGTACAACAAATACCCCAATATTTTCTCCGTGTTTTCCTTTTGCCATACAGATTGTGCCTGCTTTAAGGTGAACGCGTCAAATTGGCAGACAGCTAAAAGAAAATCTTTCATTTCATCGTTTAAAGGCTCGTAGATTGTTTGATACACCAACTCAGGAACACTGGATGTAAACACAAAACTTCCGTGCTGCCTATAATCCAGCATAAACAGATATAGAGCAGATACCCAGCCCTCACTGAAGCGGTATAGCTGTTCCAGCTGCTGTTCTTCCAATTTGATGCCATGTATAAGATAATAGTGTTTTATATCCGCCTTGGAAAATGCTAGATCATCAAAAGCTATTATGCTTAGATAGCCCTTAAGCTGCAACTCTCTTGCCCCAGGTAATGCATTTCTGGTAATAAGAATTAGATGCAGGTTTTCAGGCATGTTTGTGATAAGTATCGATAGAAACTCATCGGCAATCTTGGATTTGACAAAGTGATAATCATCAATAATAAGAAAAGTGGTTCTTGCTATATGAAGTGACTCAAGCACCAACATCAATTCACGTTTCATAAACCTTCCTTCAAGCATCCCAATTGCCGAAAGTCTGCGTGCACATTCAACATCAATCTCTTCAACTGCATGATAAAATCCAGCCCAGAAATCACTTTCAGTCTTGTCATAAATCTTTTGCCATACTATATCCGCATTTATTTCAGCCATGGCTTCAGATATCAGCGTCGTTTTACCATAGCCCATAGGAGCTACTACTAGGGTGCATGGATAATTTACAAGCTGCTTCATCCTTTGATTCAGCTTGTCGCTAAAATAAACTATATGTTTTGTTCTATTTTTCTGTTGTTGCATAACATACCTCAGTTAACTTGTAAAGCCTTTCTCCTTTTAGTCCATTATATAACAATTATTTTATTAAAGCTTATATAAAGAGAAACAATCACGCTTCAACCAAAAATCTTTATTTTGATACTAAGAAAGTGTTAGTATGCTAGTTATTACTTTGTTTGCAATTTTAGATTGCATGTTTTTCTTTTCTTATTCAATTAATGATTTCTAACAATAGTGTCAAATCTCATCAGCATTACTGCAACCTCTGCTCTGTTGGTTCCTGCCTTAGGCGTAATCATATTTCTGTCATTTCCCTTTATGATTCCCTGTGCATTTGCCCATGCCATAGCTTCTTTAGACCATGAAGAGACCTGAGTACCGTCTGCAAAAACAGAAATATTCTGAGTATCCTGTCCTCCTGTCTTTACAATACCCTTTTTCTGTGCCATTCTGTAAAGCAATGTAACAAGCTGCTCTCTTGTGATGTTTTCTTTTAATCTATTATTGTCCATAAGTCCATTCACATCTGAACCCATTCTTCCAATCACGATTCTGAACATTTCTCTTGTCATTGGATTGCTTGGACTGAAGGTAGTTTCTGTTGTTCCTGCAAACCATCCATTGCCTAAAACATAAACTGCACCTTCATAAAACCATGAGTCTTCTTTTACATCCTTAAAGCTTTTAACCTTTTCTGCACCTTTGTTTTTAACTGTTTCAAGGCTCTTTTGTGCTTCATTTTGGGCTGTTTTTGCTTCCTGCTTTGCAGGTTCTGTCTGTTTTGCTGTGTTACTACTGCTACCACCACTGTGATGTCCAGAACCGCCGCTAGAAGATCCACCGCCGCTATACTTTGTAACTGTCAGCTTACCTTTCCCCATTTGAATATCATAGTTTTTCTCTGTATCACCGCTTTGGTTAAACGTTGGTGCTGTGGTGAACACAATGTCAAAAGTACCTTCCTTTACAGCAGCAAGCTTTGTTCCGTTTTCCTGCGCCTCTATTACAACATCTTTAGCATTGGTTGCTGTGATCGTCTCTCCTTCAATCCCTGTTTCTATGCTCCAAGTATAAGCTGGGAAAGAAGCATTGGATTTAATACTTACTTCTTTTGGCTTTGCTGTGATTTGCTTTTTCGTAATTTCAAAACCAATAGTAGTTGTACCTGCATAGGCATTGGCACTTTCTCCGCTGACCGTAAGCATAAGGTTGTATTTTCCTGCATCCTTTGGTGCGGTTTCACTTTCGGCATAAGTTGTACCATCTCTCCCCACATATTTTGCTGTGTAGGTAATGTCAGACACAACTTGTTCCCCATTGTTGAAAGTCGGTGTACCTGTGTAAGCATAAGGTTTTCCGTTATATGTTCCGCCTGCAAACACAGCTTCAATGGTAAAAGGTATTTTATCTGTAGTTTTTACGGTCAAATCAGCGATAAAATCCTTGTAATTCTTAGAGGATGCTTTTATCTGAATGATTGAGGTTTTATCCTTATCCGCTACATTTGCAACCTTTAGGTTAATTTTACCATCTGCTATATCACTATCTATAGGATTCTGCTCTAAAACATTGTCCGTATTGGTTACAGTTCCTAGCGTATAGGTAATATCTCCAAAACTTTTGCCCTCAGCAAGAGCAGGAAGCAGCTTCGTTAGATCAAAGGTATATTCCTTTGCCAAGTCTTTTATCACTTGCGCTTCCTGATTTACCCCTGTGGCCGTTGCCTGTGTGATAACTACATTTCCACTGACAGTTGTTTTGTCAAGGCTATAATAGTCTTTATGGCTACCGCTCAAAGTTACATCTGCTACGTTAAATGCTTTGTCTATGCCAGCATTACCATCAGTGACTGTGCCGCTTGCGGTTGCGGTTACGGTATCACCAGGCAAAATATCGCTGCTGTTTAATGTCAAGTCAACCCCTATGAAGCTGTTTGTTCCGTCATATTCCTTGCTTGCAGTAGCACTAGAAGTATTAACCTCTGCGGAGGTGATGGCCTTTTTATTCAGCGTAATAGTTACCTTTTCGCTGTAATCTGCCATATTACTGTTACCCACATATTTTGCTGTAATAGTATTATCGCCGACAACAAGTCCTTTTTCTTTGGTATCACAGGTCATGGTATAAACCCCATTACTGTCCGCACTCACTGGGTCGGAAATTTGAGTATTCCCTACAAACAATGCCATCTGGTCTGCCGTTGGTGCAGAAAAGCTACGTAGCATTTTTAGATCATTTGTGGCAGATGCAGTACCGGTTGCCTTTGGTTTTGCAGTTACTGTGAGGGTATCGCCGTAGGTAACTTCAGTTGTTTCTTCTGCATCCTTGTATGTTTTCATACCGCCGTCAAAGGTGGTACCTGATTTAACAATATTGAAAGTTTTTTCAACTATGGTACCATTTGTAGAAGTAAAGACTATCTTTCCAGTTCCTACACTGGTATTGTTCTCATAGCTCTTGGTGTAGCCTGCGGTATCCACAGTAAACCCTTTGCCCATAAAGGTACGTAAAGAATTTACTGTCACAGTAGGAGTAATGACATTTCCGGTATAAAGTTGATTTGGAATATCTGGAATATCCTCAGAAGTAAATACCGTTGTTTCGAATATGCCAGAGCCTTGCAATGTACCTGTGCTTTCATCAGCAATGCTGCCCTCGGCTAATAAGGAACCATTATTTGATAATGTCCCTTCTATGGTAAGTTTACTTTCCCTTGGAATCGTCATTTCTTTTCCCTTTAATATTTCCACCGTATAACCCTTTGGAATCACTGCATTTCCCTTGATTATTTCAGGTTTACCATCCTCTGTCTGTGGCATATTAGGATAATAACAAAATACATTCTTAAAACCAGAGGCACTATCATCACTACTTGGATAAGGAATATAATTAGGATTTGTGCCTGTATAGTATACATATATATTGCTGGCAACATTTCCATTAGCACTACACGAAATATTACTGCCCATGCCAATTGGCATATTCACATCCCCCGTAACAATAACGTCAATGGATTCCGTTGCATTTCCGCCGTCAATGAATTTAATATTTCCACCATTAATAATAATTGATGTCTTTTTTACTTCTCCACTTGCTGCACCACCATCAAGCCTATAATCTTTAATTAGTAAATCTTCTGAGTTATCTATCTTTAAGTAGGTATAGCCTGCACCGTCATAGTATTTAATTTTTGAGTGCTCTGAGTCTGAACCGCTTTCTATGACAATAGGAACTCCGTTAGCATATATTACTTTATTATCCTTGTCTATGACAGGCTCAGTGCAAACCACTCCTGTTCCCTGCACATTTTCTGTTGCTACACCAATGATTTTTCCATTGTTGATTATAGTCCCTTTATTAGTAAGCACACCTCTTATAATAAGTATAGCATTTTCAGGAATCTCCAAGGTTTCATTACTATCTACCCAAAACTCGTCTTTTTCTGGAATCGTGTATTCTCCTTTGATTTTCCATTTCAATTCAGTTTCCTTATATAAAAGAGTGTCAAAAGTTTCAGGTTTTAAAGCATTGCTAACAACTTCAAGATAACCATTATCTGTGGAGTTTTCCCCACCACCCTCAATGGTTCCGCTTACCGTTCCCCCAGAAATCAGAAGGGTTGTATTTTGGACAGCATACCCTTTTCCTTGTCCATAAATATTTTCGACACTGCCACCAGTCATCTTGATATTAGAATTTGATTTTTCTTCCGAATTGCTTCCACCGTATATGGAATAGTCTGTTAAATCCTTAGAATAATTTCCGTTAAAATCCACATACAGTGCCTCTCCGTAAGAAATCTTGCTTTGATTGGCCGATGTGCCTGCTAAAATAGTGATAGGAATGCCATTTGCATAGACTGCTTTATTTGCATCATCTACTATAGGCGTTAATACGATAGAACCTGTACCTGGGACACTACCTTCTATATTGCCTTTTTTAATAATAGTTCCGTTATTTGTAAGATTTCCGTTGGGTGTAAGGTTACTTCCATCTGACACAATCATGGTTTCGTTTTCTGCAATGGTTATACTTAAATCATTAGTCAGGGCAACATTTCCTTTTACCATCCACTGCGTGTCCGTTTTATACAAAGCATTGGTAAACTTACTATAGTCTGTACTTAACTGAAGCGGTACTGTTACTAGGGCAGTTTTAACTCCGGTTACATCACCACCTCCTGGTTCTGATACCGGCATAACTTGGTTTACATTTCCACCTGTTATCTTAATCTCTGCATGTCCTACAGCGTACCACTCTGCGCCTCCACCGATAACCATACCCGCATGGTCCTGAGAAATATCTCCGCCTGTTATAGTGATATAGGCAGTGCCCTGAACCGCATGACCGATACCATAACCACCACCATAAACATTTCCAGAAACTTCAGCCGTCCCACTAATGTTTATATGGGCATCTCCACTAACATCAGCAGAATACCCTCCACCGTAGATATTACATACTCTTCCTCCTGTCATAGTAATCGAAGTATTTTCTATCTGACTTGAGTTACTTCCGCCATATATTTTATATTCTGACAAATCCGCCTCATCCTGAAAACCTCCTTCGTTGGGATTTAAATCAAGATATACATCATCTGTGCCATTATTGTATTTGATTTTTGTGTTTCTCACTCCACCTGTTAATGTGCCTGCTTCAATAGTAATCGGGGTGCCGTTTGCATAAATACTTTCATTTACCACATCAACAGTAGGTGTTATCAGACCTCCACTGCCTCCTGCAAAAACTAATTCAGGCATGCCCATCTGGAGCACTAAACCGACAGACAGAACTCCTGCAAAAATCTTGTTTACAATTTTAGGTTGCATATTTTCTTTTCCTTCTTTCTTAATTATTCTGAAAATAAAAACTAACGAAAAAACGGCAGTGTCGGTAATTTGAGTAACCTCAAGCACCGACATTACCGCTTTAAAAGTTCTACATTTAATTTATGGTTTGCTATTAGTTCTGTATCTTACACACATCACTCATATACAATTGCTATTAACGAGTTCTGGCAATCGTGTCAAATCTCATCAGCATTACTGCAACTTCTGCTCGGGAGGTTCCTGCCTTAGGCGTAATCATATTTCTGTCATTCCCCTTTATGATGCCCTGTTCATTTGCCCATGCCATAGCTTCTTTCGACCATGAAGAAACTTGAGTGCCATCTGCGAAAGCAGCAATATTCTGCGTATCCTGACCTCCAGCCTTCACAATACCCTTTTTCTGAGCCATTCTATAAAGCAATGTTGCAAGCTGCTCTCTTGTGATGTTTTCCTTTAATCTGTTATTGTCCATAAGACCATTCACATCTGAACCCATTCTTCCAAGTACGATTCTGAACATTTCCCTTGTCATTGGATTACTTGGGCTGAAAGTGGTTTCTGTAGTTCCTGCAAACCATCCATTGCCTAAGACATAAACTGTTCCCTCATAAAACCATGACCCTTCCTTTACATCCTTCAAGTTTTTAACCTTTTCTGCGCCATCCTTTTTAACTGTTTCAAGGCTCTTTGGTGTTGATGGTGTCTGTGCTGGTTTTCCCTCCTGCTTTGCAGTTTCTGTCGGTTTTACTATACTGCCACTTGCACTGCCGCCATGGCTATGTCCGCCACTGGATGAATTACCGCCAGAGCTTACTGTATAAGGCGTCACCGTACCTGTAAGTATGTTATAGTTATCCGTATCATCTGGTGTAAACATCCAGTTATATGCTGTATTTGCTGCAACTACAGTGTCGGTGCTCTCTGTCCATGCAAAGCTTCCTGAAGGCCAGTTTTCTGGTGCTGTAAGTGCTACCTCTGAAAGTTTCTTGCCTGCTTCTTTGATTACCGTAAATAGTGGAGTACCGCTTAATGTAGCCTTGCTCACCACTATATCAGCTAACCCCTCAGTAGCTAAATATTTTCCCATATCATCAGGTATAAAGCTCCATTTTGCTGAAGTGTCAGATACTTTTACCTTGTAGTCCGGTGATGTCCAGACAAATTTCCCATATACTGGATCCCCATTGTGGGTCGCGGAGCCTGTTATTCCTCTATCTGACATTTTTTCTCCGTAAACATAATGGAATACTCTCGATACTTCTGCTGTTGGAACTATTTTATTGGTAGAGTTTATATTTATATTTGCCTGCATGTCGTCATAATACTGGCTGTTTATTTTTATAGTAATAGTGCCTACGCTCTTTTCCACACTACTTGCCACATTTCTCACTGTTATGGTCAAGATACCGTCGGATATATTGCTGTCTGTTACAGCCGGATAATAATTCGTAGCATCACCTGATACCACCGAATAAATCACATTGCCAAAATCTACTCCGTTTGTCAGAAGGGATTTGAGATCAAATTGGTATATCTGTTCCAGACGGTTGTTTACATTTAGGCTTCCAGAATTAGACGTTTGTGCGCTGCCTTTTGATACCTCATCTGTTGCCGAAGATGTAAGTTCTCCTGTATAACCATCCACAGTTACAGTTACAGTCACAGTAATATTTTTTCCTATATCGCTTCCGGCTGTCGTATAAGTATTCTTATCAGCTCCGATGTTTACGCTGCCTGACTTCCACTGGTAATGAAGTACTGCGCCGTTTTGAATGCCTTGAGTCTCTGCCGTCAGTATTCCCCCTACATGAGCATCTCCTGTTATGGCGACTGTACCTTTCACTTCTGCTGTAAATGCCTCCGTACTAGATAAAATATTCCCGCTGTTATAGTCATCTGTACTCTTTAGTCTAACCTGTACATTTCCTGCGGTCACTGCTATATTTCCTACATTTATGATAAAGGTCGTGCAGTCCTTCCAGTTAGCGCCCCCATCTATACTATATTCGTACAAGGAAGCCCCATCATATCCTTCGGCAGCAGTAAAGGTGAAGGTATTTGCCGTATCATTCACTACACCGTTTGTGGGTGCAGCAACAGAAGCCGTAGCTTTGTTCACCACAAGAGTAACAGTTGTTGTGGACGGCGCATAATTACCGTCTATCGGCGTGAATGTAACGGAATACTCCGTCGCATTGCTGTCGGATACGAATGGTTTCGTTGCTCCGTTTGTCCACGCAAAGCTGCCTGCTACGTTACCACTCCCGCCTGAGAGAATGGAGTCCGAAAGCGTCTGTCCATACGTGATTGCGGAAGCTGTAGGCGCGGTGGTAATAGAAGACGTAGCCTTGTTGACCGTCAGCTTTACGGAAACCGTGATTGTATTATAACGCTCCGTATCCGTCGGCGTAAAGGTGACGGAATACTCCGTCGCATCGCTGTCGGATACGGATGGTTTCGTTGCTCCGTTTGTCCACGCAAAGCTGCCATCTACATTAGCTGTTCCGCCGGAAAGCGTGGAGTCCGCTAGTGTCTGCCCATATGTAATTGCCGAAGCGGCAGGTGCGGCGGTGCAATTGGGGTCACCTTTTTCTACCGTAATGGTGACAGAAATGTTGGTAATGATATTGTAGCTGGTGGTGTCATCGGGCGTATACTTGACCGTAAAGTTGTGATCTCCTATTTCTCCGACGGCGGTGTTTTCGGAAGCTTCCCATGAAAACCCCTCCGGCAGTGCCACATCTGCCAGCGTATCGCCCATGGTTGCCTTCAATCCAGTGGGTGCGGTGTAATCCGGATCACCCTTTGCCGTTGTGTTAGTGTTGCTTGAGCTTATGCTTCCAGTGCAGTTTTCCGCTACAACTGTTACGTTAATAACCTTGCCGAAGTCAGCCGCAACGAGGCTGTAGGTGTTTCCTATTGCTCCGGATATATTTGAACCATCCCTCGTCCATTGATAGGAGATTATTCCGAGACCACAATCCGGATCAGCGGTCAATGCACTCGTGTTCACACTAAGCACTTCACCGCACTTGAACGTCCCAGCTATGGAAATAGATCCGCCCAGCGTTGCTTTTTCTGTCGTTACAGAAAGCGCCGCGCTGGAGGGGGAAAATTTCATAGTATCAGTCCCCGCCATCCTTGCGTAAAAGCTGTAGGATGTGTTCGGACTCAGACCGGTAAAGGTTGTTCCACTCTGCCAGGTATAGCCGTCCATACTATATTCAGCACCCGTGATCGCATTCAGCGTGGCTGTGGTTTGCGTCTTGGACATCAGTGTAGGGTTTGAAGGCGCAGACTGCAGAGCCTTTACCATAAAGGTTTGCTCACCGAAAAGGCCTGAACCGTCTTGCGCCGTTGCACGAACAGTGACGGTGCCTGAGCCGGAGAGTTCTAATAAGCCTGATGTTGAAATAGAAGCAATACCAGAACCCGAAGATATGCTCCAAGTAACATCCTGCTTAGCCTCTGTTGGAGACACGGTTGCAGACAGTTGCGTGGTATCACCCACCGCAACATTGGTTTCACCGGCGCTTACTGTAATGCCGGTTACGATATTTGTGAGAATTGGAAGCGAGAGCTCGCCGTAAACGCCAGAACCGTCCTGCGCGGTTGCTCGGATCTTTACAGTTCCGGCCTTACCAACGCTGGATAGTCTAAGCATGTTTGCGGCGTCTACGTTGCCTTGGCCGTCACCATTTTCCATATTTACCGACCAGGTGACGTCTTTATTTGTGGTATTTGAAGGCTCAAAACTAACATACAACTGGAGTTGACCAGTCTTTCCGATACGGGTTGCCCCGTTTTCTCCTGTAACCGTAATGCCTGTTGCCATAACGTTTCCTGCGGTTAGCGTAACCGTATAGGAAGCAGATTCAGCCGCACCGTCATAGGCTGTGAACCGAAGCGTAGTGATTCCCGCAGTTTTAGGGATAAAAGAATAATTTTCGTCTGCCGGAACCGCAGTGCTGCTTCCGTTGGTGTATACCCTGTAGGTAAGTGTATTGCCGTCTATATCCGTGAAAATATCCGATAGTTTGAGAGTATAGGCGCTATTTACGGATACCGAAGCACTAGTCGTTGACGATACGCCAGATTTCAGCGCCGGTGCCGTGTTTGATGAACCCGTTACCGTAAGACCGATACTGATAGGCGTGCTTGCATAGTCGGAGTTGTCTCCTGAGCATATCTGTTCATTATAAATGAGCAGCTTATAAGATCCGGCTATTATGTCGGCAGAAATTGGTATTGATAAGGTTCCGCTGGCATTGGCGCTAAGCTTGGAATAATATTTAACCATGCTATCCGAATTGCTCACGAGAACGCAGGAAACATATTTTCCGCTTCCTGTCTGCGCACCGCTGTAGTTAAGGCTGATGGAGCTGCCCTGCGCCTTGGTCAGACTGGCCGGAGCACTGGCAATGTTAAGACCCAGGTTTGAGTCGAGTGTGGTAAACTTGACTTCACTGCTGAGAGCAACCGAATTCATTGTACCCACTGTCGTATCTTTGGTGCCCGATATTGGAGAAGCGTACAGCACTTTTGAAAGGTCAAGCGCAGTCCCTGGGCGAACACAATTTGCCTGTGTAATGGGAGGTCCATAGCTATTTACAACACCAGAGGATACTGTACGGGCGTTGCCGTATTGGTTCATTGTGCGCAGAACCCACGCTCCGTCGGCAAGGTCCAGCACACTAGAAGAGATTGTCGATGCCTCTGTTGCGCCCAGCGCCCAAATCTTTTGATTGGTCGGCTGCGTGCCGGAGACCTCGTCCAGTGTCAGACCGACCATGAGAGCTTGTTCGCGGGAATCATAAGAATTCGGCAGGTTGTTGATAAACGATTGCAGTGTGCTGCCCGAATAGGAAGTTGAATAGGTCTTATCGGCATCCAAAAATGCAGAAGACCCCATCGCCCCCTTTGCCAGCAGCGTTACATATTCACTGCCCTTGTCGATGCCAGTTCCGTTGAAACCCACTACATACCATCGCTGACCGCCAAAGCCGATCTGCGTTGTGTTGGATGCAAGCGTACTTCCGGAACCAACTCCCATGGATAAGCTCGTCATCCCGTAGGGAAGCTCACTGCTGGCTCTTGCGGGTATCGTCCATACCGATAGTATCCCTGCCACCATGATGAGCATCAAAAGTAAAGACAGTAGTTTTTGTTTTGTTTTTATCATTGCAGTTTTCTCCTTTTTATGATTATAAATAGGCATTTACAAAATGTCTTCTCCCATTGAGATCAATGGTTTTTCTTCTCCATATCCCTTCCCTTAAATATTTCCGCAGTAGTAATTTTCTGACGGAGTTACCCCACAAGCTTCTAATGCGTTTTCTATTGTCTTTCTGTCATACTTCAGCGTGAAATAAGAGATATTATGATCTCTGGCAAAGCGAACAAAATCTTCGTCGTCCGATACCCATATAATCTTTGCTTCTTTATTTTTATCTGCCGTTTGTCTAACGATTTCCATTCCCTTGGCTTTTGCCCATGCGATTAAGAGTATGTCATTGCCTCTTTTGTCCATTTCCATAAGGAACTCTTGTTTATCCCAAAAAGTTTTGATTTTCGGATAGTAATGACATTTTTCAAAATACTCCGTGGCATATTGTAATATTTCGTCTGCATTGTCAAAGTTGCTGCATAGTACAAAGTTCATTTTCCCACCTGCCCTTTATTTATTTCTTCATAAGTTAATCTCAATATTTTTTCCCGAGTTTAAGATTAACATTTTATTCTTATTTTTCAATGGATGTTCAGACAGTGGTATGAAAAACGGGGTGAGTGGTACGCAAAGGTGGCAATTTACAGCAATAGGCTAACAAATAATCTTGAATTTTTATGGTTTTTTCGATAAAATAGTATGTAATATATGGTTATACAACAAAACCTATGAACCATAGATTTATGATTTTTAGCATTATTCTCCGTGGGATGCTAAAAGCATCAGGCAGAATGTAAAAGGTGGTGAAAAAGTGCGAATCGCAGTAATTGATGATAACTCTTCCGACAGAGAAACAGCTATTAATCTTGCAAAGGACTATTTTAATCAAAGAAAAGAATATGAAAAAATGGAGATTATTTTTGATGAGTATGACAGCGGAGAAGCTTTTTTAAACGCTTACGTGAAGGGTGTCTATGATATTTTATTTTTGGATATCTATATGAATTCTTTAACGGGCATCGATGTGGCAAGACAAATTTCCTTAGCAGATGAAAATTGTCACCTCATATTCTTTACAAGTAGTGAGGAACATTATCCCGAGAGCTATGAGGTTCATGCCAAAGGTTATGTAACAAAACCTTTGAAAGAATCCTCTTTTTCATTTTGTAATGCTATGGATTATGTGATGAAACAATTCTCTCTGCAATTTTTCGGTCTCAACATCCTTGTAAATGGTGCAGAAGCTTTTTGTACATTTAGAGAAATTTTGTATTTTGAAATGAATAATGGCAAGCTATATCTTCACCTTTTAGAAAAATCTTTTGAGCTATCAGGAAAGTATTCCAATTATTCGCAGGAACTATTAACAGATAACCGTTTTATGGAATGCTACAGAAACCTAATTGTAAATATGGACTACATACAAAATTATAGTGAGAATAACTTTTTGCTAAAGAATAATGAAGAAATCCCAATTAGCCGGCGAAAAAAGCAACTGGTACTCAATCAATATATGAAATACTTTTTAGGAAAGGGGAAAATGTAGATGGTCTTTGTGATAAACAGCATTTTAATCTCTATTATAGAACTGGCTGGTGTTTTCCTTCGATATATCCCTTTCCATACCATTCTTTCCAGCAAGCAGAAAAAGCAGTTACTCTTTTCATATAGTGCTTTTTTTATTGTTCAGCTTGTGGTGATGCTATTGTTTTTCTCAAGTTTTCCCCTTGCTCCAAGGAGTTATAAATTGGTTAACCTCTGCGGTGGAATTTGTTACTTTATGATAAATTGTATCTTCATTCCACATCAGTTTTTTAAGCATACTTTTATTCTCGCCATACAAGCTACCTATTTTTTATTCCTTCATTCGTTCATTGCTCTACTAATAGGCAGGTATTTTTTAGGTATCCCTGTGACCCGACAATTTTTCATTGAAAGTTTGGGATTTCTAATCCTTTTAGTTTTATTTTCCTATCCCCTTTGGAGACTTTTAAAAAATTCTTTTATCCCACAAATTGCAGAGGAAAAAAATTATTACTGGAAATGGATTTGGCTGGTTCCTTGTTTTACCCTGCTAGGAAATATGATTATTACTATGGATAGCGAATGGATTTCCACATGGAAACAATTTATTGCAAGATTCTTTATGGCTGCTACTGTCATTGTATCCTGGAAATGTATCAGCCTTGATTTTCAAGAATTAGAAGAAAAAATTAGAGTAAAAAATCAAAATGAATTACTGGGTTTGCAAATAAAATCCATCTCGGATAACGCGCATTTAATTGAAGAAAAGGAAGAAAAAATAAAAATACTGCGGCATGATATGAGACACCAGATACAAATGCTTTTTTCGTTTATTTCAGAAAATGAAAATGCCCAAGCGCTTACTATAATAAAGAAGCTCAATAGTGAATTATCGCCTATATGCATAGCAAAGTTCTGTCAAAACCAGATTATAAATTCGGCGATTTCCATCTATGCCGATAAAGCCGTTTCCTCCCAGACAGAATTGGAATACGAAATAGCTTTACCAAAGAAATTGCCTTTTGATGAAAATGATATGGCCATTTTGTTTGCCAACGTACTGGAAAATGCAGTAAATGCAAGCTTATCACAGGTGGAAGAAAATCGGTTTATGAAAATCAAGTCTAGGTATGAACAAAACCAAATGGTAATTCTAGTAGAAAATTACTTTTTGGGAGATATTCTATTTGATAATAAGGGCATTCCCGTTTCTCAGCAAAACGGTCACGGTTTCGGTACAAAGTCTATTCTATCTATTGTAAAAAAATATAATGGAACGGCTGTATTTACCCATGAGAATAATATTTTTACGGCAGGATTTATATTCTTTAACCCACAGAAAGCCCCAGCCTAGACTAAAATTCACCCCAGTTGTTCGGCATTATACTATACAGAAAACAAGTGGGGTGTTTTACTGTTCACATCTGACTGCTTAAAAGGCTATTGAAATCTTTCTGCTTTTACGCTTATACTGATATACACTATTGGATAAACGTTCTTCTACTGCCACTTGCTCCGTATTTACACTTCGGACAAGTTCTTTCAGCCATTCTACATTTTCTGACTGTGAAGATACTGCAATAACTTCATGTATTGAAGATGGTAAAATAAATAAATCTGATTCTAGTTTTTGCGCCAGTTTATACAATTCTTCTTCATAAGTCATACTTATGGCACCGTTGACCCCCATATCATTACTTATGACATAGAAATTAGATTTTTCTTCTACATTTTCCTCTAACATATCCCCTATTACATCATCTAATCTTTTAATCATAATAGGCAATAACGTCTTAGTATTCTGACTGGCAGTTTTATAAAGTTCATCTTCTGTCATATTTAGCATTTTCATAAATTGATAATCCACTAAAACTGTTCCCAACTCACCATTACTTGCTGGAACCATAAGCTTATAAATAATAGATAAGTCTAAGAAGCTTCGATGTGGAGCATTTTCTAATAATTCTAAGTTGTCCTGTGTATTAATTAGAATCATAATCAAGGTATGTTTTAGTTCAGAAATATTTTCCGTAATAGGCTGAGGCTTTAGATTTTTAAAGGCATAATCTATAATTAGTGCAATTTGATGTAAAGATTTTTCTAAATCTTCATGTTGTTTAAAATCCTCATACATATGCTCTAAGTAGATATTGGGCGTAGCCCTCCATTCTTTACTTTCTTTTGGAATTAAGTTTAAACAATCTAAAGTCTGATTTACTTTTTTAACCCTGTCAACTTTCACTTCGTAATCGGTATACTCCTCAGGCATAAAACCTATTATTTTATTCAATACACCTTCCTTAAACAACTCATAGTTTATCATGAATCTCATCCTCCCATAATTTTACATATTTATTATTTATTTACATTATATTCTAATAAAATATTTTTGCAAGGGAGTTTTGTAAAAATATGTAAAAAAATACTGCATCAATAATTTTTAATAATTTGATACAGTACTTTAATATTTTCTATCTATTTATATCATCTAATTTCATGGTTTTTGGGTTTATTGTACAGATAAGCTGCAATAACTACCGTTACAGGTACCGCAAATAATATACCCGTACTGCCTATTATGCCTTGCAGTACCTCCACTATAATCATTTCCATATTAAATAAATAAAGTGGATCTTTATTGGATGCTACTATAAGCAGAACGGTTGCCAAAGAGCCCCCAATATAAGCCAGGATCAATGTATTTGTCATGGTGCCTATTGCATCTTTTCCGATATTCATACCGGATTGAATCATCCTCTTGGCTGATTTTTCTCCCATAGTTTCTGAAAGTTCATTCATAGCAGAAGCAATAGATAACGCTACATCCATTACTGCCCCCAGTGAACCGATTACAATACTTCCCCACACAATCGCTCTTAAATCTATAGGATGTTCACTGTTAACATACATCAAAAACAAACAATCCTCATCTACAACTCCTGTTATTCCAAGCAAGTGATTTGTAAAAAGTGCCAGCAGTCCTGCCACTGCTACACCTCCCATATTTCCCAGTATGGCACAAAGAGTCTTTATATTTACTCCATTGATAAAGGTCTGACTCATTAAAATAATAAATATTGAAATGACAATGGTTGCCAAATAGATGTTTTGTCCACTTAAAATGGCAGGGATATACACTAAAAACACACCTGCGGCTGTAAAAATAAGTGACACAATGGTAGCAACACCTTTTGATCTTCCTATGAATATAATAAGGGCAAAAAATACGAGACAAATAATAATTATGTAATTAATTCTATTGTAGTCTATAAACATCCATGTTTCCTGAGTACCCGCCGTACCTGATGGATCTGAAACATAAGAAACCACTATGCTGTCACCCTTTTCTATGGTCTTAGACTGCACCGCATACATATAGTCAATATATTGGAGCATGGTGACTTCTTTTCCCTTATATGGACCGCTTGTAAATTCTGCTTTAAAATAGACACTTTTACTGGATACGGAAGAAGCTCCGGCATCCAGGCTTATTTCGTTGACTTTAACATCCTCAAGACCTATAACCGTAGCCCTGTAAAACTGGTCACTCTTTGTCAGAAGCTGAGCATGAAATGCATTTGCTCCAATAAATACAAACAAAGTAGACAATATGGTTATAATAATAAATGTAATAACATATTTAGTAAAATATTTTTTCAACTCAGACTCCTTATTGTCTATTTCCGAAAAATAAAGTTAATGTTCTTTCATCAGTCTTAGGCCCTAGATAAGAACCTGCTATAAATGTAATGATTGAAATAATGATAGACGGTACGATTGGTGTAGTCCCACCTAAACTTATGCCCAGTGTATTCATTATTATAAAGGAGGCTACCCCGCAGACCGCAGATAGTATTGATCCTGTCGCATTTGCCTTCCTCCAGTATAAGCCAAATAAAATCGGGCAGAAGAAAGCACATTCCAATCCCCCCATAGCAAACAAATTTATCCATACGATTAAATCTGGCGGATAGATTGTAAAAACAAATACAATAATGCCAATTAACAAAGTACTTCCTATGGACATGATTGCAATTTTCTTTTGAAATGAAGGTTTTCTCTTAGATTCAGCTGTAGCTACATAATTCATATATAAATCTTTAACAATTGCTGCTGAAGCCAATATAAGCAGGGAAGAAACCGTGGACATTACCGCAGCAAGGGGTGCTGCAATAAATAATCCTGCCACTACTGGATTCATATATTTTAGAACTAATGCAGGTACAACATAGTCCGATGACGTTATTTCCGTTGAATCTAAAATAGCCGGTGCAAAAGCTCCTGAAATGTGCATGACAAGCATTAAAAATCCAACTACAATCGTCCCATAAATAATGGCATTATGAAGTGATTTAGTATCTTTAAATCCCATACCTCTTACTGCTGTCTGCGGTAGACCTAAAACGCCTACCCCTACTAAAACCCAGAAGGACATAACGTAAGGTTTTGTAGTCGTTCCCCCAGCCGTTATATCTGCCCATCCAGGATTGGCTACATTTAGCTTATCCATTAATGAGTCAAATCCTCCTGCTACCGTTACAATGGTATATAGTATGATAAATCCGCCCAGAACCATTATAAGCCCCTGAATTGTATCTGTAGTTGTTACCGCTTTGAAGCCTCCAATGGTTGTATAAATAATTACAATTACTCCAAACAGGGCAAGTCCATATATATAGGGAAGCCCTGTAATACTTTCAAAAAGTACTGCTCCTCCTATAAATTGTGACATCATCTGCGCAATAAAGAAAAGCACCAGGCAAACAGAAGAAATAATAACTACTGCTGGAGAGTTATATCGTACTCTTAAATAATCTGTAACCGTTACTGCATTGGTTTTTCTTGATATGATAGCAAACTTTTTACCTAGAACAGCAAGAATAATAAAGGCTGTGGGCACTTGAATCATAGATAAATAAACCCACACAAGCCCCTTAGAGAAGGCCACTCCCGGGCCTCCAATAAAGCTGCTGGCACTGGTGAAGGTTGCCACCAGAGTCATGGCAAGAACTAATCCTCCCATGGACCTGCCGCCTATGAAATAATTGTTGATAAACCCTTTACCTGAATCAATTTCTGATTGTTTTTTACTTACCCATAATCCTATAATAAGATTTGCTGCAAGGTATATTACAAGCACAGTAATTAGTATTGCTGTGTAAGACATATTTGTTCTCCTTTTCCAACTACCTTTATAACTTATCCGATGGCTCTGCTACATTTTCCTCTCCAAGATCAAAATCCTTGAAGAACTTTTTCACCACTACAATAGTAGCAATTGAAAACAGAACATATCCAACTATACAACTTAAAAAGAACCACATAGGAAGTCCAAAAATATAAGTGTAGGTTTCTGGGGTACCTGTTGCTGCGATACCATAACCGGTCATATACCACCAGATAAAAAATGCTGCGTACAGTACAATGGACAGGATAACTTCCTTTTTTATCTGAATGTTTATTTCTTCTTCCGTTAATTTGGGAATCATACATTACCTCCTCATGTAGTTCTTATGTAAACTAACTTGTCCTCAATTTAATTATACCCGTTTCTTCAAATTGGTATGCAACAGCAGACAGGCTGCTACAAATTCTGAATTAATTGCTGAATGCATGGGTGTTATGTTTTTTCAATTGAATACTTTTCTCTGATTTAATGATATTCATACAACAAATGGAAACCACTACACAGCCAATACCAATTAATTTTATAAAGCTGCTTGTTTCATGCAGTACAGCCAGTCCAATAAAGGCTGCTACAACCGTTTCTATAGAAGCGATAACGGAAACTCTTGAAGCTTCCAGACCTTTTGCCAGTCCCTTCATATAGAAAAAATAGGACACTACTGTAGGAATCAATCCAAAGCCAATGGCCGCCACTATAAAATATGGATTAATCAACTGCACTATACCCTCCCATGGCTTCAATACGATTCCAAGGAACAGGCTTCCAAACAGAAAACTGTAAAATAAAATAGTCAGTGAATCATAATTTCCTGTTGAAGTTTTCCCTAATATGGTCATCAATGCATAAAGGAAACCCGCAGTAACCCCCATGGCTACACCATATACAGAAAAACGAATGGAGGTAAAGTCACCACCAGTGACCGTCAGGACACATCCTATTACATTTATGGATAATGCCGCTATTTTTACTCCACCTATTTTTTCTTTAAATACTATGCTGGACATGATGCATACAAAAATTGGTGCTGTATATAAAAGTACGGATGCCGTGGCAACTCCTACATTTCTTATGGATTCGTTATAACAAAGGTTAAACAACCCTTGAGAAAAAATTCCTAATATCAGGCAGATTAAAAGCCCTTTTTTATCAATTTTAAACAGTTCCCTGCCTTTCATGGCATACATCATAGGAATCAGTAAAAAAAAGCCTATGCCTATCCGCAAAAAAGCGATTAACGCCGAACCGGCTCCCAGTGATTTTAATATGGTTACAAATAATCCAATACTGCCCCATAGCATTCCTGCTATTAGTATCATAAAATATCCTGTTCTTTGCTGTGAATTCTGTTGTGTCAATTTCTCCATGATCTAGTCTCTTTTCTAAAATATGTTCATTTGCGATTATAGCACAAATTTTTCTATTTTACGATACAATTCCAGATTTTTCGACTGGGGTTATGAGGGGTTCTTCATAAAATAAGGCTGCTATCAGCAAAACTAATAACAGCCTTATTACATATTTATCTTAAAAATAGATTAATACTTTTTTAAATATTCTTCCCAAGTATCCGGATAAATATTTTTAATCTGCTCCAGCCTTTCACTTGGAATTTCAGTATCCCAGTAATTTACACCCTGTCTTGCGAATTCTTCCACTATCTCCATTTTCATGGTATATCCTTTGGATCCCAAATCCGGAATCCAATCCCTTAAAATGTCCACCGGGTAAAATTCTTCATTAGGGTCAATTTCTTCATGGATATCAATTCTAGGATATGACTCAGATACCTTTGCTTTTTTTCAGCAATTAGATAATAGGCATACTCCATGCCATCTAAGGTAGCATTAGGACCTCCCTCTCGTAGTGCCATAATTGCTGCTGTTTTCCCCTGAAGAGTCTTATAGTCAATATCAGCTCCTCCCTCTACCAAGGCCTTTGTTTTCTCAATACCACACCCAATAGACTCCATTAATGGACTCGTGCTAGTTTTCGTGCTGTAATATTTGTCTTTGCTACCAATATAGTTTTGGTTTGGATTAGCGCCATACTTTAATAAAAGTTCCAGGACATATTATTATTTGTTATATTCTTCTAAATCTTCTGCTATCGGATTATTTTTTTTGAACATATCAACAATATTATCATTTTTGCTAATAAGGATTGTCATTGAGCTATCCAATGCAACAATTTCAATTTCAGCGAGTGGATGCTGTATAGATACGGGGTTTTTCCACAATCCATCATACTCATCTGCTTGAGGAAAATTATATTTTAGAATTTCATTCTTAGCACTTTCTTCTGGAAAAGCAGAAAGAACCCCCCATATCCACTGGAAATCTTCAATATTAATCATTTCAGTTAATTCTTTTCCTGATATCCAACAATACTCCTCAGACAACATTTCTCTGTACTTTTCATTCTGAGGATAGCACTCATGTCCTGTTATTAACCAATTATAATTATCTTGAATATTGTTAATTGAAGAAAAAACCTTTTTTAAATATGTAAAATATTGTTCTCCTTTATCTAATACTATACCTTTCAAATATTATTCCTCCATTTCATTTGCTTCTTTTGATTTTTACTACCCAACCCCAAACTTGGGATGCACTTTGCCATTCCTAGCCTATCCGATATATCTACATTCAAATCCAATATTCCCTAGGTTCTGGATTTTAAGAAGTGATCTGATTATTTAATGAAATATGTCAATCTCTTGCAAACACTACCATACCGGATTTCAAGTCTTGGGTCATTATTTAATTCTTGTTCCACTTACATTGAAAAGTCAATATACGAGTCTTTAAGGAAGAACGGGCACAAGAATTGGCACTATAATGGGTGTTGCCTGTATCTGATTTGTAAACTGATTTTCATATGCAACCCCTTTTTTAAGCTATATATTTAGGTAAGTAGAATCAATATATATTTCTGCCTTTTGTAAATTTTAGTATTATGTTATTAACTCCATATTAAACTATACCTTTTCATCTTTATGATACTTTATAGCAGGTTAAAAAATTACAGTTAGCTACACAATAATCACCTACTGAAGATTAATCTCTCATCAAACAATAAACTAGCACTATAATTGCAATTATAATTCCTGCCCATGCCAAAGCATTAATCCACCTATGTTTTTTTATATCTATCAAGTCATCAATAAATAACGAAAAAGCTTCTCCTATTATTTCAAGCAACGACGCAAACATCGACGGACCTCCTGTACCATAATTTTTTTACAGAGCAATAAACAGCGTTCATTTTTTGTCACGTAATATGTATAGCCTTTCTTGCAAAAAATTTTATTTGATTGCTGCCTACATATTTATACTACTTTTGGCAATTTTTTCAACACTTTGTGTATGAAATGTTGTCTGGAGTGTATGAAATGTGCTATTTATACAAAATTTATAAAAAACCACCTCATTTCTCAATTTTAAGACAAAATACAATTCCAGATTTTTGGCTGTGAGTTATGCAGCTTTTAATAGTGAAAAAAGGTACCCCTAACTTCAATTAAAATCAAAGTCAGGAATACCCTTTTACTCATTGTTAAATTATTTATTTATTCATTAACCAAGAATCTTCTTTAAATCTTCTTCTGGTGTACTGATTGGAGAGATATTGAAATTTTCTACTAAGAAGTTTAATACGTTTGGTGAAATGAAAGCTGGTAATGTTGGTCCAAGGTAAATATCCTTTATGCCAAGATATAACAATGTCAACAAAATACATACTGCCTTCTGTTCATACCATGAAAGTACCATTGATAATGGAAGCTCATTTACACTGCATCCAAATGCTTCTGACAAAGCAACCGCAACTTTAATAGCACTATAAGCATCATTACACTGTCCCATATCCATGATTCTAGGTAATCCGCCAATTTCTCCAATGTTTAAGTCGTTGAAACGGTATTTTCCGCAAGCAAGTGTAAGGATTATTGTATCAGCAGGGGTCTGCTTTACAAAGTCTGTATAATAGTTTCTTCCAGTTTTTGCTCCATCACATCCACCTACAAGGAAGAAATGCTTAATGGCGCCAGCCTTAACTGCATCGATTACTTTATCTGCTACTGAAAGCACAGTTCCGTGGCCAAATCCGGTAGTAACTTCTTTTCCGCCATTAATTCCAGTGAATTCTGTATCTTCACTATAGCCACCAAGCGCTAATGCCTTTTCTATAACTGGAGTGAAATCTTTATCCTCTCCTACATGAACCAATTCTGGGTAGGAAACCACTTCTGTTGTAAACACTCTGTCTGCATAGCTGCTCTTTACAGGCATCAGGCAGTTTGTTGTGAATAAAATTGGTGCAGGAAGATTATTAAATTCCTTCTGCTGATTCTGCCAAGCAGTTCCAAAGTTTCCTTTTAACTGAGGATATTCCTTTAGCATCGGATATGCATGTGCAGGAAGCATTTCGCCATGCGTATAGACGTTAATGCCCTTGCCCTTAGTCTGTTCTAACAGTAACTTTAGATCATATAAATCATGTCCTGTTATAACAATAAACGGTCCCTTTTCTACTTTCATAGGAACTACTGTAGGCACTGGAGTTCCAAAAGTCTCTGTATTTGCACGATCCAGTAACTCCATGCACTTCAAGTTTACTTCTCCCACTTCTAGTACAACAGGAAGCAGCTGTTCCATATTCCAATCTTCGCCAAGGACAAATAGTGCCTTATAGAAGAATTCATCTACCTTTTCATCTTTATATCCAAGTACCATTGCATGGTAAGCATAAGCTGCAACCCCACGAATTCCAAATAGAATTAATGATTTTAATGATCGGATGTCTTCATTATCATCCCAAAGGTTGCTCATATCATAATTATCATTGCGTCCACAGGCTGATCCGCATCCAGAGCAGTTTGGTACTAAAAGTTCTTTTTCCTGTTCAATTTTTCTAATCAACTCTTTTATCGTTTCATCATTAAAATTTACATTTGTTATTGTAGTAAACAAGCCTTCTACAATAAGCTTTGTTGTATTTTCTGTAGGCGTTGTATTACCTTCGCAGGCTCTCGCTAACCCAATTAATGCACCCGTTAAATCATCCTGTAAATTGGCAGTGTTGGCACTTTTACCACAAACTCCTGCACTTCCAGTACACCCTGTACATCCCGCTGTCTGTTCACACTGATAACAAAACATTTTACTTTCCATAACATCGCTCTCCTTTTACATTTAAAAATATTTATATAACTATATTTTTGTTTTAACTTATAAACGCATTATAGAGAAAATGTCTAAACAGTTCTGTTGTTTTTACAACCAACTGCAAATTTTTATTTTTTTGTTTTATCATTAATTCTACTAATAACGTATAAAAAAGCAGCACCTAAATATCCTGCTATTAGGTTCACTTCAAATACAGTGCCCGTTCCAATACGTAATCCATATAGCAATCCGAAGCCTACTATAAGTGTAACAAAAATAACAGCAACAATTATTTTCGTTCTTCTATCATTCTCATCAAATGCATCTTTTAAAATAACTTCTACCATTGCCCAAGATGCAGCTACAATAAACATCATTAAAAATATATCCAAATATCGAATGGGAACGTTCAAATCAATTGACTGCTTTAATATTACCGTCCTAACAACTTCTGCTGTAAAGAAAACCATTTTTATCAATATGAGCATTGCTGCAGACATAGAAACCATGGAAAGTATATCTTTTACGGCTTCTATTTTACTTCTAGGCTTTATTTCAGCTATTATGTCATCACAAAACTGTTTATAATCTGTGCCTATAGCACGACTCATGTCTTCGCCTCTTTCTTTTGCTGACAATACCATATCTAATATATCCTGCCTCACCAGTTCCTGGTCCATATCGCTTAAATGAGAGCCTCTTAGATATACCACAATTTTTGTCATATCCTCCTTCTCGCTTTTGTTCAGATTTTCTTCTTCTAATCTGTTATTATTTTTTCTTAGTTCTTCTACATTCATTATTTCTTTTCCCCCTTAAACAAAGCATTTACTACTACCTCAAGTTCCTCCCAATGATCTTGAAACTCATTTAATGTTTCCCTTCCAAGCGGCGTTATACTGTAATATTTTCGCTTGGGTCCTATATCAGATTCCACAAGTCTGGATTGAAGCAGCCCCTTATTATCCAGCCTTAAAAGCAATGGGTATATTGTTCCTTCAACAATTTCAGCAAAACCATAATCTTTTAGTTCCTGTACTATCTGATAACCATAGGTTTCCTGCTCAGAAACAGCCTTCAAAACACATCCCTCTAGCACACCCTTTAACATTTGTGATGGTATCATTTTTCTCCCCCTCATCTATATTGCATTACATAGTAGCTAGGTACATTGTATTGCAAGGTAGTTGAATTGTCAAGTTCTAATAATACAAATTCCCTAACCAAATGGAAAAGCTATTACACCCATAAAAAAACTACTAACCGAATATTTACAGTTAGTAGCCCTTCCTATAGCTTGCAGCTATATTGATTTATTTTACCCAATTTCATATATTGCTATAATTACCACTATTTTTTATGCCAATAACATTTTTATATAATCTATGGGAACTCCCATGCGTTCAGCTGTTTGTTCAACGGTCAGACCGCTGTCCACAAATCTTTTGGCAACGACGGCCATATTTTCTCCAACTTCAATAATATGCTTGTCTAAGTCATAGAAGCGCACCACACGCTGACCCCATGCATGTTCTTTAAGTGCATGCACATATTTCACATCAAAGCTTTTTAACTTAGCCATAAAGCTGTCTATATCATCTTCTTCAAAATATAGTTCCGCGTCATTGTTTCCATATAAAACTTCGTGTTCATTCTTGTGAATAAACTCCTGCCAGCTTTCTGCTGTCTGTAAGGCAAAGCCTCCTGACAAAGTCACATTAGCACCCAAATCTGCAATAACCTCCTGATCCAGTAAATCATAATAGAATTTCTTTGATTGTTCTATATTTTTTACCGCAATCAATGTAGCCACATATTTCATTCAAATCCCCCTCGTCCTTATCCTTTAAAATACTTTCTATTTTAGTGCAATATAAATATCTATATCACCGTGCTCAAAATCAGCATTTAAATATTCCTCGAAATCACCTGTAAAACTTCTGTCTAAATCTATTTGCCAGATTTCTCCCCAAGCCTCTGCAACAGCAGTTTCCATGTTCCCGTGAACAGAAAATTTTGCATATTTTCCTGCAGGGATTACCTTAACAGAAAGTCCTTCATTTTCAGCTTTTGAAACCTCATTCCCCGCTGTTACACAATAGTTTTCCCCTTCATAATCAGAGTATAAACCTATGGAATATTCATTAACCTTATTCTTTATGGTCTCATTTATGCCGCCATAATATAGCTTTTCCCAAAGCCCTCCGATAATTTTACTCATCTCTGGATCGTTGTTTGATGTAACGGCACTTACACCAACTATAGTTTTCTCTTCTAATGTTACTACTTCATAATTCATTTTAATAACCCTCCATTTATTAACCGTGCAAATTTTATTTATGCACTTGGTTTAAATACTTTATAGAATGATTATATCCTGCTTAATATGACAACTATGCGTCATATTATATATAGTTATTTAATATATTTTTCAATTTATTTTTTATTTCTTCTCTTATGGATTCAGGTTCCAGTACTACACATTCTTCTCCAAAAGAAGCCACATATCCAAAAACCCATTCTCCTTTTGGAAAAGTTATTTCTGCAATAAAACTACCATCCTCTAACTGCTCGAATTGAGAAAATTCATCATAAACTCTGTAAGCCATTTTAGGTGAAAGCTTTAATCTAAGATTAACAAATTCTTCATTAAATACATTACTTTGTGAAAATATTTTGGGCGGTGTAATAAGGTTAAATCCTTCCTGCAAGCCTTGTAGATTCTTTATTCTTCTTAATTTAAAGAACCGATAGTCCTGTCTTTCATTGCAATATCCATACAAGTACCAGCTCTGTGCTTTAAACCCCAGCTTCAACGGACATACTTTGCGCTGGGAACTTTCCCCTTTCCCGCTGGAATAGGAAAACTGTATCATTTTTCTACTCAATATTGCACTTTTCAAACATTCAAATATTTCCCGCTCTTCATCACCATGTGACCATGAACTAAAATCCACTTCTACCCAGTCTGCATTGTTCTTTCCAAATAAACTGCTTAATTTCTGAAGGGCGGTATCCTTTTCATCAGGCTTAACTGAATTAACAGCATTTAGTGATGCAAGAACGTCAGCCTTTTCTTTTTCAGTTAAAACCGTTTTATTCAGGATAAAATCTGGCAGTAAAGATATCCCCCCTCCTTTACCCTTACTCATATAAATAGGCATTCCTGCCATAGAAAGGGTTTCAACATCACGGTAAATGGTTCTGGTTGAAACTTCTAACTTTTCTGACAGTTCCGACGCGGTAATACTTTTTTTGTCAAGTAAAATATATATAATTTGAAATAAACGGTTAATTTGCATACTGTTACCTCATATAATTATCTAAAGGGGGTGTTTTTTTGGATACCAAATGTTGGACTATAGCTGGAATGATATTTACGTTAATTCTTGGAACTCTTTTACATTTCACTTACACCTGGTCAAGTGGCAATCCGCTTGTTGCTATTTTTAGTGCTGTAAATGAAAGTACTTGGGAACATTTAAAATTATTATTTACACCTATGTTTTTATTTGCTGTTCTTGAATACTTTGCGTATGGCAGCGAACTGCCCAACTTCATTCCCGTAAAGTTTTTGTCTATTCTTCTTGGAATGTTTACTATTGTAGCAACATTTTATACCTATACAGGCATTGTAGGACAGAATTACCTTTGGGCCGATATTGGCACTTTTATTCTTGGTGTCATTGTATCCTATTTATTTAGCTATATCATGCTGCAAACAGATTATTTCACTTCCAGTATTGCATTCTTAGCGGGGTTGATTGGCCTTTTATTGCTTTTGATTTGCTTTTTTGTCTTTACGTTCAATCCACCTCAACTGCCGCTTTTTCAAGACCCCATTAGCCTGACCTATGGGATATAGTAAATATATTCAATTATATATGATAATTTATTAACTGATTTTTCATTATTAGTCTTTTAGCTGCCGAATTTATTATGAAAATAATTTCGGCAGCTTTTTGGGGACTATTGATTACTTCTGCATCTTAATCTTTCAAAAAATTCCTTTGCCCATATGCTGTCTTTTTCATTTTCATAACAAACTGAAATTAAATATAAACTATTGTCACAAATTGCTTCACCTGATGCAAAATAGTATGCATATCCGTTTTCTTCCGTTTCTCCTTGAAAATGATATCTTAGAGTTCCATCTCCACAAGTCAATTCTACAAATTTTCCCTGCAGCGTTTCCCATTCTTGATCTCTAAATTCTGCATTGCCTGATTTTCTGCTAAGCCCGGTAATTCTGATATTTTTCCAATTTTTTTCATTATTATCATACCAAAGGTTATCTCCATCATCACCATATTCATAAAGAAAATTTCCCGGCATTGATATACTGAGTTTTCCCATTGTTATCCTTATCCAATCCTTACGGAAACCTATAGGATATTCACTATTATAGTTAGGGTATTGTGTGATATCCATAGGCTTTTTATCATTTAAATTACACAAAAATACATAATCTTCTTTAGGAAAAGGTAATGTTTTATCCAATACAGCGGCTCTTTCCAAATATGAAATAATCTTAGTATTAATCCTGTTATCTTCATCACTTCGAGCTCCCGACATGAAATAACAGTCTTCCCACATAAGTTTTAATCCACAGTTTCTGTAAAACTTTGCGTCTTTGCAAATATCATTCCATATAAAAAATTCCCTTGCAAATTCTTCAATGCCTTTGCTCTTTACTTGTATATTTAAACTTGTTATGTCATATCGTCCAAATGGCGTAACAATCGTACCTGCTATTTCTTCCGGCTGATAGTTATCAATATCCCAGCACACACATAAAGCCACATATTCACCACTTTTATATTTATCATCTAATACTGTGATAAGGGATTTAAGCCAACCATAAAAATTTTCAGATTTCAGCCTTTGAAAATCTCTGTCTTCATAATAATTTGTTTCGTCAGATACCTGAAAGACTATTCCGACTTTTTCTTGTAATTCATCAAGAATATCAACTATACATTTATGAAATCCGGGACCTATGAGATTTGTCTGACATTCACCGCTTACATGCCAACGCTGATTATCCCCGTCTTCTTTTCCAAACTCAAAAAAGATATCACCAAGCGGACAAACATGAATACCATAATAATCTTCGTCTTCAATCCACTCTGCCTCAATTTTGTTACAAATCTGATGTAATACTTGTCCAAATATCTCTTTATTATTTGTTACTGCTTCGTATGATATATAAATACTCATTTAATGGCCTCCTCCAAAAATTATATTTTATACTGGTGGGAATTTTGAAAGTGGAAAGATCTGAATCGAAAAGCCCATCGCAACCTTATATGGGATAAGTGGCAGAACCATTCTGATAATTGAAGTGGTTAATCCTTGTATGCCTCCCATCAATGAAAAGAACAATAAACAAAGCAACAGTAAAATGTTTAAACTGATTATTGTGCCTTTAAGCAACTTACTTTTATAAAATATAAAAACTAAAATTGAGCCATAAAATCCTGCCCATAAATAGTTGTATGGATTCAAAAAATCATAATTTTCCATAATAAGAGGAATATATAATAGTGTTGATATGGGTAGAATCAAAGCTACAATTAAACTAATAGCCTTTAAAATTTTGTTACTCCTGAGTTTTTCTTTTCTTTTCCTCTTTAATTCCAGTTTTGTATTATCTGATATGACACCTTTATTTCTCCACCACAGTGTCTCCCCTTGTTCAGTTTTCACAAATCCACACCGTTCTAAAATACGGTGTGACGCATACCCGTCAAGGTCAGTCTCTGCAATAATATGAGTAACTCCGGGTTGTTCCATTGCCCACCCACACATGGCTTGAACTGCTTCCGTCATATATCCATTATGCTCAAACGCTTTTCCAAGACCATAGCCGATTTCCACTTCTCCTTTTTCATTGGGAATATCTTTGAAATCAGCAGAACCAACTACAACTCTATCCTCTTTTCTAATTAAAAACCAAAAACTATGAAATAAATAATTATCTCTGTCTTGCTCCGTTATGTCTAACTGTCCCCTAACTATATCATGGAAGAATCCCTCCATAGGCTCCGCCTTATACTTGCAATTTAATTCCTTTTCTAACATTGAAATTTCCTCTACCCATAATCTAAGCTGATTTGGATTTAAAGGAACAATTTCTAATCTCTCTGTCTCTATAACCATTTTCCCCTCGTTTTCTATTTATAACTATATTTTTCCATTTATTATAACATAGCCTAACGAAAAAGTCATTTTGACAAACACCAGCTTACTAGTGCAATCAAGAATTCACTATTACATTTTACTTTTAAATACAATTTAGCTATTGACTCTAACGTTACGTCATAGCTTATGATATACTACATCAAGAGGAGGTAATGACTATGATGACTGTTAACGAAGTAAGTAAATTAGCGGGAGTGAGCGTACGCACTCTTCATTATTATGATACCATTGGTTTATTGAATCCAAGCGAAACAACCGATTCAGGTTACAGACTGTATGACGATACAGCATTAGAACGCTTACAGCAAATTTTGTTGTTCCGTGAACTGGAGTTTTCATTAAAAGAAATAAAACAGATATTAGACAGTCCGGACTTTGACAGAAATAAAGCATTAAGCCAGCAGATTGATTTGCTTAGATTAAAACAAGAACATCTGGATAACCTAATTAACCTTGCTCTTGAAATAACAAATAAGGGAGTAAATCCAATGAATTTTAAAGCCTTTAATACAGAAAAGTTAGAACAATATGCTAAAGAAGCGAAAGCCAGCTGGGGGCACACTGACGCTTATAAAGAATATGAAGTAAAAACAAAAAACTATTCCAGCAAAGAATAGAGTGATACCAGCCTTATGTTAATGCAAAACTTTATTGAGTTCGGAAAGCTTCTTCAGGAATCTCCTGAATCAGAAGCTGTACAGAATCAAGTCAAATTATTACAGGATACGATTACTAAAAATTATTATACTTGTACTAAAGAAATATTAGCAGGTTTAGGGCAAATGTACTCTAGCGATGAACGTTTTATGGAATCTATCGACAGTGCTGGCGGCAAAGGGACAGCCGAATTTACAAGTAAAGCTATTGCCTACTACTGTGGGCGATAGTATCCGGGAAATTTAAACTTAGTTGACTAGCAATTGATTCTATTAATATAATAAAGTATATACTTTTAAGTAAAGGAATTTGTAACTATGTTTAATGAGAATAAAATAAACCGTAAAATTTCTGTAGCTCCATTAACCTTTCATAGTGGGGATGTGCCTTATCTGACTGTTCCTTCTTTTGAATCTCAGGATTCAGTTATTCACGGATTTTCTACCAGATTAGGCGGGGTAAGCACTGGGGATTTTTCCTCTATGAATGTCAGTTTAACTAGAGGTGATGCTCCCCATAGTGTAGTTGAAAATTATAAGAGACTAGGTAATGCTATGGGGTTTGACCCTCATTATATTGTCGCCTCAAGTCAGACACATACAACTAACATTAAAGTGGTTGATTGGGATGATCGGGGAAAAGGGTTTGATCAGCTTAAAGACTATAATGACATTGACGGGCTCATTACCAACATTCCTCACATTGTTCTTACTACTTTTTATGCTGACTGCGTTCCTCTGCTTCTTCTGGACCCTGTAAAAAAAGTAATAGGTGCTGCACATTCCGGATGGAGAGGAACTGTAAATAAAATGGGAACTAAAGTAGTAGACAAAATGGTTGAGGTTTACGGTTGCAATGCTAAAAACATAATTGTTGCAATTGGACCCTCCATCTGCCAGGATTGCTACGAAGTCAGTCAAGAAGTAATTGATATGTTTAAGAAATCCTATACCCCTGAATTGTGGCAGTCCCTTTTTTATCCAACCATTCCGGGGAAATATCAATTAAATCTTTGGGAAGCCTGCAGACAGAATTTTTTAGAAGCTGGAATTTCACCAGAATATATATCTATACCTGATATCTGCACCTGCTGTAACCCCGAACTACTTTATTCCCATAGAGTAATGGGAGAAAAGCGGGGTAACTTTGCAGCATTTATAAGATTAAAATAATAAACTTTTACTAAAATAAATTGAAGAAAATACGGTAGCTTTTGCAAAAAAAGCTACCGTAAAAATTGTATTTATTCATTTTTGAGAGCAGCAGCTTATGTGATTACAAAATTACGCTATTGATAGGACCAGCCCATGTGACTGCATGTTACCGCATGCTGTTTTCTCAAGCAAAAACTGATTTCCCAATTGGGCTAATTTAACTAATACAGCTTTTCTAAAACATCGTCTGAAATTTTAAAGGTATGCTCCTCTGATGGGAAACTTCCGTTCTTTGTCTCACAGATATAGTCTGCGAAGGCCTTTTTCATCTGTTCGCCAACATTGGCATACTGTTTAACAAACTTAGGCCTGAATCCTCCGTACATGGCAAGCATATCCTGATAAACAAGAACTTGCCCATCACAGCCTTTTCCTGCTCCAATTCCAATCGTAGGAATTCCTAATCTAGAAGAAATCAATTCTGCAAGTTTTGCAGGAACACATTCCAGCACTACTGCAAAAGCGCCTGCTTCTTGTACTGCTAAGGCTTCCTTCAAAAGACGTTTTGCGGCTTCTTCATCCTTGCCCTGCACTTTAAATCCTCCAAATGCATTTACCGATTGTGGGGTCAGCCCTAAATGAGCCATTACCGGAATCGACGCTTTTACTATGGCCTCTATTTGAGGACATACCTCTAAACCACCCTCCAGTTTTATAGCCTGTGCTCCGCCTTCCTTTATCAGTCTGCCTGCATTTACAACAGCATCGTATACTGAAGCCTGATAAGACATAAAAGGCATGTCTGCAACCACAAATGTTTCTGTACATCCTCTTGTTACCGCCTTGGTATGATGAATCATATCCTCCATGGTTACCGATAAAGTATCCTGATAGCCCAACATAACCATTCCTAATGAATCTCCCACTAGAATGCAGTTAATTCCTGCCTGATCCATCAATTTCGCTGTAGAATAATCATATGCAGTCAGCATCGTTATTTTTTCATTATTGTTTTTCTGTTCCTGTAATGTTGATACGGTATTTTTCATTTTAATATTTCCTCCAGCTCACTATAATCTTTCTCTTTATTTTTTTTCTTTGCTATGGACACAAGATGAATGGAAAGAGCTTTGTAAATCTCTTTCTGCTGTTCATTTAATGCGTCTTTATGCCTTCTTACAGTCTGCACATCATTTCTTTCCACTGGACCTGTTAAAGCAGCTTCACTGCCTGCTTTAAGAACCTGATTTAAGTTTCCAGTCATAAGTGGTTCTAATGCCCTCATGGCTTCCTGCTTAGAGAATCCACAGTCCATCATCATCTGTATGCTGATATCTGCAAGACCTACCATAAGGTTGCTTCCGAATACAGCTGCTGCATGATAAATAACTTTGTCTTCTGCCTTGATTTGAACAACAGTATTCCCAAGTTTTTGAATAAACTCAGTCATTATCTGTAAGCCAGACTGCTCTCCTTCAATTGTAAAAATAGCTTGTTTGAGTTTTTGGTAAGAAGTCAGTTTATCACTGACCGCAAAGAGTGGATGGATAGAATAACCGTATGCATTATACTGATTAATACCTAAGAATATGGCCGATGTTAATGAGCCACTACAATGGCAAACAAATTTTTCTTCAATGGATAACCCTTTTAGTTTTTCCCAGACGGAGGAGATTGCATCATCACTTACCGTAACAAAAATCATCTCACTATCTTGAACTAATTGTTCCATGTTGCTATATTGTTTCGTACTTGTAAAATTAGCAGCTTCCACAGCCGCTAAAGAAGATTGGTCATAATATCCTATGACCTTTGTTGTTGTGTCTTGTGAACATTCCAGAATATGCTTTCCTAATGAAACGCCTACCTTTCCTGCCCCAATAAATCCTATTTTCAAATAATCACCTCCTTAATTCGGAGACACTGAGTCTGATTTCCTGATATCAGCCCATCTATGAGTTTACTAAAATCATAGTGTGTGATTACCCAACATGAAAAATATGATTTGTTTATATTATTCTTATAGGTATAGTTTCTTCTGAATACCATCCATTTGTTATCATATCTAATTTGAAAGTATTTGTAAATATAATTTCATTTTTCTTTTGCTATTTTTCAATAGCTAGTATTTACCATATATGCATACTTTTTATATATTCATATGTCTTGTCATATGTATATTCATATGTTATAATTTCATCTTGTATAACACTTTAAAAATACATTCAATTAATCATAGGAGGATAAATAATGAGTTTGCTTGTTAAAAAAATCCAAAAATTGAAAGAAGAAAAAAATGCTGTAATTCTGGCACATTATTATGTAAATGATGAGATACAGGAAATTGCCGATTATATAGGAGATTCTTACTATTTAAGCAAAATTGCCACAGAAGTACCTCAGGAAACCATAGTCCTCTGTGGAGTTACATTTATGGGCGAAAGTGCAAAACTTCTTAATCCCCAGAAAACGGTTCTGATTCCTGATGCTGCTGCGCATTGCCCTATGGCAGACATGGCAGGAATTGATAAAATAGATGCGGTAAAAAATGAACACCCTGATGTGGCTGTGGTATGCTATATCAATTCAACAGCAGAACTAAAAGCCCACAGTGATGTATGTGTGACCTCTGCAAATGCTTTAAAAATAGTAAAAGCGCTGCCAAATAAGAACATTTATTTTATTCCAGATGAAAACTTAGGCCGGTTTGTTGCCTCTCAACTTCCAGGCAAGAACTTTATATTTAACGATGGCTTCTGCCACGTACATGCAGACATAAGTAAAGAAGACGTCCTAAATGCAAAAGAATTAAATCCAAATGCTAAGATTTTAGTTCATCCTGAATGTACACCTGATGTTGTAAAGCTTGGTGATTATGTAGGGAGTACCTCAGGAATCATTCAATATGCTACAGAAAGTTCATGCAATGAATTTATAATCTGCACAGAAATTGGTGTTTTGTATCAGTTAAAACAGAAAAATCCTCATAAGCACTTTTATACTGCAAATTCAAGGCAATGCTGTTCCGATATGAAAAAAATATCCTTAGAAAATGTTTATGATGTATTGAAAAACAATACAAATATAGTAGTTCTCAAAGAAGATATAAAAAACAAAGCCAGCTTTCCTCTTAAAAGAATGCTGGAATTAGGGGAATAGTGCTATGACTAAATTAAATACAAATATTAAAACAGACATAGTAATAGTGGGAAGTGGTGTGTCCGGGTTATTCTGCGCGTTAAATCTTCCAAAAGATAAAAATATACTAATAATAACTAAAGATGCCTTGGAAAATAGTGATTCATATCTTGCGCAAGGTGGAATTTGCATGATGAGGAATGAAGCTGATTATCAGAGTTTCTTTAATGATACCCTCCATGCGGGACATTACGAAAATAATAAAGAATCAGTAAATATAATGATTCGCTCATCTCAAGAAATAATTCGGGATTTAGTAAACTATGATGTTGAATTTGAAAGAGACGGTCAAAACTTTATTTTTACAAAGGAAGGTGCCCATTCTATTCCAAGAATTCTTTTTCATCAAGATATTACTGGTAAAGAAATAACCTCAAAATTATTGAGACAGGTTAAGGCACTTGATAACGTAGAGATTTTGGAGTATGTCACCATGCTTGATATATTAGAAGACAAGAATCAGTGTCATGGAATAATATGCAAAACCAAGAACGGTGAGTTAATTACAATTGAGGCAAAATATACGGTTTGGGCCAGTGGTGGAATTGGCGGCCTATTTAAGCATTCTACTAATTTTAATCATTTAACTGGAGATGCCCTTGGCATTGCTTTAAAGCACCATATAGGCCTTCAAAACATTGATTATATACAAATACACCCTACTACTCTATACACCAGCAAATCAGGGAGAAGCTTTTTAATCTCCGAATCCGTTCGTGGTGAAGGAGCCATGCTTCTGAATGCTAAAATGGAACGTTTTGTTGATGAGCTTCTGCCTAGAGACGTGGTTACAAAAGAAATTTACAAGCAGATGGAAATTGATCATACACCACACGTATGGCTTTCCATGCTGCCAATTGCACAAGACATTATTATGAAGCATTTCCCTAATATATATGAATACTGCTTAAATGAGGGCTATGATATCACAAAGGAATGTATCCCCGTAGTCCCTGCCCAGCATTATTTTATGGGTGGAATCCATGTAGATAAATATAGCAAAACATCAATGCACCGCTTGTATGCTGTGGGAGAAACCAGCTGTAACGGAGTTCATGGTTCTAACAGACTTGCCAGCAATTCATTACTGGAAAGCTTAGTTTTCGCAAAACGTGCTGCAAAGCATATAAGTAAGAAAATATTACAACACTCACCCATATCTCCTTTAATCACCCCTGCATCAGAATCCTTAACAGCACGTTTAATTGAAAATCTGGATGTAAATTTCTATATGAACGATCAGAGACTTTTAAATCAATATAAACACAATATATTAAATGAAATCGAAAGGATGAGGAAGAGCCATGAACAATATCTCTATGAAACTAAATGCAGATAAGTTAATCTTACAGGCCCTTGCAGAGGATATTACAAGTGAGGACATCACCACTAATGCAGTAATGCCCGAATACTGCCATGGTGAAGTTGATCTGATCTGCAAGCAAAATGGTGTAATTGCTGGTCTGGAAATTTTTAAAAGAGTCTTTGAACTACTAGATGAAAATGTAGAAGTTAAAATGTACTGTAAAGACGGAAATACAGTAAAGAATGGTGAAATTATGGCTGTTGTTTGTGGAGATATTCGTGCTTTGCTTTCAGGTGAAAGAACTGCACTTAACTATTTGCAAAGAATGAGTGGAATTGCTACTTATACCCGTTCTATTGCAGATTTGCTTGCAGGTTCAAACACTAAATTATTAGATACTCGAAAAACTACACCTAACAATCGAATATTTGAAAAATATGCGGTGAAAGTCGGCGGGGGCTTTAATCACCGCTATAATCTTTCCGATGGTGTTCTTCTTAAAGACAACCACATAAACGCAGCTGGCGGCGTAGAAAAAGCTATTTTAATGGCAAAGGAATATGCCCCTTTTGTACGTAAAATTGAAGTTGAAGTTGAAAATCTGGATATGGTAAGAGAAGCGGTCAATGCTGGAGCTGACATTATTATGCTGGATAATATGACTCCTGAAATGATGAAAAAAGCAATTGAAATTATCCATGGTCGTGCGAAAACAGAATGTTCTGGAAATATAACCCGAGAAAATGTGGCCGCACTTGTTGATATAGGTGTAGACTACATTTCCAGTGGTGCCCTGACACATTCTTCCCCAATATTGGATATATCCCTTAAAAATCTGCGTGTAAAATAACTTCAGAAAGGCTGTATAAAAAAAGTGAGAGTGAAGCTGTTCCCTCTCACATTTTTTTCTTAAAAATCCACAAACAAATAAATACTATTACTATACTCAGTGTGATGACCATAGGATACCCATACACCCAGTTCAACTCTGGCATGTGGGTAAAGTTCATACCATACCATCCAGCAATTAAAGTTAATGGAAGAAAGATGGTAGTTACCATGGTCAATACCTTCATTACATCATTCTGCCTGATACCAATTTCTGACTGGTAAACCTCTTGAACCTGCATAGCATACTCCCTAAGTACCTGGGTTTCACTCTGCAATCTGGCTACACGATCTGTAAATATTCGAAAAGTTGCAATGTCATCTTTTCCAAAAAAGTCCATTTCATTGTCAAACAAACCTTCCCCTAAATCAGTCAGCTGGCTATAGTAACGATACAAACGGGAAATCTCCTTTTTCAGCCCAAGCATTTTATAATTAAAATCTTCTACTTCTCTTGCTAAAATGAGTTCCTCCATTTTGGTTATGTCTTTTTCAATTTCAGCTAAATATAATACATCATCCTCAATTAAAGACACTAGAAAATCATATAAAAATCGTTCCACGGTGTAGCCTTTTCGAAGCTTATTATACATTATTTTTTCAATGCTTTTTTTTACTAAATCTGTATCATCAATAAAAATAAGCTTATTCTCTAAGATGTAAAAAGCAAAGCCTGTATTTTCATTATGTTCCCGCTTACGAGGTATATTCAAAGTCCCAAATAAAAAATCTGCATAACTCTCTAGTTTGCAAAATCGAATATTATTCTGATTCTGTTCCAGCAAATAGCTTGCCCGTATATGCACTGCCTGCTCCCATTCAGCACTGGTAAATAAAGCAACTGCTTCTTGGTTTTTCTCCCAGTCGTCTATAACCGTTTCTTCCATTATGTCATTCTCAATTTTATAATACATACCTTTTCCTTTGCCTCATTGATATATTTTTCTTATCTGTTTTTCATTTATAAGTTTATTATAACCCAAATTTGTATGAAAAGAATAGTTCTTTATATGTTTGTCCTTCTAGTATGAATACTCTGGATTTTAACATAATAACATATGAGGAGGAATCATATTATGATTTATAAAGATACGATTGAATTATTAAAAGAATGTAATGCTGGTATAAAAATGGGAGTTGGTTCTATTGATGAAGTTTTAGATAAAGTGCAGGATTCTAAACTAAAACAGCTTTTATCTACATGTAAAACAGAGCATCAGCAACTAGAAAGTGAAAGCCACATCCTGCTTACCCAGTATGGAGATACTGACAAGGAACCTAGTCCTGTAGCCAAAGGCATGTCCTGGGTAAAAACTAATGTTAAACTGTCCATTGATGAAAGCGACAAAGCTATTGCAGATTTAATGACCGATGGCTGTAATATGGGGGTAAAGTCTCTCAATAAATATTTAAATGAATATAATGCCGCACAAGAAAATGCAAAAAATCTGGTAAGAAGGCTTATTTATCTGGAAGAAAAGCTTGCAATGGATATTAGGTCTTTCCTATAATATTTTCTATTTTTCATAGAAAAGGGGCTGTTGCAAAAAGACTAATTTTTAGCCTGATATGCACCCGCTCCTGTTCATTATTATTCGCGGACTTTGATATATCTAGAGCTTTTGTTGTTTGGGCGTGTTTTTGTAAGATAATAAGAACATGCCATAGTTTGCTAGTTTAAGTCATAGTCACGTGCAGAATTTTTACATTTTATTGAATTTGTTATATAAATCTTAAAACTAGTATAGATAATTACCATTTGACTTCCATTTATGCACTAGCCGGAACTTTAAAGAATGATTATATGGCATTTTTTAAGTTTTATTTTGAAACAGCTCTGTCATTGTATATTTAGTACTAGGTGAACCGCCTATTGTTGTCACTATATAATATTTATATGTTTCTTGCGTTTTTTCCACTTTATATTTTCCTTCAAATATCACCCATTTTTCCCTAATGTATTTATATATTATCATAATCATTTGTCGAAACCTATAGAACTTTATACTTACATCTGATTATTTTTAAAATAAAATAATCGGGCTAACCGTATACTAGTTACAAACACTCTTCTGCTATTTTTGCCAGTGGGCTTCGCTCAACTTCTTCCAATGCAATGTGTCCGGTGATTTCATACGGCTTCATTTTTTCTACCACATACACGAGTCCATTTGACTTGGAGTCAACAAGGGTGTTGTCAATCTGATTGTCTGACGGATCTTCTATCATTACAAACTTAGCATTTATCCCAGCTCTTGTAAGCATAAGTTTTGCTAAATGTGGGGTCATTTCCTGTGCTTCGTCAATAATAACCATAGAATTGGACAATGTTCTTCCTCTCATAAATGCAAAGGTCTTCATTTCAATTATACCTGCTTCTTTATATTGATGCAAAAAATTCTCTACTGAGAATACTGGTTTTTCATTGCATTCACCACGTTTTCTGGCATTTTTCCCAAGTTTGTCATTTTTCTCAATAGATTGCTTTTTGTTTTTCTCTGTCATTAGACTCTCAATGGCATCTCCAAAGGAATCCATAAAAGGTTTTAATTTTTCATCTTCTGTTCCAGGCAAATAGCCAATAGCATCCCCCGCTGATACGACAGGCTTTACGAAAATAATTTTATCGTAAACATTATTTTCAATTACTTTTTGCAGAGCTGTCGCTACTGAGAGAATGGATTTCCCAGTACCTGCTCCGCCGCTTAATGTGACTAAATGAATCTTCTCATCCATAAGAAGCTCAAAAGCCATTTTCTGTTCTCTGTTTCTTGGTGCCAACCCCCATGCTTTATCATTGGCATATTCTAAGGGTACTATTTTATTGCCATCAAATTTAGCCAGTGTCTCATGGGAGCCTTTATCACTGCTTTTAATACAGAGAAATTCATTTGGGTAAGCCTCAATTCCTATTCTTTTTGTTAGTTTTAACCCTCCCTGGTAGATTTTATCCATTTGTGCTGAAGATAAGGATACCTCTTTATAGCCTTTATATATTTTATCTACATCAATTTTATCGCTTTGATAATCCTGAACGTCAAGATTCATGGATTCCGCTTTAATTGCAACGCAAAGGTCTTTTGTTACAAGTATAGTGCTGATCTCTTTTGACTCATTCTTAATATTGATTGCCACAGTTAATATCTTATTATCATTTTTGTTTAAATCTACTCCATCAGGAATATCAACTGGATTCATGTGATTTAATTCCACTCTTAGGGTACCTCCATTTGGCAATTTTACCCCATTGTGAATATTACCGTATTCCCTTACGCGATTTAGCTCCCTGATTGCTTCTCTAGCCTGATACCCTAATATGCCCTCTTTTTTCTTCAAATTATCTAACTCTTCCAAACATATTATTGGAATAATGATGTTGTTATCTTCAAAGGTATAAATGCAGCCAGGAAAATGGATTAATACATTTGTATCTAATATATAATTCTTAATCAAATCAAAGTCCCTCCCATTAAATAAATAAAAGCAGCATGAATAACTAAACCTCCTGTATTTTTATGACTAAATTATAATACCCTTAATGAAATAACTCATTAAGGGTACGTTAAATGTAAGTTAATTAAATATTCTTTTATATTATGTTTAAAAATTAAAGTTTTGTCACTATATAACATTTATATGTTTCATGTGTTTTTTCCACTTTATATTTTTCTTGTATATAACCTAAATTATAACATCCTAAATGAAACAAGGTAAAGGTATTGACAAAATGGCATTTTTACTAGTATTATTTTACCTAACGTTAGGTAAAATAATACTAGTAAAAGAGGTATTTATTATGAATGACAATACCACAAAAAATAAAATTGTAGGTGCAATGTACGATTTAGTCGCCGAAAAAGGCTACGACAAAACGTCTATTGGGCAGATTTCTGATTCCATCGGAATTAAAAAGGCATCTGTCTATTACTATTTTAAATCAAAAGAGGAGATTTTTTTGCAAATGGTGCAAGAGCTTTACGAATTTGACTATTCTCACAAAACGCACCTTTTTGAAGATGGAATCAGTATTACATCCTATCAAAGGGAGCTAATCTCATTTGGTGAAGCCCTAATCGATTCTTACTTTGAAAACCCCAGTTTAAGAAAGGTCTATGCAGAAATTGATCTTCAAACAACACGAATTTGTGCCTTAAAGGAGATTGCCAAAACCGCAGACGAAAATTTAAATCAGTTTTTAATCAAATGTATGGCTCAGGGTATTGAGATTGGGGCTTTCCAAAAAGATTTTGATACGATGATCAACGCTCAAATTCTGTACACCATCTTAATTGGAATTGACGCGGCTATTCTCTATGATCTTCCTGTTGAACCTAAAGCGGTATGGGAGGGAGCAATTTTGAAATTATTTAATGGAAAGGAACTTTCATCGCAATGATAGAAACACAATTTACTACTCTTTCGGTTAAAAAAGTATTTTTCCGTTTGACCATACCCAGTATACTCAGCATGGTTTTTTCCTCCATATATATGATGGCTGACGGGATTTTTGTAGGGCGTTTCATCGGCGAACACGCACTTGCTGCAGTCAACCTGGTTATGCCGATTATGATGATACTATTTGCTTTGTCCAATATGATTGCGGTAGGATCTTCGGTTAAGGTGTCAACTGCACTTGGAGAAGGTAATGTAGAGAAAGCCAAATATATGTTTTCTGCCAGTGTCATGATGGTTGTGGGATTAGGGGTTATTTTTTCTGTATTAGGAATTATTTTTTTTAAACCACTTATTTATGCATTTATAAAAGATCCTGTTCTTGCGGAGATGGCATTCCGTTATATGCGTATCTTTTCCTTTGGTTTTCCTTTTATCATGCCTTTATTTGCAATGGATAATTTCTTGCGCGTCTGCGGAAAAGCAAAATACAGCATGTACATCAATGTGATTGTATCTGTTTTCAATATTGTCTTAGACTGGATTTTTATCGCACGCCTGGGTTTGGGCATTGAATACTCAGCTCTAGCTACAGTCATTAGTATGCTTTTAGGTTCAATCTTTTCGTTTGTTCCGTTTATTACCAAAAAGATCACCTTACACTTCTCCAGACCGCAGATATCAAGGAAAGAAGTAGTGGGAATTCTTTACAATGGAAGTTCTGAATTTTTCAGCAGTATTGCAGGCTCCTTTATTGCAACAATTGTGAATGGGTTTCTCTTAGCTTTAGGTGGTGCCATTGCTGTTGCAAGTTACGGCATTGTCATGTATATCGATACTTTATTGCTTGGTATTTTGTATGGAGTGCTCGATTCTATACAGCCCGCTGTAAGCTACAATTTGGGTGCAAAGGAAATCAAAAGGGCCTTTTCGTTTTTCAAGATTTCAAGTATCACTACGGCCACATTATCTGTGATTTGTATGGTCGGTATTCTACTATTTCCAGAGAGTTTGGCTAGTATTTTTGCAAAAGAACATAACGTGAAGATTATCGATATGACCATTGTGGCACTATTGCTTTTTGCTCCATCTTACCTATTTACATGGTTTAATATGGTAACAAGTGCATTTTTAACTGCCATGGATAAGCCAAAGGAGTCTATGATCATCATGGCCTTCCGAGCAATTGTATTTCCGCTCCTTTGCCTCGTTGCCTTAACTGCCTTTATGGGAGTTTACGGCGTATTTTTTACAGAAACCTTATCTGGTGCTCTAACATTCATTGTAGCATTTGTAATCTGGAATAAATCCGCAAAGCATTTACAAGAAACTGTGTTTTAAAAATAAAGGGAGAAAAAATGATAACTAACGAATACATAAATCATGCAATAGACTATATCTTAAATCATATCAATGAAAGTATATCTGTTGAGGAAATTTCCTCTCATTGCAACTTTTCAAAATATTACTTTTCCCGAATGTTTAGAATGGAAACTGGAGAAAGCATCTATGAATTTATCAAACGAATAAAAATGGAGCAAAGTGCGTTTCGCTTGAAGGTTGAGAAAGGCAGAAGTATCACCGATATCAGCTGTGATTACGGTTACAGTTCATCAAACTACAGCTCTGCATTTAAACAACATCACAATCTATCTCCAATTGAATTTCGGCGTAGTATTGTGCAAAAATCCTTAGTAAACCCAATTTTTACTGATGCTGCTATAGGGTTAGCATCCTTTGAGGAATGCGACAAAAAAATTTCCATAGAAGTTCTTGAGGATTGTCTTACTATATACGAGCGGCATAAAGGAAATTATGGAGATTTATCAGTGCATTGGGGAGCTTTTCAAGAAAAATATAAGGAATATATCACTGATTTAACGCTGCTTCTTGAGCGCACCTATGATGACCCGTCCATTACCGATATAGATGAATGTCTATATGACATCTGCATAACTGCCCCAGAAGGCTGTATGCTTGAAAATACCTATGTGCTAAAAGGTGGAAAATTTGCTATTTATCACTTCAAAGGTTTGGTAAAGCAGATATACAGTTCTTACCAAAGTATCTTCAATGTATGGTTGCCTCAGAGTAACTGTGAAATTGACGATCGCTATGGCTTTGAGATTTACAGAAAAATAAACTGTGATTCCATGTATATGGAAATTGATATTTGTATTCCGATCAAATAAAGCACAAAAACAGAAGTATTTTTCTTTTCATTCCTTTATCCTTTATGGTGTAAACAATGGATATATGGAGGAAATAAAAATGAACTTAGAAAGCATTCAAAACAACAAAATTAACACAATTTTGCAATTTTCGATTCCATCGATTATTGCAATGGTGCTGACCTCACTGATTACGGTTGCCGATGGTTTTTTTATCGGAAACTATGTGGGAAAAGAAGGTCTTGCTGCGGTTAACTTAGGGCTGCCAATTATCTACTTATACCTTGCAGTGGGTCTTATGGTGTCGGTAGGCGGCGTGGCAATCGCCGGAATGGCTCTTGGCAGTAGGGACATCAAAAAGTGCAACAGCGTTTTTAATCAGACTATGTGCATGGCAATGGTTTCGACCGTCCTGCTAAGCATCATCATGTGGCTCTGCCTTGATTCGATGCTTCAACTCTTAAATGCCGATACAAAAGTGTCGGGATTTTTCAAAGACTATTACGGCATTATTCTGCTGGAGCTTCCAATTATGGTGATAAACGCATCCTTTGGTATGTTTATCCGTGGAGAAGGCAAGCCGCAGTATTTTATGCAAGTCAACATTTTCAACGTGCTACTCAATATTTTTCTGGATTATTTATTTGTCCGCTGGTTCGCTTGGGGTGTAAAGGGTGTTGCTGCTGCCTCATTACTTTCAGCTATTGTTACCCTTTTGTGCATCCTCTACTTTTTCATCAAGAAGTCAAGCGTATACAAACTCAGCAAATATACTTTTTCGGGCGTGGTGCTGCGTAGCACACTACTTAATGGCAGCTCAGAATTTGTCGGTGAGATGTCCATGAGTATTTCTATGTTTGCCTATAACTTCGTAATTCTAAAGAATATTGGTGTTGACGGTGTGACTGCGTTTACCATAGTGGGTTATATTGCCTATATCTTCAGCATGGTGATTATCGGTTTTGGTCAGGGGGCAAGCCCTCTCATCAGTTTTACTTATGGGGCAAAGGAACATTTGCTTGCAGCAAACCTACGTAGGATAAGCAACTTCATGGTGCTCACTGTAGGAGCCGTGGTGCTTTTACTGGTGCTAGCTGGTTCAGGGTGGTACAGCAGTCTGTTTGTAAAAAGTGATGTCGTGGAGCGGATGGTGCGTTCGGGCGTGATAATCTATGCTGTTTCATTTTTATTTTCAGGAATTAATACAATTTCTTCTTTTTACTTTACATCAATTGGAAAGGCAAAGGAGTCCGCTATTATATCTTCTGCACGAGGTTTGGTTATTCTGCTGATTTGTATTTTTACTTTGCCGCCGCTGTTCGGTATGACCGGGGTATGGCTTGTCTCACCGATTACAGAAGTGCTTACCTTACTTTTGAGCTTGTTTTTTATAGAAAAAGAAAGTAAAAAACTATCACACAGATTAGCCCAAGGTTAATGTCCACCCTGTGCATACTAATCTTACTACCATTCAATTTGAGCCGCTACACATTGTCTTTGTGCAGCGGCTCTCGTTTAATTGAAATTGAATAGGTTTAGACCTACCTCTTCATTAAAAATCCGATCAACTTTACCATCTATAATATCTATAATTAATTCACAAGTAGCACTTACAACAGCTCTGTTGAGATGTCCTCCGAAAACTCTTCCCTCAGCATCCCCCGCACTCATGTGTAGATGGCAATAAAACTCATTGTTCATTGTGTTGATGGTCCCTGTTAATGAAACGATTTCAAAATCACCGCTAAAATCGTTGGAATAATACTTTTTTTCTTTTGTCTTAAGCACGCCTACTGTAAATTCCCCTACAGCGCCTAAGGCATTCAAGTTTGCCAGTTTAATATCTTCCTTTAAAGCAATTTCTTTAATGGCATCTAATATTTCTTCGCCTTTGTCAATTCTGGCTACTATTTTATTGTTAAATCTTCTGTATTCCATAGCATTTCCTCCACACAGCAATTATTTGCTCATAAATTATAATGGAAAGTATTTATTTAAGGAAATTATACTACAAAATTATGTTTTATCCAATTTATTCATTATTCACATTCTTACATTCGCGAATATCATAAACTCTGCTATAATCTTTGGTTACAAGATTTTTTACAACTTCCGATCTGTGGTCCTCTAAGAAGCGTACTATCTGATAAACATCAATCCAGATTTCACTGTTGCATTCTTTCTGCGACTCATCAAATACAAGCTGCATACCAAAATGAAGGTGTGTCCGGTTTATGTTATTTACGTTTTCCTTTGTGCTGTATCCCGTTCTTCCCATATAACCTATAACATCACCAGCTTTTACTTCTGATCCCTCTTTTAAATCCAGCTTGTATGGGAAATCCTTTCGAAGATGAGCATAATAATAGTACCGTTTTTTATCCAGTGATCGTATCCCTATACGCCATCCACCGTATTGATTCCAGCCTAGAGCTTCAACAGTACCGCCTTCAACTGCGATAATAGGAGTCCCCACCTGGCCCATCAGATCATTTCCCAGATGGTTTCTTGAAAATCCATAGGAACGGCTTTGACCAAAATCATCATAATGGTTATAATAATAATTTTTTGCGATCGGCGAAAATGCCTTTAGTCCATATCTTTTCTCCCAATGTTTTTCTCTCCCATCTTCATTGGCAACTTCAATTTCATAGGCTCCTGCAAATCCTGAAAGAACGGCACTGTAAGCCTCATAATAGTAATTATAATATTTCATATCCTTTGTTAAATCTTTCATGCTCTCACCTTGCCGAATTTTTTCTGCAATCTCATCTAATTGCTTATCCTTATAGCCCTTAAAATTATTTCCATTCTTAGCTGCCAGATAGGATAATAATTCAATCCAGTTTAATTTTATATCTTGCTCCTGTGACTCAATATCTAAACTGAGTGCCCTCTCCATAGCTTCACTTGGTACATTATAATCCACCCATTTTATATACTCTTCGCCTTTTTCATTGGTTCCTAAAACATCTTTGTCGTTAAAATAGTAAAAAGCAATTCGTCCACTTAGGATTAGTGCCAGCACAATCAATATCACAAAGCATAAATTAGTTAGTACTCTTTTATTCATAAACAACATAAAGCAATATACCTCCAAAGTTATAAACAACCTTCAAGAAGTTGAAATATACAATATTACTATATATATTTCATCTAAAGCCCAATCATTACATTTTGATAAATAAAGAACTGTCCCTAAAATTTTAACTTAGAGACAGTTCTGGCATTACTTCTTATATTATTGATTTATTTTATAACCTCTTCCGCATAAGTGTTATTTACCACTTCTTCATAAGGAGCTTTTTCCTTTAATTCTCCTGCCTGAGTCATTACTTCCTGCAGCAAATTATATGGTTCTTCTTTAAGGATGGGATCTGTTGCCCAGACACCAATATCTTTATATCTTTGAACTACTGTTGTTAGGAGTTTCATATCCGTGTCAGGGAACGAAGGTGCAACAGCTTCCGCAATTTCTTCTGCAGTATGACTGTCAACCCATTGCTGTCCTTTATAAATCGCAGATACGAAACGCTTAACCATATCTTCATTTCCTTTTATAAAGCTCTGTTTAGCAAAATATGCTGTATATGGAATTTCTCCACTTTCCGCTCCTATGGAGGATACTATGTATCCTTTTCCTTCTGCTTCAAGCATGGAAGCTGTAGGTTCAAACAATGTAACATAATCACCAGTTCCGCTTGTAAAGGCTCCTGCCATCAAAGCAAATTGAATACTATTATCTAACGTTGTATCTTTGGCTGGATCTATACCATTTTTTCTTATAACATATTCTAAAGTCATGTAAGGTACTCCGCCTTTTCTTCCCGGTAATACTACTTTGCCCCGGATTTTATTCCAGTCAAAATTATCATCCTTTTCACGCCCTACAAGGAAGGATCCATCACGCTGGGTAAGCTGGGCAAATACCTGTGTATGGTCTTCTTTCCCCTCGTTATAAACATAGATAGAGGCCTCAGGGCCGGCAAATCCGATGTCAACATTATCAGATAAGACGGCAGCCATGACTTTATCTGCACCCTGTCCGTTTGACAACTCTACCTGAATCCCCTCATCTTCAAAAAACCCTAAATTCATAGCTACATATTGAGGTGCATAAAAGATAGAGTGTGTTACCTCACATACAGTAACCTTGTAGTTTTCCTTTGGTTTAGAACCACATCCAGCAAAAAGAGAAATGATTAATACTAAAGTTAATATACCGCACAAAAGTTTTCTGTATTTCCTCATACTGAAACTCCTTTCTATTTTTTAGAAATAATTTATAAATAACAAAGCAGTTAATGCCCATATAATTTCAATACTAAATTTTGCATAAGTACTACTGCTTCATACATTATTGCTGCAACTACAGCTAATATAATGACACTTGCCATAACCAAGTCTAACTGGAATACTTGACCTCCGTAGACAATTAAATACCCTAGACCAGCTTTCGAAACTAAAAATTCACCTGCGATGACACCAACTAAAGATAAGCCAATATTAATTTTTAATGAATTAAAAAGCGTTGCTATGTTATATGGGAATACAATCTTGCTAAAAATCTGCATTTTTGATGCACCAAATGTGGTAGCCATTTTTACATACTCTTTATCTGTATGCTGGAAACCATTTAACATCTCAAGTACCGTTACTATTAAGGATATTGCCAAAGCCATAAATATGATTGCTTCTGTTCCTGCTCCTACAATAATGATGATTACTGGTCCTAATGCGATTTTAGGCAGGCTGTTTAATACGACAAGGTATGGCTCACTTATCTTAGCAATAAGGCTGCTCCACCAAAGAATTATGGCAAGAATAGTGCCAGTTATTACTCCTAGCACAAATCCCATCAGCGTTTCATATACGGTTACGCCAATGTGCATAAGAAGCCCATTTTGAGCCATATTAACGTATGTTTTTAAAATCCTTGAAGGCTGGCTGAGAATAAAACTGTCTATAAGTCCAACTCTTGCTGAAATTTCCCAAGTGCCTATTAAAAACACTAAAATCCCAATCTGCCAAAAAAGAATCATATGCTTTCGATGTTTTTGTTTCTTCAGAAACAATATTCTTTCTTTGGAAGTTATCTGTTCATTCATTACCACCTAGCTCCTTCCAAATATAATCAAAGTATTTACCAAACTTAGGACTATTTCTGCAATTTAAGGGATTTCTATTCTCCATTTCAAAATCTATGTCAAGAACCTCTTTTACTATTGCTGGTCGTGCGCTCAATATAACAATTTTATCCCCCATGCTTATTCCCTCTGGTATATCGTGGGTAACCATAATAGTCGTAACCTGCTCCTGTTTCAATATGCCATAAACATCATTTGTCACAGCTAATCTCGTCTGATAATCAAGTGCAGAAAATGCCTCATCTAATAATAAAATATCTGGATTAATTGCAAGCGTCCTGATAAGAGCAACCCGCTGTCTCATTCCTCCAGATAATTGTGATGGATATTTATCTTTAAATTCATAAAGCCCATATGTTTTTAATAATCCAATTACTCTTTCCTCATTTTCACGATTTACGTTTTTTTGTATTTCTAATCCAAGCATTACATTTTTATAAATCGTTCTCCATTCTAATAAGTTATCCTTTTGCAACATATATCCAATATGGGTTGATACCCTTTCAATTTTTTCTCCTTTTACATAAATTTCACCCGCTGTAGGTTTCAACAGCCCCGCAATAATGGAAAGTAGTGTTGATTTACCACATCCACTAGGCCCCACTACACTGACGAATTCACCTTTTTCAACATTAAAACTTATATTTTCCAGTGCTGTTATTTCCCCATTTACTGCCTGATATTTTTCCACTATATTTTGAACTTCTAATACTGCCAAAACATCACCTCATTGTTTTCATAATATATCATCTTACATTGTATGTGATTTTAAACAAAATGGTGAATATGGAAGGCTGCTAAATAAATTCTGTACATGTTATAAATTCTCTATTTCTAGGCAAAATACAAGGAAAGAAAAGAAAGGAGGTTTTCCAGTGAATAACGAAAAAATCAGAATGGATTCAACGCTTGCCCGAAACACTTTAGATGAAATCCCAACACCTTCCAGTGACGCAAAACGAATCACAGGTCTTGTTAAGCATAGCGGCCGTGTAACAGGATATCAATTATCTGACAACAGCATCCTATCAAAAGAAGACTGTATCGATCTTGCAAGACGTGGCGGGGTAATGGGAGTGGGAGTTGCCCATAGAGGAAATACAGAATATTTAAAGTCAATTCCTGATGGTTCTGACAACAATAATTTAAGTACACTGCCTACTGTTCACTAATAATTACAATAAAAAAACCCTATGGATTTGTACTATCCATAGGGTTTTCATAATCAAATTAAAAATTAATATCTTCTCCATAGAAACATGCCTTCAATAGTTTTTCCATTTCTTCCTGATTAGGAATTCTTGGGTTTGAACCTGTACACGCATCTCCAATAGCCAGTTCTGCAACCTTAGAAAGCTTTTCCATAAATTCATCTTCTGCAATAATTCCGCCTTCATATTCCTTTATGCAACAAGGGATATCAAGGGAAGCATTCATTTCTTTAATTTCAGAAATTAAAGCCTCAATCAGCTCCTCATCAGTACTTCCCTCTAATCCCATAAACTTTGCAATTTCACCATATCTCTTGGCGGCATCTAGGTTCTTAGCATTAAACTGGATTACTCTAGGTAAATACATAGCATTTGCACAGCCATGAACAATATGGCCACCGCTATAAGCTGCCCCGGTCTTATGTGCCATTGAGTGGACGATACCTAATAATGCATTTGAAAATGCCATACCAGCAAGACACTGTGCATTGTGCATTCTCTCTTTGGCTTCTTTGTCTCCGTCAAAAGACTTCTTTAGGAATTCATGTACCATTTTGATAGCATGAAGCGCAAGTGGGTCAGTGTAATCGCAATGAAGAGTGGATACATAAGCTTCTATAGCATGAGTCATTGCATCCATTCCTGTAAATGCTGTTAATTTAGGCGGCATAGTTTCAGCAAGCTGAGGATCTACGATAGCCACATCAGGTGTGATATTGAAGTCAGCTAAAGGATATTTAATACCTTTAGCATAATCTGTAATAACACTGAAAGCTGTCACTTCTGTAGCAGTTCCTGATGTTGAAGGAATCGCACAGAATCTGGCTTTTGTTCTTAATTGAGGGAAATTAAAAGGAATAATTAAATCCTCAAAAGTAGTATCTGGATATTCATAAAATGCCCACATAGCTTTAGCGGCATCTATAGGGGATCCGCCTCCCATAGAAATAATCCAATCGGGCTGGAACTTTTTCATCGCTTCAGCACCTTTCATAACCGTATCAACGCTGGGGTCTGGTTCTACGTTTTCAAATAATTCTACTTTCATCCCCGCTTCTTTTAAGTACCCTACTGCCTGATCCAAGAACCCAAAACGTTTCATTGAACCACCGCCAACAACTAAAAATGCTTTTTTGCCTTGTAAATTCTTTAACTCAGACAAACAACCACTTCCGTGATAAAGATCTCTTGGTAATGTAAATCTTGCCATATAAACTTCCTCCTATGTATTTATTATTATTTTTATACACGTTTTAAGTATAGGGTAAACTTATTTTTTAATTTTTATACCAAAATTTTTCTACAATATTATTTATTAATTTTTGACCCACAATCCATGCTGACTGCAGTAAAAATAGATTTTGCCTTTACGCATAGCTGGAAATCTTACTTCTGCATTTTGTTCCGGATACAATTTAACTAAAAGCACCCTGTCGTAACACACATATGCTACAAAGCTTATAAAATGAGATTTGCTCATGTCATGATTAAATGTTATATAATAATCATTCTCTACTTCTTCTACCGATATTTCATGTATTTCATCTGCTGCCTTTGGAATTAGTTGTGTAAGTTTCCTCCCACAGCAGAACACCTCGCCTTCCCCCGTAGCAGTCAATACGTTTCCACAATTGGGACATACGTAAAATTTAATCTTCTTCATATTTCCTCCGTCTGCATCATTAGGCTCTAAATTACCTAATAATATTTTTTCAATATTTACTCCTAATACATTGGAGAGTTCCCTAAGCAAGGATACATCAGGGCAGCCCAAGCCGCGCTCCCATTTGGAGATTGCTTTATCACTGATATTCATTAAATCTGCAAGCTGCTTTTGAGTCATTCCTTTTTCTTTTCGTAAACTTAGTATCAATTCTCCAACCTTATTGCAATCCATGTTGCTCACCTCCATATTTCAGATTAAATGCTGACAAAAAAAATTTCAATAAACGCTCCGTAGAGTTTCATCTCCCATCTCAATTATAAAAGTTGATCCACTGTGTTTAACTGGCTTATTATTGAATTTAAGGTTTGCTTTCTCTGCACCTGTAAAACAATGGCATTATTATAGCTTTCCTGTGCCAGCTCAAATTCTTTTTTTTCTCTTGCAGTTTTACCTGAAGAAATATATTCTTTCAGCCCATCATTTTTAAAAGCTTTAATACTTTCCTTACTTGACTTTACCAATGATACGGCAGTTTTTAAATCTGCAACCTTTGCCTGTGTAATGACCATTTTGGGGGAACCTAGTTTATGTGCCTTTTTCTGTATAGAAACAGTTATATTATTCATTTGTTTCCTAAGTTCTTTGAGGTCTGAATTATTTTGCTTAACCTGTTCATTTAATATAGTTATCTCTTCTTTTAGATTCCCATCATTTTTGCCATGATTAGCGCCTGCGTAAGCTGTCTGAATTCCACTTATACCCAGGATACAAATGCATAGTATACATATTATTTTTATATTTAAATTTCCTTTTAGTAAAAACATTTATTATCCTTTCTACTCCATAGAATTAATTTCATTTAAAAGGTCGTCTACTTCAGTAGAGAGCTGATTAACGATTTCCTCTTTCTCTGAATCAGACAAATTATTTTCTGATTTTACTATAACTGATGCTACATCATTCTGCTCTAGGTCTTTATTCTCATTTTTTTCTATCTGTTGTATACTGTTCTCATCAGCTTGTTCAACCTCTTTTTCCTTTTCAGATTGACTTAAATCTTCATCCTCTATTTGCACAGACTCACTATTATCTTCTTGTGAAGCCATCTGATTAGAATCACCTGAAACATCCTCGATTTCAACTGATTTACTACAACCTGAAATTAATATTGCTGTAAATAAAAGCAATAGAACATATTTTAATAACTCTCTTTTATTCATATATCCTGTACCCTATCCTTCCACCTTATTTACAGTAAAACAAATTTGTGTGCCCTCTCCCTTTTTACTTTTTGCAGTAATATTTCCACCACTTAGAACCACCAGATTCTTAACAATAGAAAGCCCCAGGCCACTACTTTCTTTTTCCGGAATCAGATGGTTTTTGGATTGATAGAATTTATCAAATATAAAAGGTAAATCCTTTTCTGAAATACCTATGCCCGTATCCGCTACGGTTATTTCAACCAGATGCTTTTTTTCTTTGGCTGTAATATCTATTTGCCCACCTATTTCTGAATACCGTACAGCATTACTCAAAATATTGATAAAAATCTGCATCAAACGTTCTCGATCCATAGAAACCCTTAGTTTTTTATCCACTAGAATACTGATTGTAATACCTTTACTATCAGCTTTTTCTCTTAAAATTAATATTGACTCTGCCACAACTTCGTATAATAGTATTTCTTCAATGTTCAGTTTCATTACTCCCGACTGAATTTTAGTTATGTCAAGAAGTTCAGACGTCAAATTTACTAAACGATTTGTTTCTCCCCTTATAATTTTTAAATACTCCCTAGAATTCTCTACGGTAATGATACCGTCTAACATTGCCTGTACAAATCCACCAATTGAAGTAAGTGGTGTTCTCAACTCATGAGATACATTTGCAATGAATTCCCGCCTTATTTTATCGTTAATTTCAAGTTGATCTTTCATATTATTAAAAGAATGAGCAAGCATTCCTATTTCATCTTTTGATGGAACCTGAACAGCTGATATCATTTCGCCCTTTGCTATACTTCTCGCCGCTTTTTCAACCTGCTCTATAGGTTTTGATATTCTACGAGAATTGATAAAAATAATGGGAATACTGATTAACATAATCATCGCACAGCAACTCCATAAAATGCGGTTCATCTTCATTATATTTTGGTTTATATTATTTATAGGGCAAAACATCAGTATCGCACCTTTTATTTCTGTTTTAATTTTTAATGGATATCCCATATATACCACATAGGTTTCAAGCTTCTGGGAATATTCATTTTTTCGGAACACTTGCTTCCCATTAAGTACAGTAGATAAATCCTCATATACAAATTTATCTGTAACGCCCTGATATGTCAGTTCTTTTCCTTGTGAAAAACTATCTTTATCTATTTGTATAACATATATCATAGCATCGGCACTGTAACTCATTCCATTTACTGCAGAATTCAGTCCTTCAAGGGACATGGTACCTGCTGTATATTTTTCTGTTAAAATTTCTATTCTTTTCGCTATAACTTCAAAGCTTTCCTTTTTCTCTTCCATGACAATAGTTTTATACATAAATGAAATTGCAGAGGTAAGTATAACAATTATAAGGAGTGTAATCACAAAGTAGGTCACTAAAAGCCTTGAAAAAATGCTCTTCATTATTCGTATACCTCCAGTTTATATCCTACTCCCCAAACAGTTTTGATTTCCCAGACCTTAGATTTGATACTCAATTTTTCTCTTATGCATTTAATATGTACATCAACCGTCCTCGTATCTCCCATGTAAGAATAATCCCATATTTTCTCCAGCAGCTGTTCTCTAGTAAACACAATATTTCTATTTGTCAGTAAAAAATATAACAACTGGATTTCTTTAGGTTTTAAATTAATACTTTTACTATTTAACCTTACCTCATATTTATTTATATCAACCATGAGATTATCTATATTAATTGGTTTATTGATCTGTTTATTATCTGTTGGCGCAGCATTTCTTATTCTTACCTTTACCCTTGCCAAAAGCTCTTTAGGTTCAAAAGGCTTTACTAAGTAATCATCTGCTCCCGCATCAAACCCATTTACCTTATCCTCAATCATATCTCTTGCTGTAACCATGATAACAGGTATATTTTTTTCCATTTTCATCAAACGACAAACCTCCCAGCCGTTTATGGCAGGGAGCATTAAATCAAGAATTACTAAATCATAATCCCCTTTACTTATATAATCAAGAGCAGAGCTCCCATCATGGCAGCAGGTTGTAATATAACCTGCATTGCCAAGATAGAGCTCCATTAACTTACAAATATTTTTATCATCGTCTACTATCAATATTTTCTGTGTTTGCATCTGCTCTCTTTTCTCTCTATTTTTGTCTATTCATTCTCTGCATTTTCTTCCTTATCTGAATCAGTTGCTGGCTGTTTTACTGTTTTAATTTGTTCCTTCAAAGCTTTAATTTTTTCTTTAGTCTCAGCTTTAATCTCAGCCTTTTCTATTTTTGCAGCTTCTCTAAGTTCTTTTGTTTCCGCTTTGTTTTCTGCTTTTTCTACCTTTGCAGCTTCTCTAAGCTCTCTAATTTGTGCTTTAACCTCTGCTTTTTGTGTCTTTGCAGTTTCTAATTCGGTTTTAAATTCAACTTTCTTTTCCTTTATAAGATCTCTGATCTGGTCCTCTGCTAAACCTTCAGGATTAATGCCATACCTAATAGCTTTATTAGTAATCTTCTCCATAGCTGCAGCCTTTATGACAATCTTCATTTCTTCCAGAGTCAAACCCTCTACATCTACTCCAAGTAACTCAGCCCTTAGCGTAAGCATTTCCCTCTTCATGGTTAAAAGTCTTCTTTCGGTTGTAACTTCAGCTTCTGATACTTCCGCTGGCTCAATGTTCTCCAAGTCTTCAACGCTGTCGGCATCTCCTATAGCTTCTATTTCATCCATTATCTGAATTGCTTCTTTATCCTGCGCTTCCTCAGCATCATCAGCCACCTGTGTTTCCGTAACAACCTCTGTAGCCTGTGCTGTCTGCTGCTCCTGCTGTAAATCAGTATTTTCTGGACTTTCTGCTGCAAAAGCGTTCACAGCTCCTCCCACTCCTAAAGCCATTACCATCATCAAACCCAATATTTTTGTACTCATTTTCTTCATCTTTATTTTTCTCCTTTCAATCAATGTATATGCCATTTACTTTATTTGGTATATTTACATGATAAAGGTCAAATATGAATAAAAAACAGTTGATTTGTAAACAGATTGTAAACTATTTATAGCTATTGTAAGCATTATACCACATCTTATATTAACTACATTCATAAAAAATAGCGTTTATATTATTATTAAGAAACAAGGTTTTCCTTTGCCTTTTTCAAAGAAAGATCTGCGATTTAGCAAAGATAAAATAAAAAGCATCTTAAAGCTTGGTTCTCCCATTGCTTTACAAGATGCTTTAACAAATATTTCATTTTTGATTATTACTTCCATTATAAATTCATTTATAACTTCATTATTTTCCTCTGCTTCAGAGAAGCAATTCCCTCTGGCGTATGTGTTGACAAATATACAGTGTCATTTTCATTTACAAAGGTTCTTACTTTTTCCAAAGTTTCTTTTGCTGAATCAATATCTTCAAACACGACTGATAAGGCATTCTTTCTTAAAGCTTCATCAGTATATGTAACATCCCCGTGGAATAAATAATAAATCCCATCCCATTCCAAAACAAAAATCGAATTTCCTTTAGTATGTCCATATGCAGGTAACATAGTTAAGCCTTCACTTATTTTTTCACTTTGTTCAAAGTTTTTAAAATTTCCATCTTTAAAAGAAACTCTTATGATATTCTCACCTTGCAGATTCATAGCATCTGCCTCTATTTCAGATATATATATTTTAGCATTAGGAAACATTCTTAGTTCCCCTGTATGGTCTGGATGTTTGTGTGTCACAAGTACTTTATCTATATCTTCCGGGCTATAACCAAGCTTTTTTAAAGCAGTTACAAAATCTGCAATTTTTTCACCCATAAATAACTTCTGATTTGACTCCTTTTTAAATTCTGGTGTTTCAACAGGTAACCCTGTGTCTATTAAAATTACTTCCTTACCTGTGTCTATTAAATAGTTTTGTAAACTTGCAGGATATATTACGTCCTCTTGAATCAACGCTTTTTCCATTGATCCTCCAAATGCAAACGATTCCTGCATTTCTCCATTTTTATAAAACTCTAAGGCTTCTATTTTCATCATACTATACCCAATAAATACTGCAAAGCTAAATGCAATACCTTCCCTTTCTTTTTTTCTATTAACAATATATGTTTACCCTTTTATGGAAAATTAAAACTGTCCCAAGAATATTATCTTATTTTTAGCTAAAAATAAGGTTGAGTTTATTTTGAAGGAGATCTTACATGTACTATATTGTATTTGATTTAGAATTTAATCAGGGTAGTTGTTCATCTCTGTCTTCTATTGAAAAAAAGGCTAAAACTCCCTTTGAGATTATTCAAATTGGTGCTGTGAAATTAGATTCAAATTTTAAGACAATTGCAACTTTTAACCGTTATGTAAAGCCGTCCATTTATTCACAAGTTAATCCCTTTATCTCAGATTTGACTGGTATTACCACAGAGCAGCTTACATCAGAGGAGTCATTTTCTAAAGTTTTCAATGACTATATTTCATTTACTGGCCAAGTGGATTCTGCTTTTTGTGTCTGGGGAATGTCTGATATGAAAGAGCTATTTAGAAATGTTGAATACCATAAATTAGATAAAAGCCTATTGCCTGAAATGTATATTAATATTCAGCCCTATCTTTCGCTTCGTTTAGGCTTTTCTAAAACAAAATTGTTAAAGCTTCAGACTGCTGTTGAATCGCTGAAAATTCCAATGCCTTATGCATTTCATAATGCTTTTTATGATGCCTATTATACCGCAGAAATATTTAAAAGAATAAATAGTCCTATCATTGAGCCAAAGAAATATAATCCTGATTATATATCCATTCGTTCCATACAACGAAAAAAGATTGTGGATTTTGAAAAACTACTACAACAATTTGAAAAAATGTATGCCCGTGGATTAAGCAAAGAAGAACAAGATATGATTATTCTCGCCTATAAGATGGGGAAAACCAATCAATTTCTAAAATAAAAAAGTATTAATTTGAGTTTGACAGTATTGTTTCCGCTGTCTTCTTATCTATAACAATCCCAAAATACGCTTTACAAAAATGGCAAAATTCTTCCCCTGAATTGATTGTTCTTGTTTCCACTATTATATTTTTCTTTGACGAAACAAACTTTCTTCCTGCAATGGTGATATGCTCATTTTCAGGGCAAATCGACATATGCGGTTCATCGACAAAAGGAGATTGAGGATGTGTTTCACAAAAATAGTTTGGTAGAAAAAAGTCTGTTTCTGATTGTGGACTTTCTTCAAATCCAAAAACTTTTTTCCAACTCTGCCCAGTCAACTTCTGCCACATCACATACCCATAATATTCGTCTTGAGTAAACTTGTATTCTGCTATCCCATCCGATTGCACCTCGTCACATACGAACCTAAGCGCATATCTTGGAGATTCGTTACGAAAACTTACATCAGTGATATAAGACATCTGTTCAAAATCTACTTTCATAATTCGATGTCTGCGTATTTGCACGCCTTGATTTTCATAAATAAATCTACAATTGTATACAGTAACTTGATATCCCAATGCTTTTAATAAATGTGTGAACAGTCCATTTACCTCAAAGCAATACCCTCCTCTATGATTGACAATGATTTTATCATATAAATCATTTCCGTTTAAGGATATAGTTTCCTTCATTAGTATTGATAAATTTTCATAAGGAATCATAGCAATATGTATATTTTGTAAAATTGTCAAGTTTTCCTCTGATGGTTTCCATTTGTCTTTATCATACACGATTTCTAATCTAGTAAAATAATTTCTAACCTGTTCTTCCGTCAACACAAAACTTTCATCTATCGTCATAATTAATCCTTTACTCCTTGTTTATTCAGTCTATGTGTTTTATAATAGCATTTAATTGGTTTTGTTTTAAGTTCCAATTCCTTTATTTTTATTGGAACCAATTTATGTGAGGTAAAACAGATGATATCAATAGATAAAAGCTCAAAAATATCATTATACAAGCAGCTATATATGCAATTAAAGGAACAAATTTTAACCGGGAAATTGATAGCTGGTCAAAAATTACCAGCCACACGCGAACTTGCATCAGACTTGATGCTAGGTAGAAATACTGTTATTGCTGCATATGATCAGTTACTATTGGAGGGTTTTGTAAAATCAGTTACAGGATCTGGCTATTATGTTGAACAAATAGATTTTCAAAATTCCATTTTCTTAGATATGCCCTCGAAAATTGCCGCTTTGTCTCCTTCTATCTTAACTACTCATTATAAATATGATTTCCAGTATGGAGATTTGGACTATAATTGTTACCAAACCAAAACATGGCGTAAATGTGTCCTGGAAGCCTTTGATCAAATTGCATTACAGTCTAAGATATCATATACAGAGCATCAAGGAAATCTCCAACTAAGAAAAGGATTAGCTGATTATCTACATCTGGCACGTGGTGTCAAATGCACTTCTGACCAAATTGTCATAACAAGTGGGCATCAACACTCTTTAGAAATCATAGCTCACATTTTTTCAAATAAAGATTGGCATTTTGCCATGGAAGATCCCGGCTATAATGGAACACGCATTGTGTTTGAAAGAAACAATCACAACATCATTCCTATTCCACTAGAAAGTGACGGCATAATGATTAGTGCTCTGGAAGATATTCATAATGCCTTACTATATATTACCCCTTCCCACCAATTTCCTATGGGAAGTGTTCTTCCCATTACCAAAAGACTTTCTCTTCTAGATTGGGCAGATCAAAATAACAGCTACATTATTGAAGATGATTATGATAGTGAGCTGCGATATAATACTCTTCCTATTCCCTCTTTGCAATCTATTGACCATTACAACCGAACAATTTACTTAGGTACATTTTCCAAATCACTTTCTCCTGATTTACGAATTGCCTTTTTAGTACTTCCAGAGTCCCTCATGACATTATATAACGCAAAATACCAACTATCCAATTGCTCGGTTCCCTCTTTCTTGCAGATAGCTTTAGCAAACTTTATTCGCTGCGGAGATTATCAAAAACATATAAATTCATTGAGAGCACATTATAGGAAAAAGAATAATCTGATTTTGACTTACCTTCAAAAAACGCTTCCTCCCTGCGTAAAGATTCAAGGGACCAGCGCCGGATTACATTTTATATTAACACTGGATGCTTCTCTTAATCAGCAGGAGTTAATAAGCAGATTTGCAGAGAGTCAAATACATGTCTATGCAACGGATATATACTGGATAAACCAATCCGTTTGTCCTAAAAATCAGATACTGATTGGTTTTAGCTCTATTCCTACAGTAGAGATCCCTGAAAGTATCGAAAAGCTTTCTGAAGTTTTAAGGAACATTTGATTTCCTGATTATTAAAGTAAGAACAAGGGGCTGCTTAAAGCAGCCCCTTGTTTTAAATTTCGTTATTGAAACTTTATTCCTCTATTCTTACCCGGATTAACCTATTTATAATGATTAAGCCAAATTTCCCTTTGCTCTTTAAAAACTTTTGTCTTTTCTGGATTGTAATACTTTGAGTATTTATCAAGAAAGCCATGTTGTGCATTTATCCTCATAATTTCAAGATTTGGTTTCTGTAATAGCTGTTCACATATTGAATTAACATCAAAAGAATCTTGTTCCGCAAACATTAAAAACATTTGGCATTTAGGTTTTAAATTTAAATAATCTCTTATGCGGGATCCATAGCAGGCTATAATTCCATCACAATAGGCACTTTCACAACAACGCCATGCAACAGTAGCCCCAATACTAAAGCCTAAAACAATTACCTTTTTATAATGTTCCTTTAGCTTTTGTATTAGACACAAAATATCAGAATAGACATCAAACCCACTTCCATTGATAAAATAAGAGTAAGCCTCTTCAGTCTCCTCATAAGAGAAAGTTTTATGGGTTGCTAATAAATTAGGACAATATACATCAAAGCCTTCTTCGAAATATTCAGCACAAACATCTTTAATAAAGTCGTTCCTGCCATAAATCTCATGTAATACTATGATTGCCGTTTCACTGTTCTTTATATATTTAATCATTTTTTAATCTACAACCCCTTATGCATTATTTCTACTTGTTTTTCCAGTGTTCATTCTTCCTGTCTGTTATCTAATATTGAATCAAATAATGCACCCAGAATATTTCTCTAGGTACATTATTTCTTTAACAGTAAAATTGGTGTATTATTACTTCCAAGCTGGCAATTTTTCCATCATGCCTTTTGCTGCTTCTTTTGCTGCTTCTTTATCCAATCCCTGAGTTCTGACAATAAATTCAGTCATACTTGTCAGCTTTTCTTCATAAGACTGCATAGAACCATCCTGTCTTGCACAGTATCTGCAATAGTCTTTGCTTTCATCCTCCATAGCATAATCTTCCTTTGCTTTCATAGGCATACCGCACGCAATACATGTTTTCATTTTTATTTTCCTCCTTCGTTTATGGAAATTAGATTTATAAAATGTTCAATCCAGATTTCTCTATATCTTGATACAACAGATTTCCCTGGTGCAAACATCTCTTGATTGGTCAGATAGTAATGAATCAATCCAACCCATGTGTTGAACATAAGATTCAAAGGCATTTTTTTAATTTTATGATTTTTCTGCTCCCTTTCTGCTACTTGTGTAAGATGAAATGAAATGGCAGATTGAATCATAATCAAGGTATTTCTTGAACTTACTTGAAGTAAAGGAGCTTCCGAAATCAGTCTAATATAAAAATCTTCATATTCCTCTATTCCTTTCAGATGTGCTTCAAGTATCTCTTGCATCCCACAGGTTTCATCAACCAATTCATGCAAGCGCTTTGTTATTCTTATGCCAAATTCCTCTATAACTATATCCAACAGCATTTCTCTTGTAGGGAAATGGGCAAATATTGTTCCATGAGAAACTCCTGCAGCTCTTGCAATGTCAGCAGTTGAAGTGTTAGTCAACCCGTTATTGGAAAATTCATTAAATGCTATCTGAATTATATGTTCTCTGGTTTTAGCTTTTTGTTCCTGCCTTTTATTCATCTTAATTGACTCCTAACTCATTGAGTGTATACTCATTATATTTTATAAAGAGGATTCTGTCAATACAGATTTTAAAATAAAAAAGTAAATTTATCGATGAGCCTCTGGAAAAATACAGGTTCCGCAAGAGCAGCATACAAAATAACCCCGCAGATAGGCACTTTTTTCTAGTGTCTATTCTGCAGGGTCCATTTTATTTTACCTTATATATATCCTTAACTTTTTCAGGAAGGTCCTTCTCCCCTATTTCTTCCCAATAAGTTACTCCTCGTAATGGCGCATCATAAAGTTTTACATAAGCGTCTTCTCGTAGTTTTTTCCCAGTAGTAAAGTTTAGACTTTTTTCCTTTCCCTTTTCATCATAACAAGTCAGAACATATTCATACCTGTTATCGTCATTTACTTCAACCTCCTGATTACTAATCTGTGTATAATATGTTGTCTTTCCAGTTGGATTATCCGGATCTATTTTATCTGGATTTAAAAATAAAACAAATAAAGCCCCCAAAATTAATACTACTAATCCTATAATCATAATAAACTTTTTCAAAATGAAATTTCCCCCTTTTGCTATGCTATTACAGATTTTATCTGTTTGTCAAAAAATAGCTTAGCAGTTAAACCTTGCGGAAATCTAACAATAATCTTACAATAATATTAAATCAAAGTTAAAGACAACGCTGCAATTTTGTAATCATTTCATCAACATGGCGCTTTTCTATAATTAATGGAGGTACAAAACGCAGTACATCCTTCCCTGCTGTAATAATGATTAGCCCTTCTTCCAATGCCTTTGTTACTATGTCGCCCACTTGCTTTCCTTGAATCACCAGACCTTGCATCAAACCTATACCTCGTCTTTCTGCAATGCATTCATATTTTTCTGCTAAGATATCAAGATGTTTAGCTAAATATGTACCCACCTCATTTACATGCTGCAGCAGGTTCTGTTCTTCATATAGATCAAATACCTTACTTACAGCGGCGCATACTAGAGGATTACCACCATAAGTAGTTCCATGATCTCCCGATGTCAAAGAAGCTTTTGCCGTTTTCTCATTCAAAACAAAAGCACCAACTGGAACACCGCAGCCAAGAGCTTTTGCACAAGTCATTATATCAGGCATAATTCCAAAAGACTGCCATGCAAACATGTTACCTGTACGTCCCATTCCACACTGAATTTCATCAAATATCAATAAAATGTCCCTTTCCTTCGCAATTTTCTGTAAACCCTTTAAAAAGCTTTCCGTAGCGGGATAGATTCCACCTTCTCCTTGTATGGGTTCTACTATAATGGCACATGTTTTATCTGTTATTTGTGCTTTCACACTTTCCAAATCATTAAAATCAGCAAATCTTATGCCTCCAATCAGCGGTTTAAATGCCTCTTGATACTTCACATTTCCAGTTACGGACAACGCTCCAAAACTTCTCCCATGAAAAGAATTATTCATTGCAATGATTTCGTGATCTGTCTTTCCATCCTTTAAAAATGCGTATTTTCTTGCCGTTTTCAAAGCACCTTCAATGGCCTCTGCTCCACTATTGGTGAAAAATACTTTATCCATATCAGATGCCTGAAGTAATTTTTCTGCTGCTTCAATTGCAGGAACGTTATAATACAAATTTGACGTATGAATAAGCTTATCAATCTGTCCTTTTAAAGCATTATTATATTCTTCATTGCCATATCCCAATGCAAATACCGCTATGCCTGCAGCAAAATCTAGATATTCTTTATTATTTACATCATATAGATAGACATCTCTTCCCTTTTCCAAAACAATCTGGTATCGATTGTACGTATGTAAAACAACTTGCTCAGCATTATTAATATAATTCTCCATCATTACACATCAAACCTGCTTTCTGAACTTGCTAAAATCGCTGTTCCAATCCCCTTATTGGTAAATATTTCGAGTAATAAACAATGGGCAATTGTACCATCAATAATATGGACTCTTGAAACTCCGTTTTCAATTGCATCAATACAGCTATTAATTTTAGGGAGCATGCCACCATTGACTATTCCATCTTCTATTAATTTTTTTGCCTCTTCTACCATCAATTCAGAAATTAATGTAGACTTATCAGCAGGATCTTTTAAAACCCCCTCTATGTCTGTTAGAAATGTTAGTTTCTCAGCATTAAGAGCTTTAGCTACAGCACATGCTGCATCATCACCATTAATATTATAAGATTCAAACTCATCATCTGTTCCAATAGGCGCTACAACAGGAAGAAAGCCTTTTTCGAGCAGTCCATATAATAATTGTGGGTTCACTTGGGTAATCTCTCCTACATAACCCAGATCCAGACCATTTAAACACTTCCTTTCCGCCTTAAGTAAACTGCCATCTTTGCCACTGATTCCAACGGCATTAACTCCAAATTCTTCAAGTTTCTGAACAAGTCCTTTATTAACCTTATTCAATACCATTTCTGCTATTTCCATTGTTTCTTTATCTGTAACTCGAAGGCCCTCGACAAATTCTATTTTTTTCCCTATTTTTTCAACCCAGTTACTGATTTCCTTCCCTCCTCCGTGCACTATAATCGGTTTAAACCCTACTGATTTCAGCAATGCAACATCTTGTATCACACTCTTTTCCATCTTTTCATCAATCATTGCACTTCCGCCATATTTTACGACAATAATCTTATTGTTAAATCGTTTTACATATTGTAATGCCTCAATTAAAATCTCTGTTCTCTGCAATATGTTGTCCATCTCTTTCGTCATTTTTTCTCCTCTGTTTACTATATAATATCTCAACTTCAACTTTTTCAAACTTATATCCGTGTTCACAATAGGTATTAGATATACATTGGGGGCTGAAGTAATCCTGTTTTTTCATCTATTCCAAACATTATATTCATATTTTGAACTGCCTGCCCTGCAGCACCTTTAACTATGTTGTCCAGTACCCCAATCACGATTATCCGATTTGTACGTGGATCAATTTTAAATCCCATATCCACATAATTACTTGCCTGTACCCATTTGGTCTGGGGGAAAATACCTTTTTCCAAACCCCTGATAAATGGTTCATTTTTGTAATATTTATCATAAACTTCTTTAATATCTTCATATGAAGCATCCTTTTGCAAGTTTGCATAAGCAGTTGTTAATATCCCCCTGTTCATAGGCACTAGATGAGGAGTAAAATTTAATACTACTTTTCCATCCGCTGCATAACCCAATTGCTCTTCAATTTCTGGGGTATGTCTATGGGTGGCAACTCCATAAGCCTTCATATTTTCATTTACTTCACAATATAGATTTTGAAGCGTTGCGCCTCTTCCCGCTCCAGAAGCTCCAGACTTAGCATCAATAATGATGGAATGTTTATCAATAAGGCCAGCCTTAACTAATGGATAAATGGTTAAGATTGAACAAGTTGTGTAGCAGCCGGGATTAGCCACTAATCGTGCATTTTTTATTTTTTCTCTGTTTATTTCACATAATCCATATACTGCTTCATTTATCAATTGAGGAGTCTTATGTTCTATCTGATACCACTGTTCATATACCTTAACGTCTTTAAAACGATAATCTGCACTTAAATCAATAATCTTTACTTTGTCTAGAATTTTTTCTGTTAGAATTCCTGACAGGTATCCCTGTGGTGTAGCTGTAAAAATGACATCTACTTCTCCTGCCAATTTTTCAAAATTGGCATCCATACAGTAATCCTCAACAATCCGAAACATATTCTGGAATACATCACTATATTTCTTGTCAATATGACTCTTTGATCCATACCACTTTATCTCAACGCCTTTATGCCCTAATAAAAGTCTGACTAATTCGCCACCTGCATACCCTGTTGCACCAATAATCCCTACTTTAATCATACTTCAACACTCCTTTTTACTTTTGCGATATTTGAATAATTATACATTTTAATCGTAAAATATGCAAGCATTATTTGATGTTCACTCTAGGATTGTTTATTAATAATCTATTTTGGTAGATTCTGTTGGGTGGTTATTATTCATTTTATTGTGCTATAATTATATAAGTATCGCATTAATCAAGCCTTATATTTAAGGTATAAACAACTATAGTAAACGGAGTATTTATGAATTTATTTAATAATTTTAATATAATAACACTAATAATCTTAGGCATTTTTTTTATGCCTTTACTCACAGGGGTGATGTATCCTATTTCAATCAATAGGATACATCACTCATTGTTATCGTTTTTGAATAGCATTAAACTTATTGTAGGCCTTCTACTTTCGTTCTATCTCGTTCGGGTTATTTTTTCTAACAATTCGAACAGCTTTTTAGCGCCTTTATATAAGTTTTTTCCATCTATTGAAGATTTGATTCTTCGTTATAATCATGATATTATGGCCTATTTTATTGTTTTTTTCATTCTATTAGCCATTACTCTTTGGGTGTTGGAGATTTTAACAATTCCTTTGGAAAAATATGCAGTTATTCCTTTGACGGAAAGACTTTCATCTATATTTAATTCAATGAGCAATAATGTCAAAAGAATACTAAGTGTATCCTGGCAGATTCCAAAGTCTGTATGCATGGTACTAATTTTTTCATTGTTACTAAATTTTTATACAAATTTTATTAATAATGATACTACCAGTGATTACATAAACCATTCCTCTGCCTATCAAATAATTAATAAAAAATTTCTACAACCCATACTAAGTACAGACATAGCTAAAAAGCTGCCTGTACTAATTAATGATTCCTTTAATAAAGCTGCAGAAGATTTTACACCTGCTAATAATGAAAATGGCGAAAACCCTAATTATTGGAAAGTACCTGTAATAAAATATTTTAATGGGGTAACCCTTGAAGAAGCCGTCAAGTCAAATGTAGAAATAGACAAAAAGGCAAAAGAAATTGTTGGAACTGAGAAAAGTGATAAGATAAAGGCTTACCTGCTATACCAGTGGATTAGCCAGAATATACAATATGATGATGATAAGGCAACGGTAATAGTTAAAAGCCCTTCCCATGTGAAATCTGGTTCCATAGTTACCTACAATGAAAGAGAAGGAGTATGTTTTGACTATTCATGCTTATATGTTTCCATGTGCCGTTCAGTAGGGATAAATGTACGATTTGTAACAGGTTTGGGCTATAATGGAATTGAATGGGGTGACCATGCCTGGAATCAGGTCTATGACTCAGATGAGCAACGATGGATAAATGTAGATACGACATTTGGTAATTCTGGATTAGACTATTTTGACAATTCGAATTTCGCCATGAATCATAAGTACGACGTAATACAAGGAGAGTGGTAAAAACCCCTCTCCTTGTATTTTTATAATTATTAATAAACTTTAAACTATTTATATTGAAATAAAATTTACAGTGGAAACGTAACGATGAACTGACTGCCCTTATACAATTCACTTTTTACTTCTATATGACCGCCATGAGCATCAACAATTGCTTTTACAACAGATAATCCAATTCCTGAGCCTCCTGTATTTCGATCCCGCGATTTATCCGTACGATATAAATGATCAAAAATATTCGGCAGGTCTTCTTCTTCTATACCTACACCTGTATCTGAAAGGATGAGCTCTGCCTTATTCCCATATTTGTTTGCAGCTACCTGAATTTTTCCACCACTATCAGTATATTTAATTGCGTTAGACAGTAAGTTTACAATTACCTGAATGATTTTATCCTTATCTGCATAGATTTCGCATGGTTTTGTGCTTATGTGGATTTGTATATTCTGATTGGAAAGCTCTGGTTGAAAATTTGAAACAATTTGATGGATAACGTTTACTAAATCAAATTTTGTTTTTTCAAGCTTTAGGCTGTCATTTTCAATTTGTACGATTTTATCTATATCAGATATCATTCGGGTTAGTCTTAAAATCTCTACTCTGCAACTTTCCAGTCTTTCTGGAGTTGGCTCCAATATTCCATCAATCATTGCCTCTAAGTTTGATTGTAATGCAGCCAATGGTGTCCTAAATTCATGAGCATAATCTCTTGCCATACGCTTCTTAGAAATTTGTTGCTTTTCAAGAGTATCAGCTAATATGTTTACACTATGTATTAACTGGTTAATTTCATTTGTTTTAGAAACAAGTGTTAATCTCTCGCTATAATTGCCTGCTTCTATCTGTGTTGTTTTATTTATTACTTTTTTAATTGGCATTGAAATCCTGTTTGCCATATAAAACCCTAAAAAAGCTGCTATCATCAAAAATAATATGCCTATACTAATAAAAACTTTATTTAATACTTGAATGAATTGTATATCTTCATCATTATAAAAATAAGGTCCATAATAGCCAAGGGTAACGGTGGCAACCTTTTTACCATTTTTCAGAACATCATAATTATTTTCTTTATATTGACCATTAAAGTTAGGATATATTTTTGCCATATTAGAGCGCATGCTTTCAAGCATATTATCACACATTTGGCTATCCAAAGTGCTCATACAAAACAATTGGTTATTCTTTAAGTCATTAACCATTAAAATCAAACCTTGTGATAGTGCAGTGTGCCCTATGTTCTCAAGAGAATCCTCACTAGGAAATTCTCCATTTGCACTAAATTCATCCGTTACTAAATTTACTATATCCTGATTCTTCTTTTCCTGCGTATTTGCAATATAGCTTTGAAACTTATTTTCTAGAAAATAATTAGATGCAAATAAAAGGGAGCTAACAAGAAACAAAGAAAGTAAGACATAGGATATAGTCAATTTAACTTTAAGACTTAAATTCATAATTAACTCCCTTCTTTATCACTGGTTATCTCCAAATTTATAGCCAACACCTCGAACCGTAAGAATATATCTTGGATTGGTGGTATCATCCTCTATTTTACTCCTCAAATTTTTTATATGGGAGTCAATCGTCCTTTCAAACCCATCATAATCTGCTCCAAGGACAATATCAATCAATTCCTCTCTCGTAAATATTTTTTTAGGATATTTTATCAAGGTACATAATAATTTGAATTCTATACGTGTAAGATTTACGCTTACACCAGACTTTTTAACAGTATAAGAATTTAAATCAATTTGTAAATCATTATCATTCCAGCTCATTATATGAAAAAGGGGAGACACGCCTTCATCAGCGCGCCGGAGTAAGCTATTTATTCTTGCCATTAACTCTCTGGGGCTAAATGGCTTAGTCACATAATCATCTGCCCCAATATTTAATCCATTTATCTTTTCCTCTTCACTGATTTTTGCAGTTAGCATGATAATTGGAACTCTGGAATTTCTTCGAATAATTTTGCATATTTCTTCGCCTGATATCCTGGGTAACATCAAATCTAAAACAACTAAATCAGGATTTACATTGTCAAATAAAGTAAGGGCCTTTTCTCCATTATAAGCAGCAAATGGATTGTATCCGCTTTTTTCTAGATAAGCTACTACTGCTTCTACTATTTTAGGCTCATCATCAACAATCAGCACTTTTTTCTTATCTTCAATCATGTCATCCCTCCCATATCATCACTATACCATAAAGACAAAATCATAATCAACTATAGGTTATATACCACAACATCCTGCTGGCATTCCTGAATTATTTACAGCTGTTGAATCTAGTGCATCTTTTGTAGCGTCAACATTCTGTATATCCTCAACCACGGTGATACTACTGGTAATCATACCCATCCAGCAGCTATATCCAAACTTTCCAGTTTCCGTTGGGGTAAAGGTGATCACATTTTCACCTACTTTCAATTTTTGCTTTATATTATACTCCGGAATAATCATTTCATTGTTACATCCATTTAAATCCCCTTCATCTACATTAATTGTCCACTTCACTGGAGTCCCTGCTTGTACTGCAATTGGAGAATAACTGCCTCCATCCAACGTAGTCATTACTTGTTGCTCTTCGCCTACAATACTGCTTATAGTTGCATTATCCGTACTAGCACTGGTAGCCAATGAACCAAAACTAATTCCTGTAAAGGCCATTCCTCTATTCATCATCACAATGCCCAATACGATAACTAACATTGCGCTTACTTTTACCATATTTTTTGCAAACTTAGAACTTAGCATTGAGCCTAGCGCGCCAAAAGCAAACAGAAGAGGAACGGTCCCTAGACTAAACATAAACATTGATAATGCACCAGCTATAAAACTACCTGTTCCAAGTGCGTATAACTGCATAGCTTGTAACGGTCCGCAAGGCATTAAACCATTCAATAATCCAACTACAAATGGACCTTTATTACTGTTTGCACTATATATTTTGTTAGCAAATACCTTAGGCATATGTGGGTTTAATTTTTTTAGCCAAGGAAATATGTTCAACATATTCAGCCCCATTATAACCATAAAAGTACCAGCTAATATAGTTATAAAAGCACTACCAGTATTTGACATAGTGAATACAGATCCAAGTGCACCTACAATACCTCCTATTATGGTGTATGACACTACTCTTCCTGCATTATACTGTAAACTTGGTAGTACCTTTACAATTTTTTTGTTACTCTCATGATCAAATTTATGGGATACAGAGAGTGACAGGTTAATTCCACCACACATAGCAATGCAATGAAGAGAAGATAACAGACCAACTACAAATAAGATGCCATAACCCATACTCGGATCTATTTTGGGTATAAAGTTGAATCCTACCGTATTTTTTATAATAAGATAAAGCCCCAAAATAATAATACCTATAACGATAAGCTGGTTGTTTGAACTCTTTTGTGAGTTATCTTGAGGTTCATTTAGATTAAGTTTTACATTATAACCAAGCTTTGTTACTGCATTTATGATATCCTCAATTGCAACCTCTTGGGGATTATAAACCACAGATAAACTCGCAGCGTAATAACTTGCATCTACTTCATAAATGCCATGCATTTTGATTAATTTATTTTCAATTTTTGATTCACAGCCTGTACACGTCAATCCTTCTACTTTAAGTCTCTTTTTAATCAATTTTTTTCCCACTATTTATTCCTCCCTTTTATAGGTTATACTGGCCACTTTTACTTTAAATCAGTTATTGTAAATCAAAAGGCTTTAAAAATTTCTTTACTTTAACTGGCTTACCGCTATCATCCTTAACTTCCACAGAAGCATAGACCCAGCCCTGTACTTTATCCGGATCTACTCCTGCTTCAATAAAGATTTCAGGATCCACAACAAATACTATATCTTTATCATTTGAACTCATATCCTTCGCCCACTCAAATTTATTTCCATCTCCTAAATCAACACCATAATGATCCAATACTTCATGGTATCCGATTGAGTCTCTGTAGATATCCACCAGTTGATTAAAGGAAGCTGACGGAGTTGCTTCGCCAGAATATTTTAATTCGTCATTTCCTAATTCAGTGCCTAGCATTATCTTATCCTCAAATGCAATACCCTTGGGCAGCTTATTGACATTTAAACCAGCATTAACAAATGGCTGCGCATCAAATTCAATCATCACATCATGCATTGTACTTTTACTATAGTCTTTACTCCAGATAAATCTTGCGGAGTCATCTGGTGCACTTAAGGACCAGCCCCCATTCATTTCATCTTCCTCAATTTGATTTGGAATAGCTTCTAATACAGAAGCAAAGGATGTCTTTGCCACTTCCCCTACTACATCCGATTTACCACACGCGGAAATCGAAACGATTATAGTAAGTGAAAGTGCTATAATCAGTATTTTACTCTTCATAGATTTCATATCTTAAATCTCCTTTTATTTATAGGGTTTAAACCCTTTTAATCTAAGTGCGTTCGTTAAAACAGATACTGAACTTAACGACATTGCAGCAGCTGCTAAAATAGGGTTTAAAGTAGGACCACCAAAGGCATACAATAAGCCTGCGGCTACTGGAATTCCCAATACATTGTAACCAAATGCCCAAAATAGATTTTGTTTAATATTTCTAATGGTACTTTTACTAAGTTGAATGGCAGTCGGAACATCCATCAAATCACTTCTCATTAATACGATATCTGCCGACTCCATGGCTACATCCGTTCCAGAACCGATAGCTATTCCAATATCTGCCTGGGCTAATGCCGGAGCGTCATTGATACCATCTCCTACCATAGATACGACCTTACCTTCTGCCTGCAATTTTTTTACTTCATTTGATTTATCCTGTGGAAGTACTTCAGCTAATACCCTGTCAATTCCTACTTGTTTTGCAATAGTTTCTGCAGTTCTTCTATTATCCCCCGTAATCATGGCTACTTCGATACCCATCTCATGAAGTTTTTTTATAGCATTAGAGCTGCTCTCTTTTACCACATCAGCAACGGCTATTATTCCAGAAAGCTCATTTTCTATGGCAATATACATAGGAGTTTTACCTGCCGAGGCTAATTGGTCGGATTCTTCCTTAAGTTTTATTAAAGAGATTCCTCTATCAGTCATTAATTTTTCATTACCCAAAAGTACTTTTAATCCATCAACCTGTACCTGAATTCCATACCCTGGTATAGCCTCGAAATTATCCAGCTCTAAAATGTTCAAACTTTCCTTTTCAGCTCCCCGTACTATTGCTTCACCTAGGGGATGTTCTGATCCTTTTTCTGATGATGCTGCTATCTGCAATAGTCTCTGCTTGCTTATATCAGCTACCGTTATGATATCTGTTATTTCTGGCTTTCCCTCTGTTATGGTACCTGTCTTATCAAATACGATAGTGTTTATTTTATGTGTGTGCTCAAGTGCCTCTCCACCTTTAATTAATATGCCATATTCAGCACCTTTTCCAGTTCCCACCATAATGGCTGTAGGGGTTGCAAGACCTAGTGCACACGGGCAAGCAATTACAAGAACAGATATAAATATAGTTAATGCAAATACAGCAGTTTGTCCACTAATCAGCCAAGCAGCAGATGCTATGACAGCAATGGCAAATACAATTGGGACAAAATATCCTGAAACAACATCAGCCATTTGCGCAATAGGAGCCTTTGTCCCTTGAGCATCTTCAACTAATTTTATAATCTGAGCCAAAGCAGTATCACTTCCAACCTTTGTGGCTTTAAATTGAATCGATCCATTTTTATTGAGGCTGGCTGCAAAAACTTTGTCCCCTTCCTTTTTCTCAATGGGTATACTTTCACCAGTCAGCATAGATTCATCTATAGACGTCAGACCTTGTGTTACTATTCCATCTACAGGTATTTTTTCACCAGGCTTTACTAGGATAATATCGTTCACTTCCACTTCTTCAATTGGAATGATTACCTCTTTTCCATCCTGTATGACAATGGCTGTTTTAGGTGCCAGACCCATAAGTTTTTTAATGGCTTCAGAAGTTTTTCCTTTGGAAACCGCTTCAAGAGATTTACCTAATAAAATCAAGGTGATAATAACCCCCGCTGTTTCAAAATACAAATCCTCCATGTAGCCAAAATCACCAATTGAAATCCGGTATGTTGAATATACGCTATATAAAATTGCCGCAGAGGTCCCCATAGCAATCAGTGAATCCATATTGGGACTTCGGCTTAGGATTGCCTTAAAGCCTACAGAATAAAATTTATGTCCGGCTACTAATATTGGAATCAACAATGCAATTTGTGTATATGCATAGTTCAAAGGATACTGCATAGGCTTTAATAAATCAGGAATTGGGAACCTCAGCCACCAGATCATTGCACCCATTGCTAAATATAGCAATGGAATACAGCATACTGCAGAAACAATAAACTTTGTCCACAAAGATTTTATTTCTTTTTCTTTTCGGAGTTTGTCTTCATCTACAGTTATTTTCTTTTGAATATCTAAGGCTTCATAACCTGCCTTTGCTATGGCATTTTTTATCTCTAATACGTTTATTTTTTCAGGGTCATAATTTGTCACAAGCTTTTCCGATGCAAAATTCACAGAAGCGGTAGAAACTCCATCCAATTTGGAAACAACTTTTTCTATTCTATTTGCACAGGCTGCACATGTCATACCCACAATTTGAAGATTCTCTTTTTGCATGCTTCTCTCTCCTTTTTGTTCTTAGTACATCTTAGTATTATGCACTAAACGGAAATAGTTATAATTGTATTGACCTCATACTATCAATCCTTTATGAAGATATTATGGAGAATTGAAAAAGTAAATATCGCCTATAATAAACATAAAAAAACGCAGATAGGATAAACCCTCTGCGCTTTGTTTTTTATGTTCAGCTATACACAATAGCCACTGACATCCTATTTATATATCTGAAAATTCTATATTAATTTTGTCCATATGCTGCTTATTCAGTTCACCACAGCAGTCTACTTCATCATATTCTTTATCTAATAATTTACAAGGCAACGATATAATAAATTCCGCACCCTGATCTGTGTCACTTTTAACAGATATTGTACCACCATGAAGTTCCACTAAGTCTTTAACAAGCGAAAGTCCTATTCCACTTCCTTCATGATCTCTTGTAAAGGATTTATTAACTTGAACAAATCTTTTAAAGATTACACCCAGCTTATCTTGTGGAATACCTCTTCCATTATCTTTTACACTAATGCAGATATTTTCTATTCCGTCCCTAAAATCCACCCTGATATTTCCCCCACTAGGTGTGAATTTGACTGCATTTGACAGTAGATTCAGCAAAATTCTCTCGATTTTTTCCGGATCACAAGCTATTATTTTTTCCTCCACATCTGTATCAAAAATTAATTCTATTCCCTTATCTTCAACATAATCCGCTACTGACATAGTTATATTTTCTAAAACATTAACAAGATTAACATTCATACTATTTACACAAAAATATCCTGCATCTATCTTGCTTATATCAATTAAATTATTGGCTAACCTTAAAAGGCGGAAACAATTTTGCCTCATTATATTATGATATTTATAACAAGCTTTTGAAATTTTCTTGCAGTGGCAGCCATCTAGCTTAAGCAGGTGCATCTGTAATGCTGAGATAATTACGTTAATCGGAGTTCTGAGCTCATGAGAAATGTTGGAGAAAAACTCTGTTTTAAGTTTATACTTAGATACAGTCTCCTCCAATTGCATAGTTTGTTCTTTCACCTTATTTTCAAGCTCAGCATATAAAAAAGCATTCTCTATGGAAATAGCAACTTGCGAAATAATTATATTTAATACTTCCATATTATTTTTATCAAATGCTCCCGACAAAATATTATTTTCTAAATACACGACTCCTTTTAAAACATTTTGTTTCATAATAGGCAGGCACATAACCGATTGAACAGTATTGGATTCAAAATATTGATCATAGGCAAATTGACTTCTGGATATATTGTCAATAATCAGCACTTCATTAGTCATAGTAACATAGTTAATCATAGAGCTTGGTAACAAATCTTTAACATCAATAGGATTAAACTCTATTTCTTTGTGATTAATATGAAGTTCTGAGTTATTATTTAATTTTCCAGAAGCTAAAACCAATCTATTATCATTTTTCAAAAGTATATATCCCATTGTGCTCCCTGAATTTCGCATTGCTATTTCCATTAATTTTTCAAGCAATTTTTTCACTTCTATCTCACTGGAAATAGTCTGGCATATATTTATTATGGTATTTAAATCATACATTTTGCTTTCCCCTTGGCTTCCCCTTTTAAAAATACTGTTCTTCTTATTCTTCCATTTTATGCCTTAATTTGTATCAAATCAAGTTTATTCATGCTTCCTTCTCCAATACGCACAATGCTCCTTAATCTTTTTATTTAAATATCACACACAAAAAAATGAGTTGTAGCAATGACAACTCATTTCTTCTATCTGTCTTCAAGCATTTTCATTTTAAGCTTGTAATCAGGCATAATACTACCTACTTTACGCCAGAAGGATCGATCATGATTCATATGATGTATATGACATAGCTCATGAACTACAATATAATCAATCAGTTCCATGGGTAATGTGGATATTAAATAATTATAAGTAATTTCTTTCCTTGAATTACAGCTTCCCCATCGATTGCTGATTTTATCTATTTTTATTCCACTGGGGGTTACTTTTAACAATTTCTGATAAAACTTCGTTCTTTCCCTAGTAATCTGCTTGCTGCTCCTCATATAAAATTTAATAATCTCTTCTAATGTCTCCGCTTCAGATAACCCTTCACTGTGTATAACTTCGTCCAGGGGTTTCACGTTCCCTAGATATTTAATGTATTTTTCCTGTGCTTCTTTCAATTTTACCCTCTATATTTTGCAACAACACATATGGTATTGCTGTCACCTGAAAAAGTTTTTCCACAAACATCATCAAAGAATTCCATCTTGTCGAAACCTGCTTGCTGTAACTCCTCCATTAAAGAATCCTTACTAAAAATTTGATTCCACATATTATAACAATTGCACTCTTCTTCTGTAATCACAAGATATTGTTCTAGAAAAACTTTAGGGTCATCGTAGTGAAAATTTCGCTGAATGCAAACATACGGCGTTGGATTCCAAAATCCACTATCATAATACTCAATTAGTTCTTTTTCCATAGACACTGATAATTGTAACTTTGTAAACCCATCTAATATCAAAACTCCACTTGGCTTCAAGGCCCGTTTAATTTTGCCAAGCAGTTCATGTCTATCTTTTGGATTTAACACGCCAAAATCACAATAGATTAAAGTCACCAAATCAAACTGGTTTTCATAGTCCATAGTTAAATAATTTTGATAAAAATATTCTATATTTTTTTGCTTAGATTCTGCATTTTCTTTTGCGTAACTAATTGATCTCTTTGAAAAGTCTATTCCAGTAACAGTAAATCCCTTTTCTTCAAACAGCTCTGCATATATTCCAGGTCCACAGCCTAAATCTAAAAGTTTCTTTTCAGATTTGTTTTCACAAAGGCTTTCAATCCATTGCACAGATTGTTTAATGAAACTATGTTTCCTAGAAGCTCCATCAAAATCTGGATTCAAATGGGCCTCTAGCATCTGCTTGGAGATATGTTCATCATCCCAAAACTTTTCAGAACTTTGAGTATAAACTGGTGGCTTCTCTTTTGCATATTCTAATATTTTTTTGTACATACAAACTCACAAACTCCCTTTTCATTTAGTCTTACACGACTTAGTCATTATACACCATTTTTAGGAGTGTATTAAGTTAATAGTCAATAATTTCTAATAAAAATGACATACTAATTGATATTAGATTTATGTAAATGTTAACTAGGAGGTTAATTATGTCAGAAACGATTTCAAAAAAAATGGCGGAGCGTGTTAGTTTTCATGATTCAGTAGAAGAAATGTTGATTAGAATTAGAGAAGACGGGCTTTCCAGTGTATTTTCAAGATGGGATCCTCAGGATAAAATCCGCTGTAACTTTTGTCTTCAGGGATTGAGCTGCCAACTCTGTACACAGGGTCCTTGCAGAATCAGCGAAAAAGCAGGTGCTGATAAAGGGGTTTGTGGTATTGGCCCAGATGCCATGGCCATGAGGAATCTTCTCATGAGAAATATCATGGGAGCAGCAACCTATGCTCATCACGCATATGAAGCTTTTAGAACACTAAAAGCTACTGGAGAAGGAAAAACCCCATTTAAAATTACAGATGAAAATAAGCTGAAGATGATGTGTCAGAAAGTTGGCATAGATACAAATCAGGACATAAATGCACTTGCGGTTCAATTAGCTGAATTCCTTGACAAAGAAATGAAAGTCACCCCCGACCATGAAAATAAAATGGTTGAAGTTTTTGCGCCTCAAAAAAGAAAGCCCCTATGGAAAGAATTACACATTTATCCTTGTGGCGTTCAACACGAAGTAGAGAACTCTATTGCAAGCTGTCTCACAAATGTAGATGGAGATTATGTTTCTCTGGCTAAAAAGGCTCTAAGATTAGGGCTTTCTACGATATATACTGCTCAGATTGGTCTTGAAATGGCTCAAGATATTTTATTTGGTACCCCAATGCCTCATGAAGTAGATGTGGATTTGGGAATTATGGACCCACATTATGTAAACATTGCATTTAATGGTCACCAGCCATGGGTAGGTGTTGCAACATTGCAAAAAGCTAAAATGCAGGAATATCAGGAATTGGCAAAAAAAGCGGGAGCAAAAGGAATTCATATTGTAGGTTCTATTGAAACTGGCCAGGAATTACTGCAGAGATTTGAAGTTGACGATGTGTTCGTAGGATTGATGGGCGACTGGCTATCAATAGAACCATTCCTTGCAACAGGAACAGTGGACGCACTTGTTATGGAAGAAAACTGTTCGCCTCCTGCCATTGATCAATATGCAGAAAAATATCAGGTAGCATTGATTAGTGCCAGCACAATTATAGGAGTACCTGGAACACAACATGAAATGCCATATTATCCAGCAAAAGTTGATGAAATGGCTGAAAACTGTATTCAGATTGCTATTGAGAACTTTAAAAGAAGACATGATAAAATTAAGCCTTTGGTACCTCAGCATAAAACAAAAGCTATTGCAGGTTTCTCCACTGAAGCGGTACTTGGTGCGATTGGCAATGATTTAGATAATTTAGTTGATGTAATTGCAAAAGGCCAAATCAAGGGTATTGTAGCGTTAGCAAGCTGTTCTACTTTACGAAACGGTCCTCAGGATTGGAATACCGTTAATATTACTAAAGAACTAATTAAGGGTGATATTTTAGTTGTTGCCGGAGGCTGCGGAAACCATGCCTTAGAGGTTGCAGGTATGTGTAATCTTGATGCTATTGAATTAGCGGGTGAAGGATTACAAGGCGTATGCAGGGCGTTAAATATCCCACCCGTACTGAGCTTTGGTACTTGTACTGATACAGGGCGAATTTCTATGTTGGTTACCGCATTGGCTGATCACTTAAAGGTTGATATTCCAGATCTTCCAATAGCCGTTACCGCCCCTGAATGGATGGAACAAAAAGCTACTATAGATGGCCTATTTGCCGTAGCTTATGGCGCATATACTCATCTTTCTCCAACTCCGTTTGTAACTGGTGCCCCCGATTTAGTAAAACTACTAACACAGGATGTAGAAGGATTAACTGGCGGAAAAGTAGCTATAGGAGATGATCCCGTTCAAGCTGCTAAGGACATTAAAGCTCATATCTTAAAGAAAAGACTAGCAATGGGCTTAAAAGAATAAGAATAAGTCGATTTTCCCAAATAAATAAATATTTAATTAACTTAAAAGTCACCCAACATTGATATGTAAGGTGACTTTTTGTTAATTTTAAATAAATAGTAACAGTCTAAAGTATATTAATCCTTTAATATTTCTTTCCATCTGGCTAGCGCCTCTTTATCTTTAGTTACATTAATAAAAGACAGCTTGTTGAATTTGGCTTGTTGCTTCTTTGCTTTATTGTACATTTTAATGACATCTCCATTCTGAGTGGTACTAGCTCCCTTTATGACTTCATATAAAGATGCGTCGTTTAAAACAACTGTGATTTCTTTTTCCTTATATTGTTCCAGCTTATGCAATAAAGTAAGTACTGAATTCAGCCCAACAATAGCCGGCTTCATATACGCTAAATAAACGGATTCCTTTTTTATTAGTACATCATCTTCAAAAATGCTGTATCGTACTTCAATATCTTCTCCTTCATATAACATGGGAAATGCCGTTAAATATGCTTTAATCATTTTATTTTCTCCTATATCCTTAATAATGCGTATTAAATCCGCTTAAATTCCTTCAAACTAAATCTTTATCGTTTTGTTAACTTCTATTATAGCATATTATGAATGCTAAGAGAACATATTGAAAACAACTGTATGAAAAGTATAAATAGACTTTATAGTCTGTAATTATTATGATAAAATAATTAATTAAATATAAGTTAACCCTAATCTACTAATTTGAAAGAGTCAGTTATGAATAATCCTTGGACAGAAATAAAATTAGATGACTACGAAAATCATATGCAATTACAATCTGTGTTTCAACTTCAAGCAATGAACAGCCTCATGTATGATCAGATTTATCATTATCCTGTTTCATCAGTAATGATCCTGGGCATAGCTGGAGGGAATGGATTAAACCATATTAACACTAATAAAATAAAAAAAGTATTTGGTGTTGATATAAATAAAAATTATCTCGATATGTGTGTAGAAAGGTACAGTGCACTTGGTGATATATTTCAACCTATCAATGTAGACTTAACTAATCCTAAACTTATACTGCCACAGACGGATTTAGTTATTGCCAATTTACTCTTAGAGTATATCGGATACGATTGCTTTCAACGGTTAATTAAAGGAAGTATGCCTAAGTATGTCTCATGTGTAATTCAAATAAATGATGATAACGGATTTATTTCCGACTCGCCTTATTTGAAAGCCTTTGACAGACTATCTGAAGTACACCACCAAATGGATACAACTGCCTTATCAAATACCATGAAAGGCATAGGTTATGATTTGAGTTACACAATAGAAAAACACCTTCCTAATGGAAAAAAACTTGTCAGGTTGGATTACAAATAAGGAGGTGATAGCAATAAAACATATTCCAAACATTCTTACTGCAGCACGTATTTTTTGTTCTACAATTTTAATTTTTATAATTCCTTTTTCTGCTTTATTTTTCCTCTTTTACATTCTGTGTGGGGTGAGTGATATTTTAGATGGGTATATAGCCAGAAAAATAAAATGCGATAGTTCATATGGTGCAACTTTTGACAGTATTGCAGATTTATTCTTTATTGCCATTCTATTGGTTATACTTATACCCATTTTCCCTTGGTCAAAATGGATGCTTTATTGGATAGGTATCATAGCCTCCATTAGATTTTTTTCATTGGCCATTGGATTTATAAAATATCATACGGTTACTTTTTTACATACCTACGCAAATAAAGCTACTGGGGCTGCTCTATTTTGTTTTCCATTTTTGTATACCTTCTGTAGTTTTCAAATAACTACAGTTTTAATAGGCTGTATCGCAAGCTTGTCCGCCATAGAAGAATTGATAATAATCGTAACTTCCAAGGAATTAGATAGAAATATAAAAACTATTTGTATTAGTTCTTGGTTGTAATGATTGTTCTTCTCTTCGGTCTATTTATGATAAATTTTGCTGCTAAATATACTACAGAATATAAAATAATCATAGTGATACCTGTGATTAATCCCGAAACCTGATCTGGAATAAATGGCATACTAAATATAATGATAACCATACTAATTAAAGTAATCCAAGAAGTATAAGGGAAACCATGCATCTGGCACTTTCCTTCTGGGGGACAGCCATTTTTTTTACGTAATCGTAAATGACTAGCAATAATTACTGTATAAGTAAATAGCAATGCAAACCCACCAGAACTTATTAAAAAGATATATACTTTAGGAAAGATAAAGCCAATCGCCAGACCAATTAACATAGCCACGCCTGAAAAAAAGATTCCTCGATAAGGAACATCTGTTGTGTCTTTCAAAATTCTAGGCGCATGTCCCTCATCTACTAGTGACCTCATCATTCTTCCAATTCCAAACATAGCCGCAAGCATCGTTGATATAATGGCTGTAATCATGACTAGATTTAATGCCGTGCTGCCCCAGCCAAGTCCTTGATTATTCAAGGCTGCAACCATTGGGCTTACATCTTCATTTATACTGTTTGTAGGAATAAGCGGTAAAATCAAAGAAACTGTAAGAATATAAAATCCTACTAAGCAAAGTACGGTATAGTTAATTGCTTTAGGTACAGTCTTTCTGGGCTCATCCGTTTCTGAAGCTGCTAACCCAATGATTTCAAAGCCTGCATAAGCAAACATAACAATAAGCATACTCCCTGCAATTCCCCTTATTCCTCCTGGCATAAAAGGCTCTTTTGCAAGATTTCCAATTCCAATTGGAGCATTTCCTATAGCCACACCTGAGATAAGAAGGAATGCAATTACAATAAATGAAGCAATTGCTACTAGCTTTACAGCTGCAAGAGCACCTTCCAATTTGCTTAACTTGTCTGCACCAAGTAGATTTAATAATGTAACTCCTATAATGATGATGCTTCCCAATACTTGTATAGATATATCGGGAATCCATTTGCTCACTAAAATAGATACTGCTGTTGATTCACTTGACATGGCCAAAACCATTCCTGTCCAATACACCCAACCAACAACAAAGCCCGTTCCCTCTCCAAAAGCTTGTGTAGCAAAGGTTCGAAATGATCCAGAATCAGGGTTTGCCACCGTCAGCTCAGACAAAGCTATAAGTACAAAATAGACCAGTACACCTCCCAAAATATAAGCAATGACAACGGAAGGTCCTGCTGCGTGAATAGCGACAGAGGAACCTACAAAAAATGAGCCTCCCACTACCGTTCCTAATGCCAACATAGTAAGCTGCCATGCAGACATTCCTTTAACTCCTTTTTCCATAATATTTTAACCCTTTCAATACTTTAATCCTTTTTATACTATTGTTCCTTAATTTTCAAATATTATGGACTATTTTTTTGAGGTTCTTTTACCTTCTATAATCTTTTCATTATTTTAAAGAAATTAACATATAATAAATACATTGTATATTTTTACTTCCTGCGGGTTATGTTAACTATATATTTTATTTTAAGGAGGTGTTCGTATGAAATTTCTTTTACATGTTGACGTAACCGCACATTTATTAATTTTGGCTATTATAATTACAAGCTTAATAATAGAATTACAATGAGTATAATAATAAAGCTATACTTAATTTCTCTTTTTTCTAGAAATAAATATTGCAAACAAAACGATTATAACTAATAAAGCAATTTTTAAAATATGAGAAAAGCTATCAGGAATTCCGATTACAGATAAAATCCCACCTTTATCCACTTGTTTTACGGTTACAACATCCACTGCGTCAACAAGAATATTGCCCGTATAGATTTCAACCTTCCCAACCTTTTGTCCCTTTGACACAGGTGCAGCTACTTCATTATCAATCATTACTTTTTTATTCACCTTTAAATCAGCCTTATTTTGGAGTATCGTTAAATAGGAAGATTTCGCAGCAACAATTTCTACGTTTCTTACCGCTCCTTTAATAACCTTTATTTTTCCAAAAGAATCTCCTTTTTTTATGGCTGGTACACTTTTATAGTTTTCAAAGCCGTAATCAAGAAGTGCTATGGAATCTGCAAACTTTCCGGTGGCAGTTGTTTTTAAAACTACTGAAATAAGTTCTATATTTTCTCTCTTTGCGCCGGCTACAAGGCATCTTTCTGCCTCGCTTGTATATCCATTTTTGATTCCCGTGGCGCCCTCATATTTTAAAGGTTTAAGGACTCCATTTACAAGAATCTTTGTTTTACTGTAAAGTAGTTTGTTTGGGTTGTGAAGCACTCGTGCATCACTTTTGTTCGTTTCTGGTATTGTATATTTGAGAGTAGTAACAATCTTTCTAAACTCCTTGTTTTTCATAGCTTCTTTGGTTATCATCGCTAAATCATAAGCTGTGGTATAATGATTGTCGTCATGTAGTCCATTGGGTGTAACAAAATTTGTATTTTGGGCCCCTAATTCTTTAGCTCTCGCATTCATTCTATCTGCGAACGCAGGAATACTTCCATCAACCTCCTTTGCAAGGGCAACAGCTGCATCATTTGCAGATTTTAATAGCAATGCATATAGCAGTTGTTCTACAGTAACCTTTTCACCTTCTATAAGATTAATCTGGCATTCTCCTGTTTCAGCCGTTTCCTTATCAATGGTTACTGTACTTGAAAGATCAAGGTTTTCAAGCACCAATAAAGCGGTCATAATTTTGGTTGTACTGGCAGGATACATTTTCTGATTCATATTTTTATTATATAAAACCTCACCTGTTGAGGCGTTTATTAAGACTGCGGCTTTTGCATTAAGACTGGGTCCTTTATCCATTTCAGCAAAAGAAACAGTCATAGAATTTGATATAATTAATATTGTTAGCAATACCATAAATACTTTTTTCATAATAAATAAACTCCTACAAATTGCTTATCTCTCTACCGAGATATACTCCTTTAAATCACGTCTTATATTTCTGTTCTTACCATATTCATTAACATATCCAATACGTAAAATCATTTGTACTGGCTTATCTGTCCCTAAATCCTTTTGGATACTTTGGGCAAAAGGCTCTGTCTCAAGCATCGCACTCATGGGCTGTACAGAAATATTTTGTTCTACACATTTAAGCCATATTTTTTCTGAATCTAGTCCTGAGTTAACCCAGCCTTTGATTGTGTTATCCCCTGTAACAGCCAAGAATCCCTTGCAGCCTTCAAGCTGATTTTTGGCTGTATTAATCCCCTGCTTGGCAAAAGTATCGCCTTTAGCGCTTTCATGACTCGTTGTCCAATAATAAAAAGTCTTGACCATTCCCTTTAGCCCCATTTGCTCTGCAGAAATGCCGTCCTGCTTTTCTAATACTTCTCCATCAGAAAAGCGCATCCATTCAGCCAGTTCATCCCGATATGCCTGATTGGCAGACTGAACCATTATTGCATCTAATGTTCCTTTCTTCAGATATGCAAAGTTATCACTCCCATCAAGGTAACAAATAGAATTGTCCAAAGTTATTGCATCTGCAACGTCTTGCGTTATGGGAGTATCTTTGTATACACTTTTGTCCGTATGCCGCTTCTCAATTGTTTTAAGGGCAGTATAATCAACTTTATCCCTTGTTTTTTTGTATGTAATCTTTGATATAAATCCATTTTCATCAGGCTTATCATATACATCTAACTTTATATCATATCCGTAAGCTTCGAAGGCTGTTTGCAGATTAGTCAAATAGCACCCTAAAGAAATATAGGCTTCCCTTTTAGCTGAATCAACAACTTCAAGAACCCTTGATTCATCAACCCCTACAAATAGTTCACCGGCTTTTGTATTCAACTGGATTTTCCACATCTGTGAGTTGTGGGAGTTAGGTGCAAGGGATGCGTAGTACAAGACACTTTCAACATCTTCAGCTACTCCTTCAAGCTGCTTATCCGTTTTAACAGTTACCTCTTTCCCAAGAATAGTTGCCATAATAAGCAAACCCATTATAAGTACCCCAATAATACCAATTATAATAAAAACTACTTTCATCTTCTTTTTCATCCTTTTAACTCCTCTATTTTAACAGTGAGTCTAGCAACCCCTTAAAACTATAATCCAGATAAGCTTCTTGTTGAAGATTAAGCTTTCGCTGTAAGTATTCTTCCTTTTGGCTTGACATTACAATAATACCGTATAAGCTTGACCACATCATAAATACAGTAGCCAGAGGTTCAAGATCATTACGTAAATAATTGTCTGACATTCCACGTTCTATAAATTGACAGATTTTTTTATTGATTTCTTCACCAGCATTGAATATGTCTAAAAGCACAGGCTGTTTTTCAAAGTCCTCCTGTTCTATACTGATTTTTCCCATCATGCTTTCAAAGTACAGGGGATATTCTTTGTTAAGATGAACTAAGATTTTACAAATTTTAAAATAGCAGTTTTCAAATCCCTGATTGCTGTCAATGATTGTGCTTAAAGCATCACGAAGCATTATCATATTTTCCAGTATAATGTGATTGTAGATTTCTTCCTTACTGGCAAAGTACACATATATAGTAGATTTGCTGTAATCAGCTTCTTTTGCAATATCATCCATGGTGGTCTGTAGAACACCTTTTTCAGCAAACCGCTTCTTTGCTGCATCTAAAATATTACTTTTATTAAATTTAGTCAATTGTTCTTTTCGATTTCTTCCCATATAATACCTCAAATTAAAATAATCAAACTGTCAATATTTTAATTGTACTGTCAGTTTGATTATTTGTCAATTAGTTTTAGGCTTATGATTTATTTCAAGTTTTCCTGCTTCATATTTATTATCTTTAAACACTTAAAATCAAATTTAATTTCTGAAATCAGCAGTCCTGCAAGAGTCATTGCTATTCCAAATGTAGCCATAACAGTGATTTTCTCACCTAGTACAATCACGGAAGTAATAACAGTAATTACTGGAACGACATAAATATAGATGCTTGTCTTAACTGTTCCTAATACCTTAACTGCAAAATTCCATGTCACAAAACAAAGTGCCGAAGCTCCCAGTCCCAAAAATATAATATTTAGCAGGTATACAGAATTAGAAAATCGCGAAAGTTCCAGTTTAAAATTAAAAAGAAATAACATCGGTATCATAAATATAAGTCCATATAAAAATACCTGTCTGGTAGTTTGTACGGTATTATAGCCATAACTACTGATTTTCCTTGTAAGAACAGAATAGGCAGCCCATACAAAAGCTGCTGCTATGGCAAGGAAATCTCCCAACGGGTTTAAGCTTAAATTAGTACTTCCGTTAAAACTAATCAGGCAAATCCCAATCATAGCTACCCCAAAGCCCACAAAAAAATTTACTCGAAGTTTTTCTTCTCCTTTTAAAAACAGATGTGTTAGAATAGCTGTAAAAAACGGTGCCGCAGATATAATAACCCCCACATTAGAGGCCATGGTGTATGTCAGTGCAATATTCTCCAACAAATAATATAAGGTGATGCCACAAAGTCCTGCGCAAGCAAAAATAAGATTTTGTTTTTTATCTTTTACTTTTAAACGATGTGGATAAATAACCATAAGTGCTATAAGCCCCATAAAGAAGCGGAAAAATAATATTTCTATGGGAGCAAAAGCGACAAGCAACACCTTGGTAGAAATAAACGTGGTTCCCCAAATAAGAATGGTGATAAATGCCAAAGAATGTCCTCTTAGTGTTTGATTACTTAACATTCAACTATACCTCCATTGTTTTCTGAATCCGTACTATTTGTATTAATAAATATTTTTTGGTATTGCTTTGGGGTTAAGCCTATAAATTCCTTAAAGTAATTTGTAAAATGGCTCTGATCTGCAAACCCTGCTTTACTTGCAGCTTCAATTGGAGAAGTCCCGTGTTCCAATAGTTTTTTCGCTTTTTCGATACGTATAGACTGTAAATATCGATATGGAGAAACCCCTACCTGTTTGGTAAATGAGCGCAGCAAGTGATATTTACTTAAGTTAGCTTTTAATGCCAATTCATCAAGAGTAATGTTTTGGTCAAAGTGTTCTTCCATATAATCACAAAGCATCTTTATCCAGCAATTGGTCTGCACAACTTCTGTTTCCTGAAATGGAGAAGTATAATCCAATAAAATCTGTTCTAACAAAAAGTAGAATGCCTCTTCTTTCTCCAGTTTAGGTGAATGCTCCAAAATAGTCTGATAGAGGTCTTTAATAGAAGATGTAATGTCACATTCTGGCACGACATTTTGGTTAAAATAAGGAGTAAATTTATATCCGGTAATATCCTGCACCGCTTTTTCCATAACATCTTTATTTATATTGACTGCTCTGTAATCTAAAATTTCTCCATTTATAGGTGCACAACAATGATTGTCCTTGGGATTAAGTAAGAATAAATCACCATAAGATAGGTCATATTCTTTGCCCTTACACCAAAGATGGCGATTACCACCCTCAATAAAACCAATAACAAAGTAGTCATGAAAATGATTAGGGAATTTCTGTACAATGCCTGTTAAATTGTAAGCTTCTATATGTAAGTCGTTGTCATAGTAAATGTGTCGTTGTTCTTGCTGTTGTAGCATGTTTATTCCTCCTTTTCATAAGTTATTTGTTATTCTAACATGGTAAAATGACTTTTTCTTGTATGATGTTGCCTTTTTTCTATCAGCTCACTGGTACAATATCAACAATCACTAGTTCTGGCGGGTTAAAAATCCTCGGGATTCGGGTGGATTCCCTTGCTAATCCACGGCTCACAATAAAAGTTTTATCATTGAAATCATATTTTCCACCAGCATACTTGGGGAAAAATCCCTGATTGGGTGCTAGTAAACCGTTCATAATTCCGGGAATCCGCCATTGACCGCCATGTGCATGCCCAGCCAAAACCAAATCGAAATCATAATGCAGATAAGTATCTATACATTCGGGACGATGGGCCATAAAAATGGTAAACAGGGTAGGTTCTATTTGATTTTCAGCCTCTTCAATTTGATGCATAATATTTTTCTCCCCAACCTCTGCATCATCAATTCCAGATATGTTGATTACTTGTCCATTTAGATCAACCTGTTCACTTTGCCCTTCAAGGATAATAATTCCATATCCTTCAATCATTTGTTTTATAGTATCAATCTTGCCACTCCTATACTCATGATTCCCCGAAACATAATAGCAAGGATACTTTTCTGCTAGGGTTTTAAGAACAGTAACTGCATTTTTATTTGGTAACTTATCATCTACAATATCACCACCAAACAATATAACATCTGGGTATTGCTCATCAATGCAACTCAGCAGCTCAGTTTGACTTTTACCATAGTAACAGCTATGTAAATCAGTAATAAAAGCTACTCGAATATTGTCTTGGATTTTCTTGCTTTCAATTTCATAATACCTGACTGTCAAGTCATCATTGCAGGCATAAATAATTAGAGCTGCGAAAGCCATAATTAAGATAGAGCATGCCAAAATTTTAGAAACTGTTATACTATCTTTTTTCAAATCTATTTCTCCTCGTAAAGAATAAGGAAGTCTGAATCGACTTCCTTATTCTTTATTATTATAATTTTTAAGCCTTTTTCTTCTTTGGTTTTGGAATGGAAATATACGGTTCCAGCAACGTTATAATTTCTTTGCTAAATTCAGCATTATCTATATCCAATACATAATGTTCCTTTGCCCCATCATAAGGAAACCCCTTTTCTGCTTCTTTCATCTGATCACTTATACAATCAAGAATTTTCACAAAGACCATATTATCACAAATGAGAAGTATTGGTTTATCATTCACATATACCATATATTCACCAAACATTTTTCTATATCGTACTACTCCCACACCAGAAATCTGCTCACATACATATTCAATAAAATCAAGACTTGAAGCCATATTAACACCACCATTCTTATCCACTATCGTTTAAATTAATTATTATAAACTAATTGCAACTTATATTTAAACTGTATCTATTTTTTAGTACTTTGTTTACGTAACATTCCACATTTACTTTCAGGTAAATATTCAAATCGATATTTATGATATAACTTATCAGCAGGAGAATTGGCTATCAAACAGATATAACAGTCTTCAAAGGTATTTTCTTCAAAGTAGCTATTAATTTCTTTCATTATCTGATCTCCGTAGCCTTTTCTTTGATAACTTTTATCCACCATAATATCACTCACAACATATGTGATTCCCTGATCACCTACAATTCTGCCAAATCCAATTAGTTTCTCTTCATCATAAATAGATACTGTAAACAAAGAATTTGCTATGGCATTTCGGCTTCTTTCCAAATCTTTATTTCCCATTCCTGAACGAATCCTCAAGCTAACATAATCTTCTGCCTTTGGTTTTTCATAGGTTAATTTCATTCATACACCTGCCTTATTCTTTCCTTGATTCATTCATCTTGAACGCAATAATTCTTTCTAATCTATTGTACCATAAAAAGTCAATACAAAAATAGGAGTTTTTAATCATTACTTAAACCAACCCTTTCTGTTTCCATTTTCCTCCATAAAAAAAAATTGCTCCAACAATAGCTGGTAATATTGGTGAAATCGCTTGTCCAACATAAATACCTTTAAAACCATAATCAAGGGAAAATGCGAAAAGCCAGCTCATGAATAATCGAACTACAACTGCATCTAGTAGTGCATTACACATGGCTATGTTCGCAGCTCCTACGCCAATTGCAAACGAATCAAAGGTATACATCGCTACATAAACCAAACTGTTTAATGAACAGCATATTCTTAAATATAAGACACCTTCTCTTATGACATCTGGGCTGGATGGGTTAAATAGCATAATTATAGCTTCTGCAAAGATTAATACGAGTAGTACCACTGCCAAAGTAATCATTAAGTTAAATCGCAGACCAATTTTCGTAGTATGCTGTACACGTTGGAAATTGTGTGCCCCCATATTTTGACCTACCATAGCGGTGACAGCTTGGCCAATAGCCCAACAAGGCATGCCAACAAGCGTAGTTACTTTTAATCCAATACCAGAAGCTGCTGCAACTGAAACACCAAAATTATTGAGCATTCCTGTAATCATAAGATATGAGACATTAACAATCACCATCTGAACAGCTGTAGGCATTCCAACTTTTAAAATTGCTACTAGCTTATCTGCCTTGATGCCAAAACTTTTTAACTTAAAATCAAACATAAAACTATTATAGCGTAAATAGATAACTGATATAATCAAGGACATGCCCTCAGAAAAGATTGTTGCATATGCAGCGCCTTTCGTTCCAAGGCCTAAGGGTCCTACTAAGATTAAATCCAAAATAATATTTATGACTGCAGCTACAGCAATAAAGATAAAGGGACTTCTTGAATCTCCAAATCCTTTCATAATTGAGCAAACAGCATTGTATCCAAATACAAAAAAGGTTCCTGCACATATGATCATCATGTAATCACAAGCATCCTGCATAGCCTCAGCAGGTACATTTAGGAGTTCAAATACAGGTTTATATACAAGTAACCCTGTTATAGTAAGAATAATTGACATAATAAATGATACAGTAAACAATGTGCTGACCGTTTCTTTTTGTCCCTGTTCATCATGTGCACCTTTATATTGTGCTACTACTACTGTACCACCCATTGTAATTCCAATACAAATTGAATTAATAATAAAGCAAATCATGGATGCATTGCTAATTGCTGCAAGTCCAACCGCTCCAACAATCCGCCCAACAACCAACATATCTGCAATACTGTAAAATGCTTGGATTAAATTGGCTGCTAAGAGAGGTATTGCAAATTTAATTAGTTTTATTGATACATTTCCCATGGTTAAATCCTGTTGTTCTTTTTTCATTTTGATCATATTCCTTTCAATTAAACAAAATTATAGCAAAAGGCCGTAGACAAAACATTGCCTACGGCCTAATTCCCAATTCAGTATTAATTGAATTTTAAGTAACACAACAGAACCAATATAAATATATTCTTATATTGGTTTTTATAAAACTGCTTTCATTGAATACTACTTATCCTTTTTTAATGGGCTCCGCACAATGTTTCATCTGTTTTTAAATGTCCGGAGCCATTTTCAATGCAATACTTTCCAAATATTATATAAAACATTCTACTAACCCTTTCTTTTTATTTAATCATATATATCATAATTATTTTCATAGAATTTGTCAACCTAATGGGGTGTTTCTTATTCCCACTTAAAGAAGCGAAGAGAAATACCCGTGCAAATAATTGCTAGGACAATCATAACTAGGATTGAGAAGGTTACATCTGTAACGGGCAAACCAAGTGATGCTGACTTCAGAAGCTTTATTCCCTGGGTTAATGGCAGCACATCAACTACTTTTTGAAGTGCCAGGGGCATTACTTCATAAGGTAAAGTTGCTCCTGAAAAAATCAACATAGGAAAATATAAAATACTTGCAATTATACTGGCAGTTTTCATATCTGGGGATAATCCTCCTACCATCATTCCAATGCTAAACATAGACAACATAACAAGCAGGTATGCACCTAAAAACTGTATCAGAGATCCAGCAAAGTGTACCTTAAAAAACAAAGCTGCCACAGTATATACAAGAATAAGTGAAACAATTGAGTAAAGCATATATATGGCAACCTGTACAGCTAAAATTAATGCAGGACTTATGGGTGTAACCTGAAATCGTTTGAGAATTTTCTTATTTCTGTAATCTGATATAACTAACGGAAGACCCATTACTCCGCCAGCACAAATGGCAATGGTAGACACTGCTCCAAAGGATTGCTCTAAAAAAGTGTATTCTGATCCGTCAAATGCAGGTTTATTACCATATATTATACCCAGAATTACAACAACCACCACTGGCATGCATAACGCAAATATAAACATATCCATTCCTCTCAGAGATAGCTTAAACTCTGTTTTAAGTATCGTACTAAATGTCTTCATTCTCTATTTCCTCCTCCCCTGTATACCAAAGATATGCATCTTCTAATTTCTCATAAGGACATTCATCAATAGCTTCCTTGACTGTCCCACAGAAAATCAGGCTGCCATCTTTCAAAATACCTATCCGGTCACATAATATTTCTACTTCATCCATAAAGTGTGAAGTTAAAAAAATAGTTAGACCTCTCTTTTTTAATTCAGTTAAACTGTTCCATACACTCCTTCTTGCTTTTGTATCAAGTCCTGTTGTCAATTCATCCAAAAACACTACATCTGGATTGGAGATTAGGGCAAGCACAATAAACAACCGCTGCTTCTGTCCTCCTGACAATTCATTTACCATATTTTTAGCTTTACTCTCCAGACCGAATTGCTCTAACAAAGCTTTATAATCGGAAGGGGCTTTATACAGACAAAACGTCTCCTGACAAAGCTCTATCACCGTTATTTTATCCTGATAATTCCCTTCCTGAAACTGAACGCCTACTCTCTCGTATAACTTTTTTCTGTCTGAATCAGGATTCATTCCTAAAATCGATACAGTCCCACTATCCGGTTTTTTTGTACCCAGTATACACTCAATTGTAGTACTTTTCCCAGCTCCATTTGCACCAAGCAAACCAAATACTTCGCCCTTCGAAACCGAAATATCTAGATTTTCAATCACACGAATCCCAGTATAAGATTTACATAGTTTATCCACTTTAATTGCTGCTTCCATAGTTCAACCTCCTGTTTTTTATAAAGAATACCACCAGAAAATAGTCTGGTGGTAAAGTAGAGGGTTTTTATTTTATTTAAATATACTGATATTTTTTTCGGTAATAGGAAAGAAAGAAAATAGAAACACACAGACTAAGGATTTCTGCAAACGGAACTGCCAGCCAGATACCATTGACCTGATAAAATACAGGCAATATCATTAGCCCCATTGTGATAAATCCCATTGTACGCAGAAAAGACAGAATGGCTGATATTTTCCCGTTGGACAAAGCCGTAAACATACTGGATGTAAAGATATTAAACCCACAAAACAGGAAACTAATAGGAAAAATCAAAAATCCGTTCCGTGCAATTTCATAAACCGAAGTACCCTTAGGTGAAAATATTTGTACCAAAAATGAACCTCCTGCCATAGCAAGCAGAAATACTAACAACGAAGCTGAAAGGATAAATGCCATACAGATTTTAAAAATGCTTTTGAGTTGTCTGTAGTCCTTACTGCCATATTTATAGCTGATAATCGGTGCAACTCCTATAGTGAATCCAATATAAAACGCTGTTAAAAAAAATTGAGAATATATTATTATGGTAATGGCAGCAACACCATCTTCCCCCAGTAATTTCATCATAGCTGCATTAAATAAAAAAGTAGTCACTGCAGTAGATAACTGTCCGATCATTTCAGAGGAACCATTAAAACAGATTTTACTTAAAATCCTTATATGAAAGTTTGTTTTACAAAAATACAAGGAACCATTTTTATTGAGATAGAAAAAAATGATACCAATAATTGCTGGTATCAGATAACCCATGCTGGTTGCAAGAGCAGCACCCGCAATTCCCATCCTCATGGGTACAATAAAAATAAAATCTAATAATGCATTAGTAAGTCCTGCAGCCACAACTAAACAAAACCCAAGGCCTGGTTTTCCTGCTGTCACCAAAAAATTTTGAATAAGCACCTGCATCATACTTGCTGGTGCAGAAATCAGTAAAATAGTCAGGTAATCCCGGCAGTATGGAAACAGCAGGTCGCTTGCCCCGAGCCCTCGAATGATTGGCCCAAGAAATGCCAATCCAATGCAAGTAATCAGCAGCCCCACAGCCAGTCCTGCCAGAATAACCATAGTAAATCTTTCACATGCACCCTTTTCATCCTTCTCCCCCATCTTCTGGGCAACTGCCGCGCTTCCTCCAGCAGCCAGCATAGTGCCCAATCCCACAATAATGTTAATGATTGGACAAACAATATTTATGGATGAAAGGGCATTTGTAGAGACAAACCTAGCTACAAATATGGTATCAATAATTGTATATAGGCCCATAAAGACCATCATAATAATAGTGGGAACAGCAAAACGTAAAAGTGCCCCCACATAAAACTGCTGAGCAAGTGGATTTTTTTCCGCCTGCCCAGCAGTTAATTGCATGTTATTCATTTCTTTTAACCTCCTATGATTTTTTAGAAAATACAAACCTTTGTGTTGGATATCCAAATTCTGTAAGCAATTCTGCTTCTGCGAAACCAAGTTGTTGTAATACCTTTCGGTGTCCAGTATCTGCCCTATCCCCTTCACGGTAAGTGGTTATGCTGATTTCTTTATTATCTAATAGTTCATACATTACTTGTTCTAGAAATTCTTCAATAACTTCTTTTTTCCGATACAAGGGATGTACTCCTAAAAAGTCAATACTTCCAGTTTCATAAGAAAACATCATAATTCCTATGAGCATTCCTGCTTCTTTCATGATTAAAGCCTGTTTTTTCGCAATATATCGTTGTAAAACCCTGACATGTTCCTTCTCAATGAGACAAGGGAATCCGTCGATCACAAGACGAACTAAATCCATCCACTGTGCTATATCTTTTTCAGTAGCAATGATAATTTTCCTTTTTGTTTCTTTGCCTTTGTTATTTGGCAAGTCACTATAATTTTCAAATAGGAATTCTAACTGCAAGGGATAAAATGCCTTTCCTTCTCGGAATTGATTGGGTGTTTGTTTATACATTGCCTTAAAAGCAGAAGTAAAAGCCTGCTGACTTTCATATCCTGCAAGCAGTGTAATATCTAATATGGGTTTTTCTGAAAACACCAGTAATTTAGCTGCTTCAGTCAGTCTTCTCCTCTGCACATATTCATGAATTGTCAAACCTACAGTAGCAGTAAATACACGGTGCAAATGATATTTCGAGTAATGAACTGCATCTGCAACAACATCTAAATCCAGTTTTTCATTTAAATGTCCTTCGATGTATTTTATTGCCATGACAACACTTCTTAAATTGCTCATAATAGCCTCCTTTCCTAATGATTATAGCAAAACCCAACACCCTGCTTTTCATTATTCTTGCTATCTTCAATTATGGTGCCTTATAAAATTGTTTTTTCATTTTCTTTAGCTGAGCCATTACCTCAAGAGCATTGTACTCCGCCTCCTGAAGGGAAGTAAGAAGTTTATCACATACAGAAATAATATCATCATCCTGTTTAGGCGTATCAATGACTGCTCTGATATCGATATCCGGATTATTAGAAATAGCTCCCAGCATCCGCAAAATAGCTGCCAAAGAATAATTGGCACACCTCAGAGAACGGATTATTTTAAGGCGCATAATATCATCTCCTGTATAAACCCTGTACCCATTCTTTTTGCGTTTTACTGCAATCAAACCATTTAACTCCCAATTCCTCAAAGTATCCATTGTAACTTGTAAATATTCAGCTGTCTGTTTTCTTGTAAGAGATAAATTTTCCGTTTCTTTTATATAATGTGCACCAGATAATATCTGTTTTACAATTTCAATTGCTTCTTCAGCATTGTGTTGCTCTGTTCGAATTTGCGACAAATAACTTTCCGTAAGCTGAATTGCAGCAGAAAAGTTTTTTGAAGCAGAAGCCTTTATAATTTTCACTGCTTTTTTTCGCAGTCCATTCTGTAATACCTCAACTTTTAATGCTGTTCTTGCCAATTTAAATTGCTCAATATGTAAATCAGTAAATACACGATACCCGTTTGTCATTCTTTCTGCCTTTGATATTAATTGGCATCTTTCATAAAGACGTACTGTATTTGGATGAACGCCAATTATTTTTGCTACCTGTGCTGTCGTATATTTATTATTCATCATATATTTTCACCTGCCTTAAAGATATCATATCATATGCTCAAAGTCTGGTGTTATAATGGATAGTTTTTCGAGATAGATTGTCAGATTATTTTACCAAATTTTGTGTAGTGCTGAAAAAATAACCAGCATGTTATACTTGCAGTAACAAAAAAGGAGGAAATAATTATGAAAAAACGTATCTCCCAGACGTTTGTGCTGGCTCTGTCCATTATTCTTATAACCACATTATGCCTCTCCCTGGATAGCTTTACCTATGCGGCAAAGCCGGACCGCATTGCACCCACTGCACCTGCAAATCTAAAAGCAGCTACCATTACCGATACAACCGCCGCCCTTACCTGGGGTGCCTCCACAGATAATGTTGGAATAAAAGAATACAATGTTTATCGCAACAACACCTATCTTACTTCCACGACAACCACTACATATACTGTGAATGGGTTAACTCCTGCATCAACTTATCAGTTCTATATAAAGGCAAAAGATGCAAGGGGAAATGTATCAAACTCCAGTAATGTTATTTCTATAACAACATTAGCAGCAGCATCAGATACTACACCACCCGTTCCACCCTTATCAAAAAAAATAATTGGTTATTATGCAGCATGGGCAGCCTATTCCGGTTATTATCCTAATGATATAGATGCCAATAAACTTACACATATTAATTATGCCTTTGCAAATATTGGGTCTGACTTAAAAATTACTTTAGGCTATCCAGATATTGACCAAAACAATATTAAGCTTCTAAATTCTCTAAAACAATCAAATCCTAATTTGAAAACATTAATATCAGTTGGAGGCTGGAGCTGGTCCGGAAAATTCTCTGATGCTGCCCTGACTGACGCTTCCAGAACTACATTTGCAGACAGCTGTGTGGCCTTTATCATTCAATATGGTTTTAATGGTGTGGATCTAGACTGGGAATATCCTGTCAGCGGCGGTCTGGCAACTAACTCAAAACGGCCTGAAGATAAGCAAAATTTTACTCTTCTTCTTCAGAAAATCAGAGAAAAGCTTGATGCACAGGGTGCTCTGGACAATAAGCATTATCTTCTGACCATTGCTGGAGGTGCAGGTTCTTCTTATCTAAATAATATTGAACTTGCAAAGCTGCCTCAATATCTGGATTATGCAACACTTATGACTTATGATTTTCATGGAACCTGGGATACTTACACTGACCTTCATGCGCCACTGTATACAAATAGTGATTCTTCCCCACAGTACAAGGGAAGTTCTGACTCTACAGTAAGTGCATGGCTTAATGCCTCTTTCCCAGCGGACAAGCTGGTACTTGGTATTCCATTTTACGGATATATCTACTCTTCCGTAAACAATACAAATAATGGCTTATATCAGACCTATACTGGCGCAAATTCCATAAGCTATAAATTAATTGCAGAAAATTATTTAAATAAGCCAGGTTTTGTCAGATATTTTCATTCTCAATCATTAGTTCCGTGGTTATATAATGGTTCAACATTCATCAGTTATGAAGATCCACAATCCATTACCTATAAAACTGATTATATCAAAACAAAAAATTTAGGCGGCGCCATGATTTGGGAACTTAGCCAGGACCCAAATGAAGTTCTCCTTAATACACTATATAATGGAATAAAATAAAATAGTGAAAGGAGATTTACCTATGGCACATTCGCTATCTGTGAATCATTGTTCCAATTATACCATGACGTTAACCGGTAAGGGTCAGGTTACAGCAACTCCAGACTTAGCTGTCATTCGTTTGGGGGTAGAAACAACGGGATATAATCCACCTCAAATACAATTAGAGAATGCACAAATCAGTCAGAGGGTTATTCAGGCTGTAAGTCAGTACGAAATTAAAGACATAAAAACAGTTCAGTACTTAATTGATAAAAAATATGAATATCAGGATGGGAATCAGATTGACCAAGGATATTCGGTACGGCATATACTTGAAATCAAAATAAGTAATATTGATGAAGTAGGAGAAATCATTGATACCGCAGTGAATATGGGGGCTAATATTGTTGAATCTGTATCCTTTGAATTAGCTGAACCTGAGATTTATTATCAGCATGCATTAAACTTAGCCATTAATCAGGCAATGGAGAAAGCACGATCAGTTTCTGCAAATATACATATACAACTAAATCCTATACCAATTCGTATTATTGAAGATAGTGCTGCACCGGTTCCTATGATGGGTTTTCAACGAGCAGATACTACAACACCAATTGTCCCTGGGGAATTAAGGATTGAGGCTTCTGTTACAGCAGATTTCTCTTATGCCTGTTAAATTCCTTCCTGCCCTTAGATAAAAAAAGAAGACATAGGAAAACTCATTTTCATGTTAAGTCATCTGACTAACCTTATTGAGTTTACCTATGTCATAAGATACTGTATTACTTGTTATGTATTATCTATCTATATTTATCTGCTATTTTTTGCAGTACTCCACTTTGCTGCATTTCTTTAACTTTTCTATTAAAAATTTGGCTAATCAAATCATGATTTTTGCCTATACCAAAACCTAAATATGTCTTTACTGGATTTTTCAAGACAAAAATATAAGGTTCTTTGCAAATCATATGTTCCATTTGCAGCTTCTTTACCTGATAATCTCCTGACTCCATTTCTAATACTACTATATCAATTTGACCCTTCAGCAATTTTTTAAATAAAATATCCTCCTTGCTGCATTCTTCAATTTTAATATCCAAATTGTATAGTTCAGGGAAATATGTATATCCAGAAATAACTCCAATCCTTTTTCTATCCAAATCAGAAAGCTGGTTAACTCTTATATTCTGCTCTTTGCTAGTATAAAATCCATAGGGGCTTTCATAGCGATAGCTGTCACTGAATTTTAAATAGCTTTCTCTGGTTTTATCATAGGATATGGCAGGAAGGATATCTGATAATCCTGTTTTAACCATTTTTATGGAAGTATCCCAGGGTACAATTTTAAATTCTACTTGATAATTTGATTCTTTAAAAACTTCTTGAATTAAATCGTAATCCATTCCTGAGATCACTTTAGTATTTTCATTGTAAATGAAATATGGCTCATATGGTGAAGTTGCTACAATAATGGTTGAGTCATCTCTACATTTCTCCTTGTCCATAAGCTGAAAGTTAAGCTGTTCAAGTTGCTCAATCCTTTTTTTAATACTATTAGCGGATTTGGCTTCTTCCTTTATGGACTGTGAAAGCTCTTCAATTTTATGGGAAGAACAATCTACTGATTTGGTCACATTTTCAATTACCTCCTTAGCGGAGTAAATAGAAGATTCTAGTTTCTTTGAATTATCTGCAATCCAAAGACTCATTTCGCTTGATTCCTTTGATACATTTTCAATCAAAGCAAAATCTGCAATTGTATTTGTTATTTGAGTACTTTGAAAGTCAATGTTTTCTATTACCTGATGGATATCTTTTTTCGATTGACCTACATATTTTATAATTTCTGCAATAATCCCGTTTATTACTTTATTAACCTCACTGGTTTCACTTGCCAGATGTCTTACTTCCTCTGCAATGACAGAAAAGCCACGTCCATGCTCCCCTGCTCTAGCAGCTTCCACAGACGCATTTAAAGCAAGCAGATTCGTTTGTGCGGAAATGTGCTCAATCCGGTCAACAAGAGATTTGGCAGTTTTCGTTTTTCCCTCCAACTCGCTGAAGGAAAGTTTCGCAGAATTTAAGTTCCCGCCTGTCTCACTTAAACTCTTTGTGATCTCTTGAAACTTCTTTTTCTTACTGACTATAGTCTCATAGGTGTTATTGGAAATCTCAGAAGCATGTGAAGCTTTTGCCCTGCTTCCTTGGACCGTTGTGTAGATTACATCAATAACATCATTCATAGAGATCATGCTTGAAGCTTGTCCCTTTGATTCTGACGTAAGTCCCTGAATTCTGACAAGGATTTCATTCATTTCCAGATCCAATTCATCTACAGAAAAAGAAAACCCACTAATTAGTTCTAAATATTTATCGGCCAACTCTTTATTGCTCTTTTTTATTACAACACTGTCATTCTCATCTCGCCCTGTTTTTTTAAAAAACTTCACGACATTTGCGCCTCCCTTACTTACTTAGATACTTACTTAGATACTTAATTTCATCATAATCTTCCATATTATATCTGTCAATAAAAGCCTTAAATAATACTATTTATACTAAAAATAGTTTCATTAAAGTCCCTTCTATAAAGCATATTTGTATTGACATAATAGTACTTATCAAGGTATTATACTTATTTACATAAAATAGTAACAAAAGGAGTTTTTACCCATGAAAAAAATGTCATTACTTATTATAGCCTGTATGCTTGCTATAAGTATCTGCGCTTGCGGACAAGTACCAAATTCCAATACCGAGGGCAAAAATATAATGCCTGATGATATTGCAACTATTACAGATTCAACCGGCGAGACCATTCCAGACCCAGACACACTTGCAAAACCTGGTTTTGGTTCCATTGCCGCTTCCTCTGTATTCAATGTCAATTGGAAAACATCAGTGGATGGAGATGTGATGTCAGGTACCGCTTCTCTCCTGAAAACGGATTTAAGCGATGAGCCAATTCTTATCACTGCATATCATATTTTTGATTCTGAGACTGTTGATTTGACCCCTGACACGTTAAAAGATTACATCAAAGGTGGAGAATTAATCGATATCATGTCTCCAGAGGATTCCGCATCTATAATCGGCAATGTTAAAGAGACCATTACAATTCCTGATGCCGAAGGTATTGATACAGCCCAGAGTCCTACGAAAGATCTTGCTGCCTTTAAATTGGATAACAGTTCTGCCTTAAAAGCATTTCCCCTAGCAAAAGAACCTTGTGTTGAAGGAGAAGTCGTATACCTGCTTGCCTCACTTTGGGACACTGACAAGGCATATGAAAACAATATCTATCCCTGCGTAGTCCTCAGTGATGATGGAGAGCAAATGCTCTATATTTTAAGTGACCAATTTGGCACTACTGGCGCCAGCGGAGCACCAATTGTAAATAGTAAAGGTGAACTTGTTGGAATACATATTGGCTCAAATAATTCATATCGTTTTGCACACTCTGCACAAAGTATTTATGAACAGCTAAAATCGGCTTTAGGAAAATAAATTTTATTGTTTAGAATGCTTATTAAGACGAGTTATCCAAATAAATAATTAATTAAAAAACGGCAATGCCAGTAGTTTAAGTCTCCTTACTCCTGGCATTGCCGTTTTCAAATATTAAATGCTTTAGGATCAATAAATCGAAGTATCAGACAACACACTTCTTCATTCTCATCATATCCCCAATAAGGTACATATGCTCCATCACCAAAGCCACTGCAAAACATAACAATATTACAATTATCATTGTCTGGCAGATGCCAATCCAGATAGTCTCCATCATTCCTTTGATATTGTGGTTCTTTTCTTGCACTTTCAGCAAAAAGAGCTGCAAAATAGTCATCGTAATGATTCTTATCTGGGTGTTCACTATGCCATTTCTCTAGAAACTGTACATATTTCTTTTCTGTTTCCAAATCGCAGAAACAAGCCAAGCCTGTTTCTACGCCAAAAAAATTTAAGCCAGAATCCTCCTTTGGTAATGCCTCTTCATATTTTACTGGGGATTTATCTGTAACTTGCATTTTGGCGGCTAGATATCTTAAGCCGAAAATATTATGTGAGAAGATGGAAAGCAATACTGGGTATGTACCTGAATTAATCTGTTTTCCTAATTGTAATGCACATTGTGTCCCTAAATAGCACAAGGGATCTCCAACCTCTACAAATCCAGAATTGATATTGACTGTGCCTATATTTTTAACCATATAGTTTCCATTGTCTGCAAATAACTTATTCATCTCTTCTGCTTCAAATTCTTCAGACAATAATTGTAGATTTCTTTGAAAAATATCCCTAAAAATCTGCTGTAAATCATTATTTACCTTTGGTTGCTCTAATTCCTCTTTTTTATCCTTTTTCTTAAATAAATTCATTATACCCAAATTCTTTTCTCGCTTTCAATAAAATTATATGACTGGCATAATCCATGTTAAAGCCTTTTTTATGTAATATCAAATTGTAAAATATTTCTACTATTATACCAGTTGAAACGATTTTATAAAAGTCCTAAATATAAAAATGAAGTCTTTGGCCTAATTTGACTAAAGACTTCATTTTTTCCTATTTCATATTAATTGCTTTAACTGGCCGTGCTTCAATATAGCCTCTATACCCCATCGGTGCAAGCTGAAATCTTGGCGCCTCTTCTGGTGCCCACTGATATCCATATACTTTAGGATCAAATTTCGCAATATGATTCCAAACTTCATTGATTTCATCCATAAAATCATCATCATTATAAGTTTCCCCTTGAAAAATCATCAGTTTACAAGGGGGCAGCTCTATTAGCTCATACCCCTCTGGAATATCATTAGTATAGTCAAGAGGAACTTCTACCCCTTGAACATATTGTGATGTTCCTTCTGTCATAAGATGTTTCGGCAGCCACATACCAATTGGCTCATACATGGCCTCTTTTACACTTGAAAGTACTGACCATACATCACAGCCTACCTCTTCACAGTATGCAAAATAATCCGCTGCCTGTTTTCCCCTTTTTAACAAAACTTTTCGTGCAGGACGTTCAATCACCTGTACAAATATAGATTTAGTGCTACAATTATTACTCATCTTTTCTCCTCCTTTATGAAGTGCTCGATAGGTATCGAAAACTTTCTGAGGCATAAACAGTTTTATTGGCGGCGTATGCTGGCTATATTTAATAGGCGGTATTCCAAATTCTTTGGAAAATGCCCTAGTAAATCCCTCATGAGAATCAAACACAAAGTCCATAGCCACATCTATGATTTTTTCATTATTATCACGTAGTATTAACGCTGCTTGAGTAAGCCTTAGCGCACGAATATATTCAAATGGTGCCTTACCAGTAGCTTCTTTAAACAGTCTCGCAGCATGCCATGGCGAATATCCTGCTGTAACAGCTAATTCTTTCAACGTAATTTTCCTTAGAATATTCAGGTCAATGTACTCCTGCATACGTTGTACGGCCATAATATTTTCAGCCTCATCCATTTTCTCACCTCCTTATATCAAAAGTTTATATCATATAGGATTTTATTTCTTGACCTTGGTTGCGAATACACACTAAGTTTAAATAGGAACTATCCAGTTTTTTATTTAAATCTGACTAAGATGTAAAAATCAGCGTAATAAAAGTCTTGATTAAAAGAAAAGTTTATACCTGCCTCCTGCACGACAATAGTAAGTTTTACCTGGTCATTTTCCCTAGAAAAAATCGCCTCATCTTGGGATATTTCCGTTTTATCGTTGGCATAGCTCTTGTATCTTGAAAAAATATCCTCTGTGTTAAAGCGTATAAACTCATTATTGCTGCCATCTGTCAGAATAATATCATACTTTCCACCCGTTTTCTCTTTTTCAAGCATATATTCTGTTCCAGATTTTTGGATGCTGCATATTTGAGATTCCATGTTTTCTTCTGAGTGAATATTAGTGCGGGTTAGGACCTCATACCCTGCAATATCAATTGGAGTCATTGAATTAAGGAATACATTGACTGTTCTGTTGTCCTTATCTGGTACATCATATTCATAGAAACCAAATGTTTTATAAAAATCCTCATAGATTGTAAACTCATCTGGAAACCACTCTATTTTATCTGTATAGCTCATCCTGCTCAAATACTCAACAAATAAAATAATCTTCTTTTTATCCTGATCAGGAATGGCACTGTTTGGTATTATGACATTATTTTTTAACATTTTATTTTGTACTAAGACAGATTTAAGCATTTTTTCCTGATTGATGCGGCTGACAGTAAACGCATCAACAGGAGGTATAATAGATACAATGCAAAAGGCTATAAGCATTGCTGCTATAATTCCATTTTTTCTAACAGGCAGCAGGCTCATTACAACTCCTGCAGAAGCAGCAAAAATACCAAACAGGATCACAAAATACCGGGTGTGGGTAATCCCTGTATTCCCCGTGTTAAGAATTGAAGATGTAATTTGGAACAGTACAATTGGCACAAGTACCTTTGGAAAAATACGGCGAAACAGGGCTGCAAATTTATTTTCCAGTCTGCTTGCCAGAATATAGATTAAAATGACCGTTATGGCATAAGAAACCAGCATTGGCTCCAAAAGATTATTAGTCCAGAACTCTCCTCTGACATTCAGTACAATGTAAAGCAAGAGAATAACTGTAAAAACTGTCGTAAGGGGAATAATGATATAGGATATCAGGATTTCCAGAAACTTAGGACAAAATGCAGCTTTATTAATCAGCTCGTTCTGTATGGAGTTTTGGTCATTCTGACTATCTCTATCCCTCCTCCCTGGATATACAGGAATAAGTGAAAGGAAATATAAAGGTGTAAATAACACAAATACAATAATGGCAATATAAGAATAAAGCTTATAGCTTACATCAGTAATAAGTGTATCCACCGCCAGGATAATAAGGCTGCATCCAGCATAGATTATTATAGAGTAAAATGCAGAATGAAATAAAGTCTTGAACACTGCCATAAAGCTTTCATTAAAGCTTATCCTGCTTCGAATAACAGGAACCCATATAAAGGCAACCCATAAGGCTAAAAGGGCAACCCATGTTCGAATACTGATTTCTATGCTTAACTCAGGAGCAGACCTGACCATAAAGTAGTAGCCTAACGTCACAAGAATACCAGCTCCCAATAAAGCAATCTTGGCAGATACTTTACTGAAAAAGCATTCATATGCTGCCTGTAATGTAGCACTCAACATAGCTCCTACTGCACAGGTCATAATTAGTTTTGAATAATTCTTTTCCTCATGAATTGAAATTGCAACAATAACAGCCGCAGCTAAAAGAATTACTGCGGTCAAGGGATAACGGGTAATAGCATTGGTCAGCCCTTTCAGCTTGTCTAGCATCCGTGTAAACCACTTCATTTGTATCATCCTTTCACTATAAGCTTTCTTATTTATGTATTGTTGCCCTTTTTATCCTTTTTATTTGTATCCCTTCTGCTTTTGTATATAGTCCCCGCTGTTACCAAAGCTAAGGCAATCCAAGCAAACGCCGAGGAAAATCCTATTAAAATAATCAGTGCGATGATTAAAATAAAAATAAAAACTTTCACCCAATATTCTTTCATGTATTTTATACTTGCAGCCAGTCCGAGCAATGCATTCCCTATGAAGAAGGTATTGGCAATTCCTACAATTCCTTCAATGGATAGGACCTTAAAATAAATCAGTACAAGAAGAATACAGTGCCACCCACTTAGAACAAACAATGCATGTTTCGGTGCTTTTTCCTGTAGCTTCATTTTAAAGAAAGCTGGTAATTTACCGTTTTCGGCCCGAACAGCTATCTGCCGCGTTACTGCACCAAGAATCATAAGAAGCGTACAGAAACATAATCCTGCAGCGATAATTCCCATCAGAATATATGCAAAATCTCCAAATAGGGGAATCAATATCAGACTCATATTCAGCTTGGCAACATGAATTTCCTGCAGCTGCATTCGGTTCTGCAATGCAAATGCACTTACTACATATACGATGGTTATAGCTACCACACTGACTTTCATGGACCTCATAATCGTTTTTTCTGGCTTGTTAACCTCTTCCACATAATTGCCTATAACTTCCCATCCTATGATAGCCCAAAATAATAGCAGCAAAGTATATCCCAGTTTATCTGGCTCAGGTAAACCCGTAGGATACATAACTTTAACCTGGGTCAGTAAGCTGTAGACACTGCCTGTAACAAGAAGCACCGCTGTTAAAGATGAAAGTACCAATGTAAGCTTTCCAACAGTTGTTATGCCCCCTAAGAGGACTGTAACACATAATAGCAAAACTATAAACGCTAATATAGTTTTGTCTAAATTTAGATTTACTATATGACTTAGGAACTCTGAAGCTGTAAGCGCAACTGCAACTGGACCGAAACAAACTGCTGTAGTAAGATAATTAGCAGATAATTCTCTGAAAAATTGTCCTAGCTCCTGCCCTATTACTATACTCATTCCCTCATTGCTAGATATTTTTAAACTCATTTTTGCAAATATATAGGCAAAAATGACTCCCAAAGCCATGATAATAAGCCATGCAAAAATAGCTTGATTTCCTAGCGTTTTTATAGCTAATGGCGGTAATAATACGATTCCAGATCCTAAGATTGGACCAATCATTAGTCCGCTTAATGTTAATGTGTTTAATTTTTTCTGCATATTTTTTCTCCTTTTATACATATTATAGAAGTTTATTACCCATTTGTATAATTGAAAGATTGAATTATATATATCGATTTTTTTGAAGTATGCTATAATGATTTTAAAGTATTTAAAAAGGAGACAGCCATATATGGATATAAAGAATTTTAGAACTTTAAAAAAAATCATCGAGTTAGGAAGCTTTACCAAAGCCGCCAATTCACTGGGCTATGCCCAATCAACCATTACCTTTCATATACAGTCCCTTGAAGAGTATTACAAAAGACCTATTTTTAATCGAATTGGAAAGAGGATTGAATTGACTCAGTTTGGGCATATGTTATCCGAGCAGATTGATATTCTTTTAAATGCTTATGATAATTTAGAGAGTTATTCCTTGTCTGAATGTCAGCCCCAAGGGGTTCTCAGAATCGGAGTCCCTGAATCTTTAATGTTGTACAGACTTCACAATATCCTTAAACAATATAAACTTACTTACCCAGATGTGGAAGTGGTTATTATTAACGACCAATGCTCACACTTGCGAAATAAGCTTACTTCACACGATTTAGATATTAGCTTTTTATTACAGCCTGAATACACCTATTCCCAACTGAAAACTATACTGTTGAAAAAAGAAGAAATGTGTCTAGTTGCCCCATATGATTATAAGGGAGAAGATTTTTTACCCGGTGATTCGCAAATGATCTTATTTACAGAAAAAGACTGTGACTACCGTCAGATTTTCAGTAACTATTTGAAAAGTCATAATTTCTATCCTACAAATATCTTAGAAACAGGGAGTGTTGAAGCTATAAAGAAATATATCTACTATGGAATGGGGATTTCCTATCTGCCCTTATATGCTGTTGCAGAGGATGCAGAAGAAAAGCGGCTAAGAATAAAAAAACACACTTCATCTATAACTTTTTATACACAGCTTGTCTACCATAAAAACAAATGGCTGAATCCTGCTTTAAAAGCTTTTATAGACCTGAGTATCCAGCATGCTGCAGCCTGGTAGTCTATCAAAAAAACAGCTCATGTAAGAGCTGTTTTCTATAAGAACTATCCAAAGAAACGTTTTATTTCAATTTCCGCGTTTTCCGGAGAATCAGAACCATGGATTAAATTTTCTGTAGTAGAACTGGCAAAGTCTCCCCTGATTGTTCCAGGAAGGGCATTTTCGAATTTTGTTGCCCCCATTAATATGCGTATTCCCTGAACTACATTTTCTCCTTCAACAATCATTGCCCATACAGGTCCTGACATCATATAGTCTTCCATTTTAGGATAAAACGATTCATTCGCAACATGAGCATAATGTTCCCTTAGTATTTTCTCCTTTAAATTTATGACCTTCAAATCAATGATTTTGTAGCCCTTAGCTTCTATCCTGGCAATAATCTGTCCTGCCAGTTTTCGTTTAATGGCATCTGGCTTTAACATCACATAAGTTCTTTCCATGGTTTTCCTCCCATTTTTAGAGTATTAGTTCCCAATATTTTTGTCCATTTTCACAAGTTAAAAATTTTATAATTGATTATACAACTATTGCATATGTGATGTCCATTTATTTCTTATTTCATTGATTCAATAATGCTGTCTGCCAAAGCTTCCAACTCAGTCACCTTATCTGAATTTAATGCAGAAGCCAAGGAAAGCCTTTCATTTAGTACAGTCATATTCTTTAGCTCTTCATCAATAAACTTCTGCATTAAATCTCCTGACTTGCATGCCCAAGACCCATTTTCGATAATGGCAATCTTACGGTTCTGTAAATTCAATGCTTTCATATCCATCAAATAATTGTGCATAACTGGATATATTCCCAGATTATAAGTGACAGATGCCAATACAATATGGCTTAGTCGGAAAGTCTCGGATATAAGCTGGGAAACATGGGTATTTGAAACATCATACATAACCACATTTGTCATACCTTTTTCACAAAGCTTACTTGCTAAAGCCTGGGCCGCAGCTTCCGTGTTTCCGTACATAGATGCATAAGCAATCATGACACCCTTTTCTTCTGGCTCGTAACGGCTCCAGTGATCATATTTATCAATAAAATATCCCAAATCAGAACGCCATACAGGTCCGTGCAGCGGGCAAATAAGCTTAATGTCAATTGTACCTGCCTTCTTTAACAGTGCCTGCACATGAGGACCATATTTCCCTACAATATTGGTAAAATAACGTCGTGCATCATCTATCCAGTCTCTGTCAAAGTTCACTTCGTCATTGAACAGCTTTCCATCCAATGCTCCGAATGAACCGAAAGCGTCAGCTGCAAAAAGAACTCCATTGGTTACATCAAAAGTAACCATAGCTTCTGGCCAATGCACCATTGGTGCATATACGAAAGTAACCGTATGCTTTCCAAAGCTTTGAGTGTCTCCCTCGTGAACTTCAATGAGTTCATGACTATCTATATCAAATCCAAACTGGCGCATTAGCATGAAAGCCTTTTCCGTGCTGATTACTTTCACATTTGGGTAACGCAGTAAAATTTCTTCAATTGAAGCCCCATGATCGGGTTCCATGTGATTAATTACCAGGTAATCCAGCGGATTTCCTTTCAAAAGAAAATCTATGTTTTCCAAAAGCTGTCTGCATGCAGACCAGTCTACTGTATCAAAAAGCACACTCTTTTCATCTAGTAAAAGATATGCATTATAGGATACCCCTCTTGGAATAGGATGAATATTTTCAAATAGATGAAGCCTGTGGTCATTAGCTCCTACCCAGTATAAATCTTCCGTTACATTTCTTACACAATACATATTGTGACCTCCTTTCAATTAAGCCTCTATAAACATATCTTTGGCTTCAGCACATTCTGGGCAGACCCAGTCTTCAGGAATTTTTTCAAATAATGTTCCTGGAGCAATATCTCCATCCGGGTCACCCATTTCAGGATTGTATTCGTAACCGCAGCCTCCGCAGACATAGGTCTTTCCAATCGGTGTATGCTTAGGCGGTAACGGTCTCTTCATCTTTATCATAGGCGGAGCTGGTTTTTTGCTTTGGCCGTTATCCAAAGCAGCTGTCAGCAACGGAAGAATTTCCATCAAATCCCCTACAATTCCATAATCACAATTCTTAAAAATTGGGGCATTGGCATTCTTGTTAATAGCTACAATAATAGAAGCATCTTTAATCCCCTTCAAATGTTGTGTTGCACCAGAAATCCCACAGGCAATATACAGATTTCCTGTAAACTTCTGTCCTGACATACCCACATATCGGTTAAGTGGTACATATTTTAATGTTTCTGCTACTGGACGTGAAGATCCAATAGCCGCTCCTGCCTGAACCGCAAGGGCCTCAATTAGTTTCATGTTCTTCTTATCCCCAATACCTTTACCAGCAGATACCACTCTCTCTGCTTGTGGTATAGGGGTATCCAATGGACTGCCTACAGTAAAATCAAAACCATCTTTTTTCAAGGCTGCAACTAGTGCTTCCACTTTTTCTTTTGTGCTGCCTTCTTTTAAAATCATCTTTTTACGCAAACCAGTAATTGGGGCAGCTTTCTTCATGATTTTTCCGCCACTGCCTGAAGATTCTTCTTTCGGCAGCTTTCCAATCAGGTGGGAAGCTATAACAACTCTTTGTATTTCATTTGTTCCTTCATAGATAGTGGTGATCTTTGCATCACGGTATGCACGTTCTACATCCATACCCTTTAAATAACCACTTCCACCAAAGATTTGCAGGGCATCATTTGTAACTTCCAGAGCTATATCAGAAGCATACTGTTTTGCCATTGCAGACTCCATCCCATAAGATTCGTGATTTTCTTTCAATTCTGCAGCACTATAAATTAAGAAGCGGGCACAACGTAACTTTGTGGCCATATCCGCCAGCTTAAAGGCAATAATTTGTTGCTGACAGATTTGCTTTCCAAACTGGACACGCTCCTTTGAGTATTCCAGTGCATTTTCAAAAGCTCCCTGTGCAATTCCTAAAGCCTGTGCCGCTATACCTATACGACCGCCGTCTAAAGTTGCCATTGCAATCTTGAAGCCATCACCTTCTTTTCCTAGCAGATTTTCTTTGGGAACCTTTACATCATTGAAAATCAGCTCAGCAGTAGAGGAAGAACGGATACCCATCTTATCGTAATGGTCACCAAACTCAAACCCTTCCCATCCTTTTTCCACAATAAATGCAGAAATTCCTCTGGTTCCAATATCCGGGGTGGTTACAGCAAAAACAACATAGGTTTCGGCGATTGGCGCATTGGTAATAAAAATCTTACCGCCATTTAACAAGTAATAATCCCCTTTTAACACAGCTGTAGTCTCTGTTCCACCTGCGTCAGAACCAGCATTTTGTTCTGTAAGGCCAAAGGCCCCAACCTTTTCACCCTTTGCTAAAGGTACTAGATATTTCTTTTTCTGCTCCTCATTTCCAAATGCAGAAATAGGCCATGAGCCCAATGATACATGAGCAGAAAGAATAACACCCATACCGCCATCAACTCGCGCCAGCTCCTCCACGGCAATAGCATAGCTTAAAGCATCAAGACCCGCTCCACCGTATTCTTTAGGATAAGGTATCCCCATGAGTCCCATTTCACCCAGTTTGGTTACAGCCTCAGTAGGAAATTCATTGTTTTTGTCTAGCATGAATGCCAAAGGTTTTACTTCAGTTTCCGCAAATTTGCGGATTGTCTGACGAAGAGCCTCATGGTCCTGATTTGTTTTAAATAGCATATTCATTCCTCCCTTTCTATTTATGTTTATTTATATTAGAAATACTTGATAAAATTTATCCACTTTAAATTGTAAAAAAATATATACAAATTAAATCTTTTATAGATTATTCATCTTTATCTCCAAAGAGAACCCAATGTAGGCTATGGGATTCAAGTTCTTTATCAATATTTTTCTGCACTATATCTAATTGGTTATGAACATTACATGCTGTTCTGTTCTTTTCCCGCCATTCACAGTTGTATTCTGGTTTCATACATGCAGTTAAATAAGAGTTAAATTCCACCGCTTCAATTAATTGGTAAAGACTGATGGTGTTTAAATCAGCTTTCAAAATACATCCTCCATTTGAGCCACGTGTAATTTGAATAATTCCAGCCTTCTCTAACTTTTTCAGTATTTTATACGCAAAACTCTGAGGCAGCGACTCTTTCTCAACCAAGTCACCCGCTGTAAAGCTCTGCCCCTGTGACAACGTCCGAAGCATCCTTAATGCATAATCTGTTTCTCGCGTAATCAGCAAATCCACTACCTCCTTTTCTTTATTATATACCTAATATATCAATCTTGACAAAAAAAGTCAACATTATTTTCTAACTTTTCTTTCCGATAAACACAATGGCAGTTCAAGCCCCTTTGTTTCAAGTAATGCTTTGTCTGTTAGAATTTCTTCTGTCTTCCCATCCTTAACTATTTTCCCATTAGCTATCAAAATTGTTCTTTCGCAGGTATCCAGAATCATATCTAAATCATGAGAAGCAATCATTTTTAAACTGTTAATGGAATTTAAGATCTCAATTAAATTTCTTCTGTTTTTTGGATCCAGTGCAATGGAAGGTTCATCCAGCAAAATTAGATCCGGCTCCATAGAAAGAATAGTGGCAATAGACGCAAGCTTTTTTTGTCCACCAGATAAACGGTAAATCTGCCTGTCTTTCATTTCTTCAATATGAACCATCCTTAAGGCTGTTGTTACCCTCCTTTGAACTTCTGTTTCTGAGTACCCATAATTCCGCGGGCCAAAGGCCACGTCTTCATACACTGTAGACATGAACAGCTGACTGTCCGCATCCTGAAAAACATAACCAGTCTTTTCTCTTATTTGTGGAAGATTTTCTTTTTTGACTTCTAATCCATTAACTACAATTTTTCCTGTATATTCTACTAGTAATCCCACCAGCAACTTTAGTAAGGTAGATTTGCCCACTCCATTTGCTCCGATAATCCCCACTGATTCCTTGCCGGATGCAGTAAAACTAATATCTGAAAGGACTTCTTTCCCTCTGCCGTAGGAAAAGGTTAGGTGATTTACTTCAATGTTCTGCATCTATTTTCCTCCAAACTATACCAAGATATTTCCTACAATATAAAAAAGGGGGACTGCCCTAAAAAGCAGAATCATCCCCATGCATAAGATAAAATAGCAGAGGCTTTTTATTATTGATTCTTTCTCCTGTCCAGGTGAAAATTCACCATCATATCCACGAAGTGTCATACTTTCATAAACGACCTGGGCTCTGTCCATGCTTCTCAAAAGCAACTGCCCTGCTAAAGATCCCCATGCTTTAATATGTATGCCTTTTTGTTTTGGTGCGCGCAATTGATACGCGTCAGAGATTCGTTGAACTTCCTTCAAAAGCACAATAACATAACGATAGATTAACAGAATAAGTGTAACTAACTCCCTTGGAACATGAATTAATCTAAGGGCATAGCAGATTTTTTCTATTGAAGTTGTTACAATCAGAATATAAGAAGCAACTACTGCAAATATTCCTTTCATCATTAATGAAATCATGGACAGCATACCACCAGTAATAACGATTCCCCCAATATGCCCCATCTGCATCCTGTCAATAAAGGGGTTGGCTATTCCAACTATACAGGCTAGAATCAGCACCACTTTTATCTGTTTCATGCTATGTATAATGGATATATCTCCCAATATAATTATTGACAGCAGATAGATGCTCATTCCTGCTAAACCTACCACATCATACTTGTCAAAAGACACTACAGCTAGTATATAACTGATGGTGACAATCAGTTTGACCAGTGGATGAATCCCATTAATCCATTTATCTTTTGCTGACATGGCATCCATATGATGAATACCATGTACCGCTTCATTTATTTTGCTCATTACTCCGTTTTCCTTCTAAATAAACGGAACATAAAGCAACTGGCTACACAAACTCCTAACACTACCATTCCACCTATAATCCCTGCGAGGGAAGTGCCCGCTTTAGAATCTGAACCTTTGAATGCATAGTCTGGTAAGACTGCCGTCAAACTTTGAATTTTTTCAGCGGCATCATACACAGTTCCCGATGCAGCAACTTCAGGAATACCAGTAATTCTTTGTATAGACCATTCCAGTCCATCTGGATTAGCAGATGCAGCCAGAGACAGTAATCCTGCAATCACAATGGTCACTACTGCCAGCACTGTAAAAGTACTCTTATAGGAAAGCTTTCCTTGTTTCTCAGGACTTACACCAGTTCTTCCTGAATCACTCCACAAAAGTTCCGGTCTTGCTTCATATATGAAGCAAAGTACTGATGCAGTAATCAAGCCTTCTACCAATCCAATAGCCAGATGAATTGGCTGCATAGTTGCAACAAACACCCCAAAGGGTAATTCAGTCACCCCAGAAGCTAAGGTTTCTAAAGTAACCGAAAAGGCTCCCAACTGTAGTGTAATCATACTTCCCAGTATGGAAGCTATAGTAATTTTTCGTTTTGACATACCATTTTTCATGATAAGCGTCCAGATTACCATTGCCCCGATAAAACACCCATAGAATGCCATATTCCATATATTACATCCAAGTGCAAGGATTCCCCCATCTGCAAACAGAAGGCATTGAATTAGCAGAACACCTATCATGGTTAAAAAACCAGCGTATGGACCTAAAATTGCGGATAATAACATGCCTCCACATAAATGTCCTGAAGATCCCGTTCCAGGAATGGTAAAGTTTATCATTTGAGCGGCAAAAACAAATGCCCCCATCACTCCCATTACTGGTATTTTCTTTGGTTCATTTTCAAGCCGGATCTTCTTAATTGAATACCCCATTGTTATTGCAGAGCAGGCATACATAGTTCCTGCTACTGCTGGCGCCACAAGCGCATCAGCCATATGCATCGTAAAATTCTCCTTTCACTTACAAATTCAGGTTAATATCCATGCTCCCTGATCTAAATCCTTCTAAGTCAATGGTTATGTATACATATCCCAAGGTTTTTAAGTAGGTAATAATTTCTTCCCTATGGGTTAGTATTTTGTTCATATCCTGTGCATCTACTTCAATACGAACTATGTCACTGTGAACCCTCAGGCGGATATTATATATTCCAAGTGATTTAATAAATAATTCACCTTTTTCCACCATATTCATTTTTTCATGGGAAAGAACTGTCCCATATGGAAACCTGGTGGCAAGACACGGTGCAGACGGCCGGTCTGATGCAGATATTCCATATTCTGCGGCAAATTGCCTTACTTCACCTTTTGTAACGCCTGACTTTGCCAATGGACTTACAATTCCAAGCTCCTGAATTGCTCTAATGCCCGGCCGGTATACATGCAAATCATCTTCATTGGTCCCATCCATAATGGTATCAACATGTAATTCATATGCTTTCTTTCGCACTTCCTCAAATAAGTATTTTTTACACCGGTAACATCTATCCGGCGGATTTTGCAAAATGCCTGCATTTTGTAATTCATTTACCTGAATAATATAATGAATTGCACCAACTTCCTTTGCAACCTTCTGTGCATTTTCCAATTCTTTTAGGGGATGAAGCATGGTATGCAATGTAACCGCATAGACCTTATTGCCTTTTTTATTAGCACTATCACAAGCCATCTTTAGAAGCAGACTACTGTCCACTCCCCCAGAAAATGCAACCATTACATCTCTGTCTGCATATTCATCCATCATCACATTTAACTTCATATACTTTTCTTGACTGCTATTCATTGTACTCTACCTTTTCTAAACACTTTGAGCTTTTTCTGCCAGTCTGTTAATTTGTGTTGCCATATATCCAGCTCCGTAACCATTATCAATGTTTACTACTGCTATGCCATTGGCACAAGAATTAATCATGGTTAGCAACGCTGATAACCCATGCATACTGGCACCATATCCTACTGAAGTTGGCACTCCAATCACAGGCTTATCCACCAGACCACCGACTACACTTGCCAAAGCCCCTTCCATTCCTGCAACAGCTATGACGCAATTGGCACTTTGAATCACATCTAGTTGGGATAAAACTCTATGGATGCCACTTACCCCAACATCATAAATCCGTTCTACATAAGAGCCAAAGTATTCTGCCGTCTGTGCTGCTTCTTCCGCCACTGGAATATCCGCAGTTCCAGCCGTGCAAACTGCAATTTTGCCCTGCCTTTTCTTATCTAGCTTTTCTATTTTTATAATTTGCGAAATTTCATCATATTGAGTTTCTGGATATTTTTTCTTAATCAGCTCATATTGTAGTCTCGATGCTCTGGTTCCAAATACCTCGCCCTCTTCTTCATACAATTTTCCAAATATTTTAAGTAGGTGTTCATCTGCTTTCCCACTGCAGAAAATTACTTCTGCAAAACCAGACCGCAATTTTCTATGAGTATCTAGTTTAGCAAACCCCATCTCTTCATATGGCAGTTTTCGAATATATCGTTCTGCCTCCTCCACAGATATCTCACCATTCTTTAGCTTTAACAATATATCATGTGTCTCCATTATACCCTCCGCTATGTTTTTGTAATTCGGAATTTTTACATTTATTTTTCAAAAAAATCTCCATACTCTGTTTTAGGGTACGGAGATCTTCAACTAATTTCATAATGCTGATTCTATTCCCAAGACAAAATTCCTGTTACCTCTGCCTTTTCATATCTACCTATTTTATAATTCAGTCGATCCAGGGTTTGCTGCATGTCTTCCATTTTTTCTGAAAGCTTTCTGCGTTCTTCTAACAAAAGTTCTTTTCTGGCTTTAATCGTAGAATCTCCCTGCTGGGTCAACGCACAATATTCAATCAGAGCTTCTATCGGAACTCCTGCAGAACGCATACATTTTGCCAGCTCAATCCATTTACAGGATTCTTCCGTGTAATCCCGATTGCCATTGGCAGTTCTGTTTACTACTGGAATCAACCCTATACGTTCATAATACCGTAATGTATCCTGAGAAATGTCATATTTTTTACTTACTTCTGCAATTGTCATACCTGCTCCCCCAAAACTTAACCTTTGTTATTGGTTAGTACCAGCTTCAAATTGTGCCGCTACGTCCCTTAAGCCTTTTATTATTTCAATATGCTGCGGACAGCTATTCTCACACTTTCTGCATCCAATACAATCCGAGGCTTTCCCATAGTTTTTAATATAATTTCCGTAATATACCCCTTGGATTGAAAACCCTTGGCTCTGAGACTGCTTCTCCGCATTATATAGTGCAAAATAATTAGGGATAGCTATATTCTTCGGACAGCCCTCGACGCAATACTGACAGGCAGTACAAGGAATTGCAATGGCTTCATTAATAACATCTACTACCTTCTCTATTATATCATATTCTTCTTTAATAAATGGTTTAAAATTTTGCATATATCCTGTATTATCTAGCAATTGTTCCATATTCGACATGCCGCTTAAAACCATTACAACATTTTCAAGACTTGCTGCAAAACGGACTGCCCAGGAAGCTATAGACATATCAGGATGATATTGTTTCAGAATCTTCTCAGCTTTAGCAGGAACAGCTGCAAGTGTACCACCTTTCGCAGGCTCCATTACTATTACTGGTTTTCCATGCTTTTTAGCAACTTCATAACATTTTGCTGACTGAATACTTTCATTATTCCAGTCCATATAGTTTATCTGCAGTTGTACAAAATCCACTTCTGGATAAGCCTTAAGAATTTCATCAAGCAAATCCGCAGTGTCGTGAAAAGAAAAGCCAATATTTTTAACTTTACCTTCTGCTTTCTTTTTCTGGATAAAGGCGTAGCTATCCATATTCTTTGCTATTTCATAATGGGAGACACCTAGATTATGAAGAAGATAATAGTCAAAATACTCTACTCCGCATTTTTCTAACTGTTCATTAAAGATTCTTTCCTGATCTTCCTTTTTTTCTAAAAACATAGTAGGCATTTTCGTGGCTACAGTAAAGCTGTTCCTGTCATGACGCTTCACCAGTGCCTCCCTTAAAGCAACTTCACTTTTAAAATTGTGGTACATATATGCCGTATCAAAATATGTAAATCCTCTTTCCAAAAAAGTATCTACCATTTCGTTTACCTGTTCCATATCAATGTCTGTTGGATCCTCTGGGTTATTTATAGGTAATCTCATGAATCCAAATCCTAATTTTTTCTGTTCCATATGATTTTTCTCCTTTTCTATACTATTGAGAATATCACTTGGAGTGAACTCCATGTCAAGAACTTTTTATAGTTATAAATATTTATTCAATTTATATAAAATCACTTGGGTTGTCCCTTGAATTTATTCATGTTATAATAGAAATTTATAATATTGTAATCAAGTGATTAAATTGTAAAATAAATATAAATAATAGATTATAGAAGAACTAATTGGATTGAGTTAAGAAAAGGAAAAAATATGAATGAAATAAAAGAATTACAGGAAACAAATATTGAAAAGTTTAAGGATTATCCACTTGATAGTTCTATCAAAAGAGCCTTAAGCGAATTAGGATTCAAGCAGCCTTTAGAAGTCCAGGCTAAAGTAATCCCTATGATTCTCGAAGGCAAGGATTTAATTGTAAAATCACAAACGGGCAGTGGTAAAACAGCGGCCTTTGCCATCTCTCTTTGTCAAAAAATCGATGTAGAATTAGAAAGTCCTCAGGTTTTAGTTCTGTCCCCCACACGAGAATTGACTGAACAGGTAAAACAAGATATTTACGATATTGGAAAATACAAAGGCTTAAAGTGCTGTGCTTTATATGGTAAGCAGCCCATGGAGCAGCAACGAAAAGAATTAAAGCAAAACACACCACATGTGATTGTAGCCACACCTGGTAGAATGATGGACCATATTTTGAATAAAAATGTAAAGCTCCATGATATCAAATACCTAGTAATTGATGAAGCGGATGAAATGTTAATTATGGGATTTAAGGAACAACTAGAAGCTATTATTAAAAAAATTCCTAAAGATAGAGTGACTCTGCTTTTTTCTGCAACAATACCTGATGAAGTTCATTTTCTGAGCCAAGAATATCTGAGAAATCCTGAAAATATAGAAATTGAGCCACAAGTCTCTAATCTCGAAAAGATTGAACAAATTTATTATGCTGTAGACGGCCTAAAAAAAGTGGACTTTATAAAGAAAGTTATAGAAAGAGAACATCCAAGAAAAGCCATTATGTTTTGTAATACGCAGGAACAGGTTACCAATCTGTTTGAAATTTTCAGAAAGTGGGGTAACTTTACTTGCGCAGTACATGGTGGTATGGATCAGCAAATGCGTACAGAAAAATTAACTGCTTTCAAGCGGGGAGAATACAAGATGCTTATTGCTACTGATGTGGCAGCAAGAGGTTTACATGTCCAAGGTATCACGCATGTAATAAACTATGGAGTCCCATTTGAACATGAACAGTACGTTCATAGAATTGGCAGAACTGGTCGAGTGGATCAGCATGGTATTGCTATCACCATGGTTATTCCAAGCGAAATGGCTCGATTTCATGACCTTGAAACATTTCTTGGCTACAAAATCCCATGTAAGGGGGGGCATGTAGATAGAAGGCCAAAGGTAGATTCTACACAAAAAAAAGGCAGGGAGAGGTATAAAGCAGGTAATCGAGGACAAAAAGCTTTAGTACAGTTCAATGCTGGCAGAAGTAACAGTTCATTGAAAACAAGTGATTTTCTTGCTGCCATCAGGCATGTAAATGGTATTTGCAATGAGAATATCGGAAAAGTTGACATAAGAGAATCTGTAACTAATGTTGAAATATTTGATGGAAAAGAAGATATAGTTATTAAGGCCCTTAAGACAAAAAAAATCAAGGGTAAACTGTACCGAGTTAAAAGAGGATAATTGAACTTTATAAGATGTCCTAATATACTGAAAAATTTAAAAGCAGGAAAGTTTAATCAAAAACTTTCCTGCTTTTCTTTTACTTACTTAGTAATCTGTTTTTCCAAATCATTAAACTTCTCGCTTAGAACAATTATATCAATACGCCTATTTTTTGTTCTTCCCTCTGCCGTGGAATTATCCGCAACCGGTCTATATTCTCCATATCCAACCGCTACAAGTTTTTCAGGGGGAACATTACACTCCTTAATAAATAATTGAACTACACTAACCGCTCTTGCTGTAGATAACTCCCAATTAGAAGGATAAATCTCTGAGTGCATAGGGACGTTGTCCGTATGACCTTCAATACGTATGTAATTATTCAGATTATTAATCATATCAGCTATTTCCAGTAAAGCATGTTCATTTTCTTCTTTGATTTGTGCACTTCCTGATTCGAATAAAATTGCATTATTAAAACTAATAACTAAGCCCCGCTTATCTATGCTGGTTGTTACAGAAGCACTCATATTTTCTTGTTGTAACTTTGCATCAATATCAGCTTTTAATTCCTTCAGATTCTGCAGTTCTTTCTGCTCAATGGCTTTCTCTAACTGTTCTTCTTTTGTCTGACTACTTGTAGAAACCGCCGCCTGTGTGCTTTGCTTATTTGCTGCTTGAGAAGATACAAAGCTTTCAGTCATCATTTGCTCACTAAACTCTTCCGACATTTGTTGTGCTTTCCCTGCGTCCACCTGACTAACTGCAAATAGAACTATGAAAACTGCTAATAATAAAGTCATCAAATCCGAATATGGAAGCAGCCACGCTTCCCCACCTTCTTCTTCCTGATGTGGATGTTTATTTTTCTTTGACATACTGTATCCTCCTTATTCAGACTTCATTTCCTCAGCTATTTGTTCTTGTTTCGATGCTGGCAGAACTGCAAGCAGCCTTTCCTTTAGCATAAAAGGAGAATCACCTCTCTGTATAGATAACAAACCTTCAAGGATCATATATTTAAGCGCCACTTCTGCTTGGCTTTTAACTTTCAATTTTTTTGCAAATGGATTCCATAAAACATAACCAGTAAATATACCAAGAATAGTTGCTATAAATGCAGCAGCAATTGCTTCCGCCATCTTATCGGTATCATCTATATGAGACATAGCCGCTATCAAACCGAATACGGCACCCAAAACACCTAAGGTTGGAGCATACATTCCCGCTGATGAAAAAATACTTGCATTTGTTTCATGTCGTTTTTCCATTGCCGAAATTTCAGATTCAAGAATGTCTGTAATAACCTCATCTCCAGTTCCGTCAACAACCATACGAATGCCTTTTTTTAAAAAAGGGTCCTCAATTTCTTCAACTTTACTTTCTAATGACAAAAGCCCTTCTTTCCTTGCTGTGGTTGATAAATTGACCATTAATTCAATGATATCCAGTTCAGACATCCGCTCTTGTTTTGTAAAGAGAATTTTGAATAAAGCTCCTATGCTTTTAAGATTTTCTCCAGGGAATGAATTTAAAATAGTAGCAACCGTACCAACAAATATAACAAAAAAAGCTGCAGGATTTAAAAACACAGTAAAACTAATATGCTTAAAAATCATAGCTCCAATTACCGAAGTAAAGCCTACAATAATGCCCAAAAGTGTAGTAAGTTCCATACGCCCTCCTTTTTATTCGACATACTTTTACAAATTCTTCATTTTATCTTTCATAATACCATTCTTTATAATTTTAAACAATTATTTTTTATTGGATTTTCACCGAACGGTTTCTATAATCTCAAAATTGTGATTCAGTCAGTCTCATATTACTTTATTTTCCTTGAAGAACCAAAATATAATGTGACCTTTTACCTTAACAGAAAGGCGGGACATGCGTCCCGCCTTTCTGTTCTTACCAACTATTTTCTTATCAATCATTCCTTGATAATGCTAATTTGAGGCTTTTTTTCGTTGTTGTTGTTCTCACTGAGTCCCGAAGTACCTGTTTTAAATATTCTCAAAATTTTAGGTGTTGGAATAAAAACCGGGGTATTTCCACTGGCATCAGATAGGACCAAAATACCAAATTTATTTTGGTAAACACTTCCTGAAGCTGAGATTGACGGTCCTAAGTTTAACATAACAGAGGTACCAACTGGCATCAGATAGGATTCAATTGCCGCCAACATGTCTGTGTCGCAGCCCGGAGGCAGAGGGTCTGGCGGATTCAGATAAGAGAAGCTAGGATCATATAAGGTCCCGTCTCCTGGATAAATGGCAGTAATATTGGCAATTGGTAATGCCTCATAGTCGCCATTTACATCAACCAGTCGTAAAATCCCTGGACCTGTGGCGTCTGGAGACGTGTATAAATCCAATGGCACTCCAGAATAAGAAGCCAAAGATTCCGAATACACCGTCCAAGTGGTCGTCGAGTATGCTGTAATCATTTGGGAGAGAATATTAGTTAATTGTTTAACGGCAAAGCAGCTCATGGTTTCTGCTGGTTCTGTCGGTATATTAACCTGTACGACAGTCAACGCTGCTTTCAGGGGTGTCTGCAAAGCATAAGCATGACTGCCTGGGCTTGCATTAACTAGAGATACGGTTACAGAGCCGGAGGATACATTGATAATTCCTGTTCCAACAACTTCTCCCGTCTTAAGAGGTGAAGCTCCTTCAAGGAGTTCCCCCTCGGATGAGGAAAGGGCAAATGCTACTCCGCTTGGTGAACCGGATGATTGTGTGGATACCCACCAATTAATCAGATATCTTCCGGCTTCGTTAAAAGTAATCACGCCTGTGGCATCATTATAGCTGATATTTCCGGCAGAATACACGGTAGTATCAAATATAACATTTCCTAATACACCGACATTCCCTGTTGCCACGCGTTCTATTTGCAAAGCAATATTACTCACATGAATTTCTCCTTTTCATACTGCAATTAATATAATCAGGTTTACATATCCATCGATTTAAAATCCATAAATCGATAACAAATTTTGTTCTGTATCCCTTGCAGCTTATTATTACAATATATGATAGCATGTGCCAAAATGTGAATTTATGTAAGCCTTAAACGGATTCATCTTTGTGAAAAATAACAAAATGAGTGTTACATCATATAATGTAACAAGATATTTTTCCTCAAAAGAAGAATAAAAAAATGAAGAATAGGAGTTTTTTATCATGAATAACAATTGTTCACATTATTCTCCTTGTTGTCCTTCAGGGCTTCCATTTCCTCTGAGGCCTCAAGTTCCCCAGGTACCAGATCTAACTATCCTAACAGGAACAGGTGCACCAACCAATTCAATAGGCAGCATAGGGAATGTGTATATTGATTTATCAACAGGAAATCTGTATTACAAAGTCCAGCAGCCCACCCCGCCGGGAGTACGGTCAATTCCTTCATTTACCGGAACAACGCATCATGTTGGTATTATTCAGCCGGATCCTTATAAAACGATTCAGACTGCCATTGATGCCGCAACCACACAAAATGGCGATATTTTAATTTTGGATGATCCAGCCTATACAACATCAACTACCATTACAGTAACTAAATCCCTAACCATTCAGGGGCACGACCCACTAAACCCTGCAGCAACAACAATAACCATGGTGGCTCCAGGTGCGCTTGTCATGATGGAAATAACAGCTCCAAGTGTTGTCCTCAAAGATATGAAAATTGTTCAACCTCTGATTCAATCAGATAATGCAGTTAATATTGAGCTAAACAATCACACGGCAACAGGATATTATATTAATAATTGTGAAATCAGTTCTTGTGAAGTGGGTATTGGTGTAAATGTGGCAGAATTTCAGATTACTGGCTGCACATTTACCTATGCCGGTGTAGCTGGTAACAATTATCGTTATATTTCAATCCATTTCACTTCTGGTGCAAGTATTATAAATGGCAATTCTTTTGTATCGGCTTCGCAGGATTCAGCGTGCTATTTTGTAGCTGTCACTAATCTGACAGGCACCATAACAGGCAAGTTGCTGGTCAGTAACAATGAGCAGACTATAGCTCTATTTAAGCTGCGTCATTTGTTTGATATGGAAGAATTTAACGCCAATGATTTTCAGTTATTTATTAACAATAATACAACAATTAGCGAAAATAATGTTCCTATCCTGCTCAATGCTCCTGCACTGGGAATATTTAGATTTATTGAAGTAATTGGTAACCACGTGATGAATTCCGTTGGTAAAGGATTAATCGGAATCGATGTAAGTTATACAGGCACAACCAATATTTATGCCTCTGGCAATGTTTTGGCCAATCCGTCTTTTACTGCACCTTGGGCTTCGGCTACAGTTCCTCCAAGTCCTGATGTCGGCTACAGGAGCTCAGTAATGACAAATCCTAGCCTGCCTTTAGCAACGGGGTATTGGCTGCCTCTCATATAGTATAATGTTCTCCTCAACTGCCAAATGGCAGTTGAGAAGACTATACATTATTATTATGTTTTTTTAATTAGCCTAATACTTCCCGATGAGGTTTTAATCGACACTTTATTATTTTTCGTTCCTATTTGCCCCTTTATATCTTTTTTGTCAGTTGTTTTAATAGGAAAATCCGATTGGAATTTGCCACTGGAAGTTTTTGCTTCAACTGAAAACTCAGCAGTTTCTGGGATTTCTAATGTGACATTTCCTGAAGCGGTTGCTATATTTATATTCTGATTTTCTAATTCATTGTATGATATCAAAACTTTTCCCGATGAAGTCTCAACTCCAGTGTCATTAGCTATGCATCCATCAATGTTAATTTCTGATGATTTTCCACTTATCTCTAATATTTTTGTATCTATTTCTTTTATTTCAAGCTTTCCAGAAGATGAGTTTATAGAAATCTTATCAGCCTTTAATTGTTCAGCTTCCAACTTACCGGAAGAAGTAGTCAGTGTAAAATCTGCTAAATTAAGTGAATCAATCTTTACATCACCTGACAACATATCGATTGAAACATTTTTTGTATATTCCTTGGGAATATATACGTCCAAAGCAACATCTTCATAAAATGGCAAATTCTCATGTTTACGCTGTACTGTTACAAATAAAGTTTTATTTGTGGTTTTAGATACTAGCTTTATTTCCTGCATGGCTTTACCGTGGAAATTAACTTTTACCTCATTACTTGCTTCCTCTTGTATAATATGAACACCAACACTTGTCATATCTACCTGTATCGTATTAATTTCATCTATGGAAACACTTTTTTCCTCATGGATTTGCTTCATCATATTTAAACCTCCTAAGACTAAAATGCTTATGATTATTGTCACTCCAATTACCATTAGTTTCTTATTAAAACTAATTTTCACTAGCCAGCCTCCTTTCAGATTATGAATGAACATCTAAATATTCATTCATAAAGACATAAACAAATTTCTTCCTATCTTTTCTTTTAGTATCAAAATCATGCCTTTCTTGTATTTTTAAAAATCAGTCAGCCCTTTCATTATAAATTCTACTAGGTAATCAATAATCTGCGGAAAATGGGATATACCAATTTCTTGCTTATGGATTTCAATATAAGGTACTGAATTAAATAGACTAAGTATAAACTCATCATCTAAATCGTTCCTAATTTTCTTTTCCACTTTCCATTTTTTAATTAATTCTGCTGTACTACTATTCATCAATTCATAGACTTCAACTATGCCTCCTTCTTGATAAAATTCCTTCTCCAACTTACTAAAAAGATCTCTGTTATACCATTCTTTTAATATCGGATTAGAATTCATACCTTTTAGGTTTAACGAAATTGCTTCTTTAACCACTTTTATGGGATCATCATCCAAGTCAATCGATTCCATAATACTTCTTTTTAGTTTCTCGTTTTCTTTTAAATAAATTTCAATAAAAAGCTTCTCTTTTGATGCATAGTAATTGTAGAATGTTCCTACCGCTATTCCTGCCCTTTTTGTAATGTCGGAAACATTGGTATCTTTAAATCCCTTGGAACTAAATAACTCTATTCCGCAATTAAAAATATCAACTTTTTTGTCTTCCATTTTTCCTAACCTCCAGCAATATGAATGAATAATTTTATATTCATTCATATTGTAGTGTATCAATAATTAAATGTCAATTTAAATTGTTGCTCTGAATATAGTATCCTACATTTTCTCAACAAAAAGTGATTGTATTTTTGCAGCAGTATCCGTTTCTGGTAAAGGAGTATGTACAATTAATTTTAACCCGGAATTATCAGATACATCAAAATTACTAACTTCAAAATCTAATATTCCCACAATAGGATGGTTTAATTGTTTGTATTTTTCGCTATTACTTTCGATTTCGTATAAAGGCCACCATAAATTAAATTCTCCACTTTGCATTTTAAGATCATCAATAAACTGAGCAAGCCAGGAATCCTCAATATATTGCCCACATGTTGAACGGAATCTACCCAGTAGCCCCTTGGCATGCAGATTCCAGTCAACAAATAACTGTTTATATTTATTATCTGTAAACATTGCCCAAACTATATTCCGTTCGCGAACGTTCATCTCACAAAAATCACCAAACATAAAGTATGCTGCTTTGTTCCAAGCAATAACGTTCCACCGTTGATCTGTAATTAAAGATGGACAAAATATTAAACTATCCAGAACATGTTGAAGTATTGGGCTTACTGTTCCTTGGTATCCCGGTATATCCACCGGAAGCGGTTGGTTCGCTAAAAGGTAAAGATGAATGCGTTCTTGTTTATCAAGCAATAAAACTTTTGACAGGCTTTCTATTACTTGAGTTGAAACGCGAATAGGCCTTCCTTGTTCAAGCCAAGTATACCAAGTTATACCAATACCAGCTAACTGCGCTACTTCCTCTCTTCTTAATCCAGGAGTACGCCGGGGTGTTGCCGTTGAAATCCCAACTTGCGATGGTAATATTTTTGCTCTTCGTGTTTTTAAAAAATCGGCTAGCTCTTTGTATCGGTACTTTTCATCATTCAAAATCATCACCAATCCTATCTATTATAAATTATACTAGTATAATTTCGATCCTATTAATATTATAAGTCTTATATTATTATACTCCTAGAAAAACTTATAAGCTAAACAAAATATTATTAGCTGTAGAACAGCTACAGATTCGGGGAGGATATCTAATGAAAATACAATTGCTAAAACTTGTGTACTTTTCGCCTACTGGGACGACAGAGGCAATTATTCAAAGTGTTGCGCGTGGGATGAATCAACGTGCTGTTGAACTAATTGATATCACCAAACCAGCTGCACGAAAGCAACAATTACAAACATCAGAAAATGAACTGCTTGTTATTGCTGTACCTGTTTATATGGGAAGGTTACCTGCACTTTTAAGTGAATGGCTTAATTCGATTAAAGCTCATAATACGCCCACTGTATGTATTGTGGTCTATGGCAATCGTGCGTATGACGATGCACTACTTGAGCTTAAAGATATTCTGATAAAACGCGGCTGTAAGCCAATCGCCGGTGCAGCTTATATTGGGGAACACTCCTTTTCCAGTTCCGAATTGTCATGTGCTGAAGGCCGTCCTGATGTGAGCGACATAAGTCATGCAGAATTATTTGGGCAAAAAATAATTGAAAAACTACAATCTGTTCTATCCGCCGATTACCTCCCTGATATAAATATACCTGGCAACTATCCCTATGGAGGAGCTACGGATCTATGGAAGATTGATTTTATTTCAATTAGTAATTCGTGTACACAATGTGGAATATGTGCAGCAGGTTGTCCTGTTGATGCTGTGGATTCAGGGAATAGTAGTTTGATTAATATAGAAAAATGCATCTTATGTTGTGCTTGCATTAAGCACTGTCCCCAAAACGCAAGAACAATGAAACCTGGTCTGATGAAAGACGCTGCAATAAGGGTAAATGAAAAGTTTAAAGAGCGAAAGGAACCCATTTTCTTTTTATAATCAAAGTAACAATCCAAGCATCATAAACATTAGTGGGGTGATACAAGTTTTAATCCTATTATGCCTGTGACAATTAGTCCAATGCAAACTAATCTCATTATATCAAATGGTTCTTTAAATAATATAATGCACTGGATTAATGTCAATTCTTAATTTGGAAAAATCAGTATGTTCAGCTACACCATATGACAATGAACTTCATATTATACATATAGCACAGAAGTTTCCAAACCAAGCAAGAGCATTTTACATATTTTATATGTATAAAAATAATAGGAGATGATATAGGGATGAATGACTGTAAATCGAGAAAATTATCACGAATATCCGCTAAAAAATCAAAATCACAAGTATGGAACTTTGTTTCAGCACCCGCCTTGCATCCCATGAAGGTTACTTTAAATGTGAATAAACCAGGAACGGCTCCAGGCTTAATATTCGTTGCGCCATATACATCCTATGAGGCAACTATGATTGGGCAAACGGGCTCACTAATCATGGATCAAGCTGGTAACCCAGTCTGGTTCAGACCACTTGATAGTATATACACGCAAAATTCTGATTTCAGAGTACAATCTTTCAACAGCCAACCAGTGCTTACCATGTGGCAAGGAACCATATCAGGAACCCAGTCTGCAGATCCTAATCTTCCGGCAGGTGATCCTGAACCTGGCGCTTATTTTCAAATAATAAATCAGCACTATAATGTGATTAAAAAAATTACGGCCCAAAAAGGGTACACTGCTGATGTTCATGAATTTACCATTACAAAGCGAAACACCGCTTTGTTTACTGCTGTGAAACAAGTACCGGCAGATCTGACAGAGTATGGAGGCCCGGAAGATGGATATTTTGATAATTACTCTATTCAAGAAGTCGACCTTATGACGGGGGAGCTGCTTTTCCTTTGGAATGTGCTTGCACATGTTAATCCGGCCGACTCAATGATATCTGCATCATCTGCAATAGACTCTAATAATATTTGGGACTGTTTCCATGTAAATTCAGTTGAAGAAGGACCGGGCAATACTCTCCTAATCAGCATGCGTAATATGTGGGCTATTTATAATATCGATAAAGAAACAGGAAATATCATTTGGCAGCTTGGCGGAAATCAAAGTGATTTTGCTTTGGAACTTGACGCCGAATTTTCTTGGCAGCATGATGCACGTCATAGATCGGGAAACAGAATAAGTTTGTTTGATGATGCTTGTTGTGCATCTTCAAGCTCTCGGCCTGATGGCCCAGCCCGTGGTCTGATCCTTCAACTGGATTTTCAAAACATGATAGCCTATTTAGATCGGACTTATTATCATGATCCACTATTATTTGTCCCAAGCCAGGGGAATCTCCAAAAATTGCCCAATGGAAATCAATTTGTCGGATGGGGGCAGGAATCCTATCTTTCTGAATTCGCATATGACGGAAATACAGAAGAAGATCCTTCGGTGAATTTTTTATATGATATGCAGTTCCCCAATCAAAATCTTTCTTACCGGGCGTTTAAGAACGAATGGGTTGGTTTGCCGCCTTATCCCCCACGCATTGCCGTAGAAATGCTTTGTGAATCTGCGCTTATCTATGCATCATGGAACGGTTCAACTGAGACTGCCGCTTGGCAGGTACTGGCCGGATCGGCATGCGATTCATTGCGGCCGGTGATATCTTGTGCTCCGCGGACAGGTTTTGAGACAAAAATCAAAGTCCATTGGGAGGGACCGTATTTTCAGGTAAACGCATTGAATTCCAACGGCCAGATTATAGGCACATCACGTGTTATCTGTACAAGATAACTTCCCATAATTTAACGAGCTTGGGAGTATCATAATATAATTAAGGCATAAAGAATTAAATTCTTCATGCCTTTTAAATTGCAGCCTTTACTTTTGGACAGCCCGTTATTCCCGTGTATACAGGCAGCTGCAATGCTCATGTGGATTTCTGACCTTGTAGGGCCGCATCATTTCATTGTCTTCGTGATCGATAATATGACAGTGCCATACATAGCCTGGTTCGACAGCAGGATTGAATGGAAAAAGATTCTCACCGGGAATCGATACCACCACATCCTGAGGAGCGAATCGAGCTCTAATGGTGGTTATTTGTCCTGGATAAACCTGGATTGTATCCTTCCAGCCATCCTCATGAGCAGGCGGATTAATTGGTCCATCCAGCAAGTAAGGGTCCACAGGAAGCACTTTAGTTGGATGGTCAAAGGGCGGCTGCCCGTTCAAGGCTAACCAATCATTTTTATATTGGGCAGCTAGAAAAGCCTGACGGCTGACCAGCCGGAATTGAATTAAATGAAGATGGATTGGATGAGCACCTCCTGTTAAATTTACAATCTGCCAATCTTCGGTCGAACCTACCAGCGGCAGTTCAGAAACAGGTGCATCCCACATCTGACCGTCTAATAAAAGTTCCAGTGGTTTAGCTGGGTCACCAACTACAATAAGGGTTAAGGTACGCGTCTTGTCAACGTGTTTTAACCGAGGCAGAACATTTAAGACTTTTGGCAGTCGTGACGGTAATACCACTGGTTTATCTAGGACGGTAACCTGCATAATCTGCCCTGTTGTCTGGGGATTCGGAGGATTCCCATTAGGAAATGGGGCATTGGCATTATTGGTCAGCACTAATTCAGTGCCTGGTGACAGCTTAGAAAAATCCACAAGGATATCAGCCCGTTCACCTGGTGAAATGAGCAGGGAAACCAGTTGGACAGGTTTCGGCAGGTAGCCGCCGTCTGTACCAATTTGTATAAATGGCATCTGATTAGAGAATGTGAGATTATAGAATCGGGTATTGGAACCGTTCAAAACTCTGAAACGATACTGCCTTGGTTCAACATTTAGGTTAGGCCATACTCTGCCGTTGACCATTATAGTATCACCGATAAATGCAGGTCTCCAGTAAGGATGGATATTCGGATTTACGCCAACACTAGGAAAATTCAGGGATCCGTCGTCAAAGAAAGAACGGTCTTGTATGGCAAGGGGAATGTCATATTCGCCTTTAGGCAGCTTAGAGCATTTTCCATCCAGTTGATTGTGAGGATCACGCAGTAAATAAAAGCCTGCTAATCCCATATAGACATTTTCACGGGTCAAGCCTAACGCATGATCATGATACCATAAAGTGGTTGGTTCTTGCTCATTCCCATAATAATAACGGGATGTTATAAAATCAGGGCCGGTAATCTCTTCTCCCACGGTGAACCAGGCTTCCGGATAGCCGTCAGAAGGTGGTTCCGTTTCTCCTCCATGCAGATGGGTCACAATCGGCACTGGACTTTGGGCTAAATGAAATCCTGGTGGAAATGGTGGGAACGGCGGCATGGGCATCTCCATATCATTGGGATTAGCCCAATGAATTGTTGGGTCCACTGCCAATGGCTGGGGTGAAGTCAGATTATTAACCCATTGAACTTTGATAGGAATGTGTCTTATAGCCTTAAAAGTCGGACCAGGAGAGGACTTGAAATCCGGAATAAGTTCACCGGTTTTGGGGTCTCTCACTTTGCTGCTGTAGCCAAACACAGTTGTTTTAGGAAAACCTTGGGGTAATATTTGTTGTTTGAACTTACTGATTGTCACCCGATAAAAATGACCTTTTACCTTACAGCTAATTGCATCTTTAATCAAGGTTGGCTCGTAGACAGGTGGAATAAATAATTGGTTCACATATTTGGGAATACTATTTGGGTCAAGTGGTTTAGGCATTAGAAATCTCCTCCTTTATAGAATGTACGGCTTCCTGCAAATTGCTGCATAAGAGCTTTAGGTGGTGGGATTTTTAGTACGATATATGTAATTCTATAAAGAGTAGTTATAAATGTCTTCTTATTGGTTTATTATATCCTTATATAAACCATATGGTTACCATTTACTCATCATACAATGATTTCATTTATGCGCAAGCCATGAATCTTCAATTGCTGTGCTGCATTAAGCACTGTTCCCAAAACGCAAAAACAACAAAACCTGATCTGATCATTTTCTTTTTATAATTTGTAGATAGTGCCTGCCATAACATAAAAGCTAAGATATATATTGGCATAAAATTTTATCTCCTCACAACTAAATAAATTCAACATTTTTATTACGACATTAGTGGGGTGATACAAGTTTTAATCCTATTATTCCTGTGACAATCAGCCCAATGCAAACTAATCGCATTATATCAAATGGTTCTTTAAATAATATAATGCCTAAAAATACAGTACCCACCGTGCCAATCCCTGTCCAAATAGCATAAGCATTCCCTAGAGGGAGTTCTTTTAAAGCTAATGATAGAAAATAGAAGCTCAATATCATTCCAAATACTGTAACCACACTTGGTATCAATTGGGTAAATCCTTGAGAGTATTTTAAGCTGAAAGCCCACCCCACTTCAAAACCACCTGCTAAAATCAAAAATAACCATTCCATCGTTTACACTCCTTTCAATTTAGAAAAATAAAAAAAGCCCAGGGAATATCTTTAAAAATATCTCCCAGGCTTTTATCCTTCCGTGAACACAGCAGTACTGTGCGTTTTATCTTGGACCAGACCAGTCCTAAACTGCGGAACCCTATAAAACTTAAACATTATATTAATTTGTACTACATTATCCTATCAAAAGACTGGATTAATGTCAATTCTTATTTATGATTATAGGATTACCCCATCACGAACTGTAATTGTACGGCTGCTGCTTTGTGCCGCTTCCTGTGAATGCGTAACCATAATAATTGTCCTGTTGGTCTCTTGATTGATTTCTCGTAGCAAGTCCATAATTTCTGTGCCGATTTTACTATCAAGATTCCCGGTGGGTTCGTCGGCAAACAAAATTTCTGGATTGTTTATAAGAGCCCTTGCAATAGCTACACGTTGCTGCTGTCCGCCGGACAATTCTCTTGGCGTATGCTTTCTTCTGTTTGATAATCCTACGATGTCTACAATCTGTGCGAGCTGCTTTTGGTAGTCTTTCATGTACTTACCATCCAGCAGAAGCGGCAGCATGATATTTTCCTCAACATTGAGATTAGGAATCAGATTATAAAACTGGAATACGAAGCCGATGTTTCGGCGGCGCATGACGCTTTTTTTATTGTCACTAAATTTGGAAATGTCTATTCCATTCATTAGAACACTACCGTGAGTAGGATTATCTAATCCACCAAGAATATAAAGCAAAGTACTTTTGCCAGAACCTGATGGTCCCATGATAGATACAAATTCTCCCTGTGCTATTTGTAATGATACACCTTTAAGAATTCTAGTAACGCTATCCCCCATTTGGTATTCTTTAATAATATCTTTCGCCTCAACGGCGTAATGTGTACTTACGTTTTTCATGTATCATTCCTCCTTTTATTCAAATTTAATTTCTTCAACAATTTTCATCTGAGAGCCTTTCAGAATTGGAACTAACGAACCAATCAAAGTGACCACAATTCCCATGACTCCTGCCATAATGAATACCCGCACATCCAAATCCGGCTGCATAGTAATTTTAGGGCCTGCCACAAGGAAAATAGTTCTAATTTCCAAGTATGAAACTCCCATCGCAATGATAGCACCCAACATGCCAGAGGTGAACCCTTCAATTAACGTCATTTTGATATTTTGTGCGTTGCTCATGCCGACGGATTTATACATTGCAATGGGGCGTCTTTTTTGGATGTAGTTAATCAGTAGATTGTTAATTACACCAACTGTAGCTAAGAGCAAAATGAAATACGTCATATTCTGCATTGGCTTTAGAAAAGCACTGATTGTTGAGAGTGCATCCGCATTAAATTCTTCCACTGTACGGCTCCAGTTTGAAGCGCTTCCGAACAAATCTCGAATCTGGATCATGACGGCTTCGGGATCGGCGGCAGTATATGCCAAAATGCCGTAATTGACAGCTCCAAAGTCACTTTCTGCATAAGCGGCGGGGATAATAGCTTCGGTATCATTGGCTCTGGAGCCAAAACTACCAACAATTACATAATCATATTGGTTGCCATTGGCAGACATCAGAATCCTATCGTTAACTTTTAGTCCACGCTGTTTAAGACAATCTTTACTAAGAACAACGACACGTGTGTTTTTAAAGTCTGTTTTTGCTTTTCTTGCTGCTTCACCACTATTATAACTAAGGCCATACATATCACTATACAGGCTCAAATCACTTGTTGCTTCCATACGTGTAAAAGTAGTGCCATCACCCTTAACACTGTTATTGAATACAAACGTTGGCAACACGGTTTCAATCCCCTGTGTCCCCTCAACTTGCTGAACAAATTCAGCACTCATGGTTGCATCCGCAAAGCCATCGAGCTTCGCTCCACGAAATACATCACCAACATAGACACTTACAAAATTACCGACTACGCTAATAGCAATAACTGCAGATATGCTGATAAATAGCAGCGTGATATTTTGGTTTACATTTTTGTTATCTCTCATATTGCGAGCAGCTAATCGCCCCTCATTACCAAAAAACAGCCCATATATATGTTCAAATACTGTGGATGCCATGGAAATAATAAGAGGTATCACAATGATGGTTGCCACGATCAAACCCAATAACGAAAAGCCGCCTGCCAAATATAGCATTCTACCACTTGCTAAATGTGGAAAGATAACTGACACAGCCAAAAGCACCACGCCAAAAATAAATTTTACAATACTTGATGTATGCTTTTCTTCTACAGTCCCCAGTACAACATCCTTAATTGGCAGTCTACTTGCTCGTTTAACCGGAATATAAGCACTCAACAAGGAAACCATAACCGATACAAAAATAGTAATCAATATAGCAAACGGTGAAACTACCATAGGGATTTCTATTCCTTGTGATAAAGAGTTTGTCAAACCTTGCAGCATTACTTTTAATACACCAAAACCGAGAGGAATACCCAAAACACCACCTAACACACCATAGAACAAACTTTCAAGCATTAAAATATTGGTAACTGTCCTTTCGGTGGCTCCTATACTACGAAAAGTTCCAACAACAGGCAGTCTCTCCATTGTAATTACTTTGTAACTGCTAAAAATAATGAACACACTCATGGTCAGAGTGAAAAAGCTGATTAAGAAAAATGGCATGGATTTTTGTTTTGCATCAGCTTCAACCTGTGCTTCATTGACAATAGCCGATATTTTAAATTCATTGGTGGACAATGCAGTGGACAGTTCACTTTTTAGTTGCTCAGTTTCAGTCCCATCAGCAGGTTCAATCATAATCTCGCTATATCCATCGGAAATATTCAATATCTGTTGCAGTGTTTCTTTTGAAAGCAATGCAGTAGTTCCTCTAGTATGCCGTAAAAACACTGTGTCATAAGCTGCAATAGCCGCCACCTTGAATTCAATTGGCACGCCGCCAATATACAAGGAAAACGTATCTCCAACCTGCACACCATATTTTGATGTAAACCGTTTAGGTAACACAATTTCATTTCCTGAAATATTTTCCAATTTGGTTCCATCTGCCAGGCGGGGTTTGTTGATGGTGTTGAGCTGTTCTATGTCGGCAGCCAGAAGGTCAAAATTCTCATAATATCCGTTCTCTTTGTAAAGAGCAGTAGTTTTTATAATCCCTACCCTGTTTTTTATAGATGGTAAATTGGGAATTGTTTCTTCTGTAATCCAGTTTGTTCCTCCATCATCGACTTGCATTGTAGACACAGAAATTGTGGCATTTCCGGCAACGCCCCTGGCCATTTTTCGTTGTGCACTTGCATAAGAATCTCCAATCGAAAGAGAAACAAATAGCAATGTAGTTGAGAGAATTACCGAAAGAAGCATAACGGCGGTTCTCGTTTTCCGTTCTTTTACATTCGTGAGAATGTATTTTAATATGATTTTCAAATAAATACTTCCTTTCCGAAACTAATAAAAAGATCAATGGTTATCACATAAAACATGATAAGCCATTGACCTTAATTTATCTTTCAGTCAACCTTAATTAACCTTAATTTATTTCGCAAATGTAATATAAAAGCTCGTCCCAAAGTTTAATTTACTGTCCACAGAAATTGTTCCACCGTGAAGTTCGATAATTTGTTTCGCAATTGCTAATCCCAAGCCTGTGCCCTCTGCTTTTTCTCCTGTGTTTGTCCCTCGATAATATCGTGAAAACAAATTGTGTAACTCATCACCGTTCATTCCTTTTCCGTCATCACTAATGCAAATTTGGATATTCCCTGTGCTCTTGATAGAAACAAAGAGTTTTGTTTCTTCGCTATTATGGACCAATGCATTGATAAGTAAATTATTAAATGCCCTTTTTAACAGCTTAGGGTCAAAATCAAACCACGTACTATCAGCACAGCTGCTAAAATAAATATTTCTTGTTGCATAATCTGGATGATTAAGTACATCGATTACTGTTTCTTTTATAAACCTTGTAAGATTCCCTTGCTCTTTATGAATTGGAAACATTTCATTCTGCAACTGATACGTTAATTTTAAATCGTCAATCAAAATTTGTGCGTACACTGTATTCTTCAAAATAGTTTGTGCATACTTAACTATTTCATCGGATGTAATCGGATATTGAGGATCAACCATCAATTCAGCGTATCCCCTTATTGGTGAAAGTGGAGTTTTGAGGTCGTGGGTAACATTAGCAATCCATTCTTCACGCATTTTATCATTTTGTTCTCGAGCTATATCACTTGCTTTAATTTCAGTATCAAGAGTATTCAAGCTAATATATACGTCGGCAAAAGAACCTTGGTCAATAATCGGAAGATAGGCTCTGTTAGCGACGTCTTTTACTGCGATTGTTAATCGAGACATATTTTTTGTCATCCAATATCCATATCCGAGCCCTGACAGCACCACCACTAATACCATTGCAGCAATTAAACTCAGAAAAATTGGCTTCCCCGTTGAAAACTTATTGCCGTCCAAATACATGGTTACTTTTGATATATCAAGAGGAAATCCCACAACATAAACCCAGCTACGCCCATCATTCCGAGCAGATTCCGTAAATATGGACTGATTTCCAACTGAGCCTGTTTCATAAAAGCCCAATAATTCTGCATAGGTATAATGAGAAGGTACCCCTTGCGGCGTGTTATATGTAAAAACAGCATTTCCGTTTTCGTCTATAATTTGCAACCACAGGTTGCTCTCCTGTAATTGCGCCAATCCCGCTTGTTTCACCTGCGGCTTTCCATCAACAAATATGATCTGCGCACTAAATTCCTCTGTAAAGTTTTTGGGCCAATCGCTTCGTCCTAACTGACCATTCGGTTTTTGTATTGTAATGGTGAAAAATACTGTACCAATGACAAACAATACCATTCCAATTAGGAGAAAAAAGAAAATTAAATAAATATGAAAAATTGACCGATAACCTGACTTTTTCATCCTATCACCTCTTCATAAACTTATATCCAAGTCCTTTTACAGTGATAATTATTTGCGGAATAGATGGATTATCTTCAATCTTTTCTCTTATATGTCTCATGTGAACCATAATAGTGTTGTCACAGACAACACTCTCTTCGCCCCATACCTGTTCATATAAACGTTCTTTACTAATAATTTTATTTGCGTTCTGTGCCATATAACTGATAAGCAGGAACTCTCGACTTGTTAATGCAACATCAACATTGTTCTTGCATACTCGGTACCCATCAATATCAATTGAAACATTGCCAGATACAATTATTTTGCCATCTACCAGAGTTGTGTTTTGATACTGCTGTCTACGAAGCTGTGCTTTAATACGAAAAACAATTTCTTTGGGACTGAATGGTTTAATCACATAATCATCTCCACCTGCAGATAACCCCAGAATTTTATCCACATCATCATTTTTTGAAGATAAAAATAGAATAGAGCAATAAGAAAACTCTCGTATCTTTTTGCACACCTCAATACCGTCTATATCCGGCAGCATAATGTCTAACACAATCACATCAGGTGAGTGTTTTTTACAAAGTTCAATTGCACTTACACCAGTATTAGCTTTTGCTATATTGGTAAAACCATCTTTGCGTAATACTTCTTCAATTAAATTTGTAATATCCGGTTCATCATCCACTAATAATATCTTATTATTCATTTTTCTATTTTCCTTCTCCACTGAAATTGTCAATAAAATTAGGCATCATTTGCCCTTCCAATACTTTTGTATTTTTCTATGGGCAGCAGATTGACTGATATTAAGAGCTTTCGCAACTTTATAACTACTATTTAACGATTGATATGCATTTAATATTAATTGCTTTTCGGTTTCTTCGAGAGCTTCTTTTAAAGGTCCTATTTGATTGAAGGAAACAGGCTTTTCTTTACCTTTATGTTCTACTAATTCAGTTAAGGATAAATCCTCCATTGTGACTAATCCTGTTTGATTCATAATCACTAATTTCTCCACAAAGTTTTCAAGCTGTCTAATATTGCCTGGCCATTCATAACTTCCCATTATATTAATTACTTCATTGGAAATGATAATACTTTTTTCATACTTCTGATTAAATTTTTTTATGAAATACTCAATTAGTGGTGGAATATCCTCAAAACGTTCTCTTAATGCTGGTATATGTATTTGTACAACATTAAGCCTATAGTATAAATCCAACCTGAAGGTTCCTTCTTTTATCATGTTTTCAAGATTTTTATGTGTGGCACTAATAATTTGGACATCAATCTGTCGTGGAGTTTCGCCCCCCACTCTGGTTATTTGTCTGTTTTGTATAACTTGTAATAATTTTGACTGCATGCTTAATGGCATATCACCTATTTCATCAAGAAAAAGTGTACCTTTATTTGCCAATTCAATTAGCCCCTGTTTCCCACCTTTTTTTGCTCCAGTGAATGCCCCCATCTCATACCCGAATAATTCTGATTCCATTAAGCTTTCTGGTATAGCAGCACAATTGATTTCAACAAATCTTTGTTTACATCTTGGACTCTGGTGATGAATATATTTAGCTATTCGGCTTTTTCCTGTACCAGACTCTCCAGTAATAATGATTCCAGATTCAACCATAGCAATATGCTCAACAAGATTCATCAAGTCTTGCATTGCTCTATTTTTATATATAAATTCTGATTGCTCAGCTTCAGGTTTTAATTCCCTATTATTTTTTAGGTTATTAAAATACTCATTGAGCAGCACCAATTCCTTTACTAGCCTTCCATTCGTAACAACCCTGGTGATTCGTCCCTTCTCATTAAATATAGGAGTAGATGTAACAATAGCATTGACTCCTGTACTAGACCATTGTAACATAGTCAATTTTCGTTTTTCTTTAATTGCAATCTTGGCTATAGAGGGATAGTAAGCCGTTCCTTCTAACAAAGAAACATTTTTGCCTATAATTTTATCTCTTGTTAAACCAGCCGCCTTCTCAAATACCTGATTGACTCGGAGTGTAACCCCATTGCCATCAGCAATATGTATACTGTCAGCTGATTCCTCAATAAAGGCATTTAACTCATAGTTTTCTTGTTTTATTTTTTCAATTTCAGATATAATGTTATCTGTTAATTCTTCACTTGCAGAGTCATTCTTAATGTTTAGACTTTTGCATATTTTAAGAAGGTTTTCATTTTCCCTTGTCATAATCTTCACCACATCTTAATCTTGATTATTTGCAAATAATGAGACACCGAATAACGATGCCTCATTAGACAAATATTAAAAAATAAATGTCGAATTAGAAATAAGTATATTAAATATTATAACATTTATTTTTACTTTAGTTGCCATTAGTTTTATATAAACCTCTATATTTCTTCATTATTTCATGGTTTATATTGACCGGAACTGGAGTCCCTTCTGGCAGCAGACTTTTATATTCTTTCCCCTTCATTTTTTCTTTAAATTCTTCTTTTGCTTTACTTATAAGCGAGGGATTCGTTATGAAATCCACTGCTGATGCAGCAAGAATCTGAGCTGCTTTGTCTAATACCTTCTTACCGTGGCTGTTTCCTGCACATGCAGTTATCATCCAGTTATGGAATGCAGGGGCTGGCCAAAGTACAAGTCTAAGAATTCCATAGGGAGCATTCCAGCTATACTCAACCGTATCGGTAACGGGGATGTCCTCCTCCCCAAAAGGTTGAATACCTTCTACTGTAGGATATCCTTCCCCGACTTCACTTTGCAGATTTTTAATGAATTCTTTTTCTTCTTCAGAAAATATAGGTTCACCTAATTCAATAAGGTTATCATATAGTACTTTGGCGACCGTTACATTTGGCAGCATTTCACGATTAATTGTAATGATTTCTTTTTCTACTGTTGTTTCTGTGGCCATTGCAGCCCCTTCAGCACACTTGTCTATTCTGCGCATAACATCTAATGCTTCCTCATTTGTTGGGAATCTTCCAAGATACCATGCAGTTGTTCTATCCGGTACAACACAAGGATATTCAGGTCCAACATCAGAAAAAGTATAGTTTATGGTTTTGGCTGCCGACTCACTTGTACCTGGTTTAATGTGTTCCCTAAGCATTTCTACAGCGTGCCCTTGAAGTATTGCTGCATCAAAAGCACTTCGCCCATGCCATGGGCTGTTTCCATGACACGTTCTGCCTTTGAAATGATACTTTATATTAAAATAAGCAGGGGAGCAAACATAATTAGCACTGTTATTATTTAATGGATGCCAATCCAAAATAATATCAGCATCTGCAAATATACCGGCGTTTCCCATAACAGGTTTCCCCACACAAAGTTCTTCTCCAGGAGTTCCATACACTTTGATTGTACCATTTAATTTATATTTTTTCATGGCTTCTTTTAAAGCCACTGCCGCCATTATCCCTCCCACTGCAATAAGATTATGGCCGCACCCATGACCTGGAGCACCTTCAAATACCGGCGATTTTTTATAATCCACTTTTTGTGAAACACCCGGAAGTGCATCATATTCAGAACTAAATGCTATTACTGGCTTTCCACTTCCATAGGTTGCGACAAATGCTGTAGGCATCCCTGCAACGTTAGATTCAACCGTAAACTCATTATTCTTTAATAGAGTTGTAAGCAATTTTACAGCTTCAAATTCTTCCATTCCAAGCTCTGGACAATTCCATATTTTTAGAGAAACATCATGAAAAGTTTCATGTTTCTCTAAAATATAATCTACAACAAATTTTTTAACATCCTCTGATAACATAGTTTTACCTCCATATATTTGTTAAATGTTACTTCTATTTTTTATCTCTGCCCTCCCTTGCCATGAACTGTAAAACCTCTTCTTTGTAATATGTATATAATTTACAAATTCAGTTTGGTTTTTAACTAATTAAAAGCAATTTCTATGCCATTAAAAAATATTGAAAGGTTGAAAGGTGATTATTTATAAAATAGTCCTCTCCTGTGTGGGTAAAAATGCTTCTGCCCCTCTGCATTTCATTAGTTATAAGCAAGTAAAGTACTTTTTGTCAAAAATAGAATTATATGAACAAAATGTATTTAATTAGTGATGATTCAACTAAAATATAACCCGATACAGACTCATTAAGTCTATATCGGGTTATATTGTCAATACTCTGTAAATAGTTGTTTACGGTGCTAAACTACATTATTATTAAGTCAAAATTGGTTTAAAGTATTCATCAAATTTTATATTACATCAGAGTCCTATGTTTTTTCTTTGCAATAGAATTGTTATTTAATATCTATAGAAATCCATTGTATAATGATTTGTAAGGATCCAGGGCAGAATAAATAAAAATTGTACTTGCCATCTTGCGGAATCTCAAACTCGATTTGCTTTTCATGGTTTATTGTTATATCCTCAACATCTGTACGTTCGCCATCCTTTATGTATCCAAATTTAAGGAGTCCTTTATGCGCAATTTTCCTACCACTAAACGGATCTACATCTGGTTCCCCAAACCGATTAATATCTGCAAATACATGTAGCTTTACAACTTGACCCTTCCTTAAATTCCACGGTTCACCAGAGTCTGTTGAGTATATGGCTCTTTCACCATTTCCCATTATATGGGGTTCTATGCAGTTATTTACTGCTTTATAATTAGATGACATTAATTTTTCTAATTCTTTCAATTCGGCTTCTCCATCCGGCGGTTCTACTCCAGCTAATTTATATATATCTAATTCATCATAATTCCCATCTTTATCCATAATCTGCATAGCCAATTCATGATAATTAGGTATCTGTTCAAACACACGATTATTAAATCTTCCAAGTTTTTCACCTCGTGCTTTATCGGCAACAATCTTATCGGCAATTGTCTTTTCCAACAGTTGCTGATATTTTGGACTGTCAAAGTCGGGCACATCATGATCATTGGCATACGCAAAACTGCTTATAACTACCGCAATAACCAATGCTCCTAAAAAAACAATCCCGCCCTTTCTTTTTTTGTTGCTGAAAATATTTCTAAACCTTTCTTCCATGGTTTTTTTCTCACAACCTATGCACGCAAACAACTGGCCTTTTATTTGCCTACGGTCTACAATTTCCCCCATTATTACATCGCTATAGTCTGACTTAAATTCTTTATCTTTTCCCTTTATAGCATCTTGGTCACAACACATTTCCATATCCTTGCCTGCAGCTTTTGTCATCATATGAACGAAAGGATTATACCAATGTAAAATAAGTGCCGCTAAAAATAGTCCTTTGTACGGCAAGTCATGCCGCAGGTAATGGGTTAACTCGTGGGTTAAAATTATTTGCAAATCTGCCATCGTATAATCCCTCTTTGGGATAAAGATTGCCGGTCTAAAGATTCCCACAATCATGGGTGATGGAATCTTAGCACACTGATATACTGAAAGGGGTTTCTTTCTTTTGTGCTTTTCCAAAACTCCAGCTTGAATTTTGTTAATACTATCATCTAGGATATATTGGCTGTTCTTTTTAATATCACGGGTAAAGTGTATATAGACGCTTATTAAGTAAATGGTTACTACGCAGACACCCACACCCCAGATAATTGGAATCCACTGTGGTCCCATATCAATAAGTTTTGTCCAGATGGAAGCTTGTTGATTTTCTGCTATCATTTGAAAACTAACTGTGTTAGTAGAAACGGGTACCGCCACTGCTTCAACACTATTCTTTATGGTCGTTATTTGGTTTTGCGTTTTTTCGCTGCTAATCACAAAACGTAGAATAAATCCTGCTGGTACTATTAGAAATACCATAAATACTTTCCAAATACTTAAACGCCAAGTAGCCTGATATCGTTTATTTAACGCTGGTGAAACAAGAAATACCAACAGGATTAAAGACGCTATGATTCCTCCTGTTAATACAGTATTATAAAACAACGTGTTAATCACGTGTATCACCTTCTTTCAGCTTCGCAAGGAGCATCTGCAATTCGCTTATTTCTTGTTCTGTCAGTTCACTGTTGCTGCATACCGACGCAACGAATTTTTTTATGGAGTTGTCATAAAGATTCTTTAAAATGCTTTTGCCTGCAAATCCCATATATTCCTCTTCGGTGATAAGCGCGCTATATATATACTCCTTGCCCACCTGTTCTATTTTTAAGAATCCACTTTGTCCCAACCGATTTAAAAAGGTGTTGAGAGTAGTTGTCTTCCAGCGGTTCTCCGGCAGTCTTTTTTGAATCTCATTTCTTGCCACCGGCTCTTTCGCATCCCAAATGACACGCATCACTTCAAGTTGTGATTCTGGTAAGTGTTTCATATATTCCCCCTATAACTTTATGATTGATTATATCTACTCCTTACATACTACATTAGTAGTAGATGCGTGTCAATACCATAATCTGATGAAATATATCAGAATGTAATCTCATACAAGCATGATTTATCTCCTCTTAAAATGGAACTAACCACCTTACTTTTTACTTCTTTCCCTATAATCTTTGAAATCATTTTCTCCGTCATACTCGCGGAACAATTGCAAAGAACTGGCGACATTTTTTTACCGCTCATACATTGCGAAATTGGGCACACGCAATAATTTTTGTTCTCGTCAACAAGAATCATATTTTTAGTCTCATCATATGTAATAATTTGTCCATGTTCTTTTGACATGAACTCAATGAACCCTTGTAAATCTCCAGCATATGCTTCTAGCATTTGTTCCATCGATTTATAATGACATGCACCGCATTGATCTAAAAGTAATGCACATTTTTCTTGAGTGCAATTCTTTTCTATGCTGTTCAACAATTCACTAAGCCATTCCATGCTGAAATTTTGAGCCCATTCCTTATAACCGTCCATATTAATCTCCTTTTTCCAAGTGTACTTAACACCTTTATTTTGGTGTTTAACTATGATTTCTTTTATATTTACAAATGTACCATTTCATTCTGCATAAATAAACCTCATCCTCTATTAATAAAAGAAAATGAGCCGATACGGTAAAACCATATCGACTCATTTTAATCATTTTCACGTTATTTTTGCTGTCTGATTATTCTTTGAATACTTTTCACTGAAAGGAAATATTTTTGAGACAAGCAGTCTGAAGTCTGCCCCTTCAAATAATCATCATAGATTCTTTTATTCCTAATTTCCAATTCTTCACGAGTGGAAGTATTAGCACCCCACTCGTGCTTATTATCATCTAATTTGGGAATGTAGATGTATTTGCCATCTACATACTCTTGTACCTTTACAAGTAAATCTATAGGCAAAAGTTGTGTAGCTTTTATATAGCTCATATTGCTCTCCTAAACTTTATTTTTCTTGCTAGGACTAGCATAAGCTATTTACAGCTCATATTGAATTTTTATTCAAGGTTGCAATAGCCTATGCTATGCAATAGTAACGATAGGATTAAGCATATGCTATCAGCCCTCCTTTGCTTTCATATTTTTCATAAATATACCATTATATAATTTTACTGTCAATCCCCCTCAATTTTCAATATACACAGTTTTACTTGTTTGATTCCATTTCACGTTGTAACCAAAAGCCTCCATGACTGCCCTTATAGGCAAATAAGTACGTCCCCCTATGATTACTGCTCCGCTGTCAATATGAACACTTTCACCATTTACCAAAATATATTTCTGATTTATTGGTATCTGTACTGTTATATTTCCCTTAGTTGCTTTTACCATTTTGGTTTTTTCATCATAAGACACCTCAGCACCTATTTTTTCAAGAGGTTTTCGTAGTGGCACATCCGTTCTGCTTGCCGCATCTATAAAGGGTACTCCCATGTTGTCTTCTTCTGAGAACTTTAATTCTTCATTATCTATAACAACTGTAACATGATACCCTGCGTTGCCTCTTGTAAGTCCCGAAAGCCTTCCTATAACCTCATCAATCATAGATATTGCACTATACTTTCCTAACTTTTCATCACGCCAATCCACATCTTCGTTTATATCAAAAATCATAACCCCGCCGCATTTTGACAAAGCAAGCAGTGTTTTATCCCGAAGAGTATTCAGTCCATTATAATATGACTCTAGAGGGACTGTTTTCGCATAATCGTGATATGCATTTTGTGCCTCACTTTTAACAAGGTCCCTGTACTGAATCCAGCTTGGTCCAGCATAAAGCGGCATGCCTAAAACGATTTTATCCGCATTGACTCCCCTGTTCAGCCAATATTCAATGGAGGTATTTGCAAACCATAATGGACTGTGATTGACATCACTATTTAAATCATAACTCATAAGATTTATGAACGAAAAACAGTTTACGGTTTCATCTGTTATAGATGCTATAGCTTCCCAAGCATTGACTCCATCAGCTGCCCCTGTTCCTGCAACTGACGCAGACAATTCTTTTCCTTCTTTTTTAAGTTTCTGTGACAACAGTTTAACTGTAGCCTCATAATCTACAGCTGTAGCATATCTTGGATATTCCCAATCAAAATCTACTCCATCTAATTTGTTTTCTATAACAAATTTTAAAAGATTATCTGTAAAATTCTCACGAAGATCTTTGCTTGCACCTATCGTTTCAAAAACTTCCTTTAAGGGAGTATTTTGGTATGAATATCCTCCAACTGCTATGAAAACTTTTGTCCCTGATTTGTGAGCTCTAGATACTATTTCAGCCAGCTCATCCTTTTTTTCTATGGGAATTAACCCTCCATCCTTAGTTGGAATTAAAAATCCGTATATGATATGTGTAAACTTATCAAACTGCACCTCTTCTATAGGGTTATTAAATGCATCACCACAGTAATACCCTACAACTCTAAATTTATCATTAATGTCATTTAGCTGCCTATTACCGCTTTCATCCGCAAAAGCTGCGACTGGCATAGTAACCAACATACTCACAATTACAATTATTAGTATCACATCACATAAACCTTTTAAACTTCTTTTTCTTATCCCCATATCTTCCCTCCATTTCGGCTACACTAATACTTGTACCCTTGTCTGTCCATTAGCTATGTATTATATTCACAACCTCATTTTTCTACAATAACTCTTTTTTATATTTTACCATATTTTTTTGGATACATAATAAAAGTAATGCTGTTAAAAAATAAACACCGTCTTGTATAACCCAAGACGGTGTTTATTTTATGTAGACTTATATTAACTCGGATTTTTTCAACAATCTTTCAGTTTCCTCATAATATTCGTTCTCTCATTGAAACTGCTTCATTCATATGCATAACATGATGATGAGTGAGCGGCAGCAACACCAATCCAGCGATTGTTTTCTTTCCCCAAAAATCCTTAAGCCATATGGAATTTCTATGCTGAATTAAGCCACCATGCTCAACAATGCGCTCAAGGCTCTCCAAAGTTGGCCTTTGTTTTAGCTTTTCTGCAGTTAATGAACGAATAATCTCTTGGGTTTGATGCCCGACAGTGTTGCTGTATTTTACGAGCTCATTCTTATTTATCTGCTGACTGAACGCTATCATTTCAGAATCCTTCATAGCATTTCCGGTATCAGATATGTTGATATTCAAAGCGACCTTCCATTGCTCATCAAAGATTGGGCTACCCTGATTAATGAGAAGATTGGATACAATATCCTCTATCCGTGTAATATGCCACAAGCACCACGCTATGGTATTATCTTTGCGTGACGGCATAACCGCCAATTGCTCATCCGTTAAACCACTCCATATGTCATCCCAAAAAGTTTCAATTTGACTGTTCGGAAGCATGCTTTTAAAATGTACCATTGTATGCATCTTAAGGGCAAGTTCAATGGCACTTTCAGCATCTCTCTTACTTCGAATTTTTTTCACCAATTCATCATGGTATGGCGTCCAATCGCGTTGTTCCTGAAACATAATAATCCCCTTACTTTCTCACAATACGTCCTATCCCTTTTTCAGTGTATGTTATATAAAATTGATTTGTCTGCGATATTTTTATCAACCAACTTTTCGCAAAAATGCAAGGTAGCATTTATATTAGCATTTTACCATAACAGGGTGATTGCTTCAATCACAAAAATCCACCATACATTATTGTATAGTGGGTTTCTTTGGGTGTATACTACCCCGCTAGGTAGTTTTCCATTGAGTTAACAATCCTATAATTTATACATAATCATAATCATCAATGGTATCCAGCCATTTGCCACGGCCAGCATGAAGGATAAAGCACATTACCGCCATAATTAAATAACCTATGGTAAATTGGGATGTCGGATAAAAACCTAACCCTGCACTATGTATAAATCCAAACATGGAAAGTGCAGAGCCTACTAACGCTGCTATGCCAGCCTTGTCCAAACGTCTGTCGATGATAAACACAGTCAATGTTCCAAGGATAATGCCTATGACAATGGCTCCTGATTTTACAGCTGGGACACCGTTCCACATAACACCTGAATCCAGTAGCCGCTGGGATACTTGTGAGCCATAGCCTACAAGTCCTGAAGGCAATTTCTCTGTCCATATATTTGCAAGGCCAACCGCTCCCGTAACCTGAGTATATAAAAAGTCTGCAATGGGCGGTACCATAGCAATTCCGATTCCGGCGTAATGCTTCTTGTCACATGCCCTGAATGATTGAGAGAGCATAATGATGGAGCACCATAAATAGGTAATCGCAGCAATAGCTGGTGGAACTAACGCGCTAAAGAAAGTAAAGAGCCCACATACACCTGCTAGGGCAAGAAGAATTCCTCCGACCCATGAGAACCCTATATTGGATCCAGTTTTCTTTAGTCCTGCATGACCAAGCCAAACGGTATTTGGAACAACACCACCAAATATTGCTGAAATCATAGTACTAATGCCATCTGCAAATTGTGCCTCTCTAACGCTGTAATTATCGCCTGCAGCATTTGCTCCTTCTACATTGTCCATTGTCTCAATAAAGTTATAAATATTAACTGGAATAATAATGCTTAGGTATGGTAAAACAACAGTAAAACCGTTGATCAATGATTGTATCGTAGTAACAGGATTTGGTATAAATAAGCCTACACCTGTAAAATCAACATGGGTACGTCCAATTGCCAAAGCATAAATGATTCCACCTACAATAGCAACGGCAAATGGTGGTATTCTCTTGGGAAATAAATAGCCTCCAAAAACACCAACGATTCCTACAAGGAATATAGGTAGACCAAGAATAGGATCTCCAAATAAATCAAAAACACCTTGTGTAGCCATCCAGATAAAGCCGATTCCTGCTACAGTTCCAAGAAGCGCAGCACGTGGAATATGCTTTTTCATCCATGGCCCGATAAATCCACCACAAAATTCAACAAATCCACCAATGAAGCAAGCTGCCACAGCTGCAGACCATGCAAGATAAGGATCTTTTAGTGAAAAATGTAATGGCATAATTACCCCATATAACATAACAAACATGGCGGGCGTAGAGATGCCTGAAGGCAGTGCCGTTACATCTGTTCTTCCTTCTTTCTTGGCTAATTTAGCCGCCATATATGCGTAGTAAAAACACCCTGCCAATAATCCCATGGACATGCCCGGAATAACTCTTCCGTAAACCAGGTCAGCCGGCCAGCCTAGTACCCCTGACAGAGTTGCAATAACAATGATGTAGTTCACTATATTGTTTGCAAGAATATAAGTTAACCCTCCTATATCTCCTCTATTGAAGAGTGTTAACCGCTTTTCACTTTTAGTCATAAATATATCTCCTATATTATTTATTAAGCTTCAATCGTTATAAAGTCAAATTTAGTTACGTCAAACAAGCCCATGTCTGTAAGTTTTATTTCTGGAATAACGGCTAAAGACATAAAGCATAGGGTCATAACAGGTTCAACGTCCTGATTGATATGAAGAGTTTCATGGGCAGTTTTGTGAATATGAGTTAGCTTCTCATGAACCCACTCACCGCTTTTATCGCTCATAAGCCCCGCTATAGGCATCGGCATACTTTCCAGAACTTTCTGATCTTTCACAAGAATAATTCCACCATCCTGCTTGATCAGCTGCTCTACAGCGAATGCCATATCTTCGTCATTCACACCAACCACAATGATGTTATGGGAATCATGGGCTACAGAAAGTGCAACCGCTCCTTCTCTGATCCCGTACCCTTTTAATAAAGCTACAGCTACATTCCCTGTATCTTGATGACGTTCAACCACTGAAACCTTAACGATATCGGAAGATGGATCATAGATAAATTCTCCATTTTCATCACGTTTAATTTCTGCTACTTCTTTACTTGTAACTACACCACCAGGCAAGATGTTAATCACATTTGCTTGATGGGAATTAATCTTTAATCGCAGCTTTTCCTTTGAAAAATCCTTTACATGAAAACTTCCTTTTGTTTCTGATGTATCATATGGATTGACCGGTAAATTGTAGATTCCATTTGATGATGCTTCTTGTCCGGCAATAAATACTCTTTGTACCTTAAAATCCTTAAGATTATCCATCAACACGATATCTGCCCGAAGACCCGGCACGATAGCCCCTCTGTCTTCTAGCCCAAAACATTCCGCTGAATTTAAACTTGCCATTTGTATGGCTATAATTGGGTCAATTTCCTCATCTACACAAATACGCAAATGATTATCAAGATGGCCTATACTTAAAATCGTCTTTGGCTGGCAATCATCTGCACAAAGAAGGCAGCGTCTACTGTTAAGATGAGTTACACCTTTTAGTAATTCCCTCAAGTTGTGACAGGCAGAACCTTGACGAAGCAGCACATACATCCCTCTTGCAATTCTATCCTGCAGCTCTTCTACAGTAGCGCATTCATGATCTGTATGAATTCTTGCAGCAGCATAAGCGTTTAGCGCATTACCTGTTACTCCAGGGCTGTGTCCGTCAATACACTTTCCTTGATTTTTCGCGACTAAAAGTTTATCTAAAACACCGTCATTGGCTCCTATTACACCAGGGAAGTCCATGAATTCTCCTAGTCCAAGGATTTTTTCATGTTTTATTGGCTCTTTCATAGTTTCTGCATCAATTACCGCTCCTGCATGCTCAAAGGGTGTTGCAGGCACACAGGAGGGCAGCATCCATTTAATATCTAAGGCCGTTCCTTCGGAAGCCTTTATCATATAGTCTAAGCCTTTTAACCCACATACATTGGCAATTTCATGAGGATCTGCAATAATTGTGGTTGTCCCATGGGGAACAATGAGCCTGCCAAGCTCCTCTGGGCTGACATAAGAAGACTCTACATGAATATGGCTGTCTATAAAACCGGGAGCTGCATACTGACCTTTTGCATCAATTTCCTGAATTCCTTCGTAATGTCCCACTCCTGCTATTAGTCCTTCACATAGAGCAATATCGCCTTCTATAATAACAGCGTTATATACATCTACAACCTTGCAGTTTTTTATAACAAGATCCGCAGGAATTTTTCCCGCAGCAACATCGATTAATTTTTTTAGTTGTTTCTTTTCCATTGGCTAACACTCCTTACTATTTTATCTGAATCAGTTCAAGAACTGGTTCAAAGGTTGTCAGCGCAATACAGTCAACTGGTCCTACATCTGTGATTGCATAGTCAGGAATGGCTGTAATTGGTAAGAAAAACATATACATAAGAGGATCTGGTAAGTCACATCCCAGCTTATTTGCTGCTTTTGTCAGTAATGTTTCACGATAAGCGATTTCTTCTGGTTCTAAATCGCTGGCAATGCCGCCTACAGGTAGGGAAAGGAATTCTATTACTTCTCCGTCTGCAACAACAACTTGCCCTCCACCATTTTCTATGAGGTGGTTTACTGCAATGGACATATCTGTAGCATCTGCTCCCATAACAATGATATTATTGTCATCTGGTGCGGCAGAAGAAGCCATTGCACCTTTTTTAAGCTTCCATCCAGAACAAAATGCTAATGATTTATTGCCATTACGACCAAAACGTTCAAGAACTGAAACCATCAGAACATCCTGCTCCGTATCTGGTTGTACAATATAGTCCTTTACATTTAGGATAACATCTCTTCTTTTACGGACGAAAGGTCCCTTCACATTCATAGAAAGCACTTTAGCTTGTCCATTTTTAAGATCTACTTTATATTCAAAATCTTCTTTTGTAGTTTTTGCACATTTTAATGCACTACTTAGCACACTGCTTCTAACCGGTGCTTTCAGATCATAATTTAATTTACCATTTTCTGCTACCAGGCGGCCATTTGTAATAACAGCTTCCACATGGAAATTTTCTGGGCTATCAACCAAAAGAATATCTGCCAGTCTTCCAGGAGAAATAGAACCTACAAGATGATCAATTCTATAAGCTTCAGCACTGTTAATGGTAGCCATCTGAATCGCCGTCATAGGATCTACTCCTTCAGCAATAGCTAGACGGACAAGATTGTCAACATGTCCTTTTTCTATTACATCTGTTGCGGTTACATCGTCTGTACAAAAGCTTACGCGGCGTGCAAGAGCAGGGTTTACTTCCGTTACTGCTCTGATATTTTCCTTTAGGAAATGGGTAACGGAAGACTCTCTGATTATCATATGCATACCATTACGCATTTTTTCTACTACTTCCTCATGGTCATAGCTTTCATGGTCCAATCTAACCCCTGCACAGAGATATCCGTTTAATTCTTTGCCTCTTGCCATTGGTGCACATCCAAACACTGGCAGACGATTTTTAAATGCCTCTTCAATTGCACCTAAAGTGTCATCATCTTCTTCCTGTATGTATTCACGTACAGTTTCCCAAACGCCAAAGCATTCCGGCCATTTTTGTACTTCCCTGTGAACTTCCTGAGTGAAGTTAAAGGCCACTGTTGATTGTGGAAAAGTATAAGGTGTTCTGTAAGGGGCACCCCAAAATACTTTTAAAGGACTTGCCTTTACTTCTTTAAATACTTCCTGTAAACCCTCTAATCCGGATACTGAAATGTATTCGTCTAGTCCTGAGATCATACTGGTTGTCCCACAAGGTACCACTGCTTTTGCAAAACTTGTTATGCTAAGCTTACTGCATTCGCTGTGAATGTGTCCATCAATGAGCCCAGGAACTAAATACTTTCCTGTTGCATCGATGGTCTTCGTCTCCTGGCCTATGTAATCACTTACATCGCCAATGGCTACAATGGTATCTTCATAGATTGCCACATCGGCCTTGTAAATTTCGCTTGACATAACATTTACCAAGCTTCCATGAAGTACCACAGTGTGTGCAGGAGTAATTCCTCTCCCTGCACGGATAAGTTGTTTTAAGTTGTTTTTGTTTTTTTGCATAAAAAAACCTCCAATAAATAATTTAAGATACCCCGACCAATTCTGATGAACCAGGTTTCCCGTCCTGCAGTTTGTATCTTGACGAATTTTATATTGGATTAAAAATATTGAAATATAATATTTTATGATATATTACCATATTTCGACAAAAAAACATATATTTTTTCGGATAAAATAGGAACTTCTATATGCACATTATTTTTAAAGTTCGTGTTTTATAATTAAAACGTTGTATTTTAACTAAACTTCAAGTTAACGCTATATGATTTGTTCGTGTTTATGTCAGCTTCGTTGTTCTACATATTCTGCTATCGTACCATCAAAGTGTTTTACAATCATATTTAATCCTGTAGGAGTTTCCTTTATATCTTTCATTATGGTGGCACCGTTCATTAATAGAAAATCTTTAAATTTTATTATGGAGTCAACAATAAATACTGTTCTTGTGTCTCTAAATGACTGCAGTATTTCGTCTGAGCCTGCAATAATCAGAATGGTGCCTACTTGTGCTAATTCCAAATGAAGCTTCTCGTGTTGGAATCTCATACTGCATTTTTCACTAAGAAGTTTTTCATAGAAGACTACTGCCTGATCCATCTCATTAACATAAATTCGACTTAAAATTTGCTGAACTTTCATTTCTTTTCTCCTTATTTTTTATTAAGTTGTAACATTTTTATAATCAAGTGACTATTTACTCACTGAACCCAATTTTACATCCAACGCTGGTACATTTGCATGTTGCTTGATTTCTCCATTCAGTTTTACTGCTAAAATGCCCATAATGATAATCGTAATTATATCGGCAATCGGCTGAGCTGCTATCACTCCCTTTATTCCCATAAATTTAGGAAGAATTAAAATAATCGGAATAAAGAATACTGCCTGGCGTCCTGCGCAAAGTACCCAGCCTCCTAACGGTTTCCCAAGCGCCATAAAGAGCATACAGTAAATTGCTTCCATACCATAGAAAATGAATGTAACAATATTTATACGAAGTGCAAATGAGCCAATTTCTATGACTGATGCATTATTCGTTGTAAATAAAGAAACAACCGGCTGTGGTAATAAAATCATAAACAGTGTCATCAAAACACAAAAAATACTAGTCCATTTTACTGCTATCTTTGTTGCACTCTGTAACCGTTCATATTGTCCTGCACCATAATTATATCCGGCAACAGGCTGAAAGCCTTTTGCAAAACCAAATACTGCATAGATTCCCATGGAAATCACACGGGTTACAATTCCCATGGCAGCAATAACAGAATCACCATATGGCTGCGCTGCCATGTTTGTTAAGCTAATAGCAACACTAGTTGCAAGCTGAAAGACAAGAATTCCTATTCCGACTTTAAAAATTTCTTTGAAAATTATACCCTCAAAACGGGCCTCTTTTAGCGAAAAACTAAAAATACTTTTTTTCTTTAATATGTAAAACAAATACATAATAGATGTGACCATTTGAGCAACAGCCGTTGCCATACCTGCTCCTATAATCCCCATATGCAGTCCAAAAATGAAAGCCGGAGCAAAAATCACATTCAATCCGGCACCAAGCAGCATAGCAGTCATGGAAACCCTAACCGCTCCTTCACTTGAAGCAATATTGTTCATAGTAACATTAAATATGTTAAAAATTGAACTTGCTATATAAATAATGGCATATTGTTTTGCATAAGGAAAAATTGTTTTCGTTGCACCTAAGCCCCATATTACGTTATCCAAGAAGCACTCTAACAGAATGATAACAACAGCACCGATAATAAGGCTCGAATAAAGGGCGGTTGAGGCCACACGACTTGCTTCTTGATTTTTTCTCTCTCCCAATAGTCTGGAAATATACGCCGCTGCACCGCCGCCAAACATGACTGCGATACCTACGATTGCCTGCCCAAGGGGGAAAGCAATGGATATCGCCCCCATTTGACTTGTCCCCAGACCCCCAACAAAATAAGCGTCAATCAGATTATAAAACCCTGTCACCAGCATGCCAACCATTGTCGGCAATCCCATTTTAAATAATAGCTGAGGGATTGGTGCTTCCCTTAGCATTGTGATACGTTCTTCCTTGTTCATAATTAAAACCCCCTTCGGTATGAGTGAATAATTTTATTCACTCATATAATAAGTCTTTTCCTTGAATATGTCAATGAATGAATTTATTCAATTAGTTAATAATAAAAAATGTACATGATATTTAAAAGATTTTTCATGTACATTTTCTTTCACATATATTATATTATTATATATTCTAATCTATCTTGATTCCTAAAACTCGGACTAGCATATCTTGTGTAAAATCAAAAAAGGATTGCATATATTCCTTCGCATTTTCCTCAGGCATTTCTGCGTGGAACGTGTGTATCAGACCTGAAATCAAGAACTGAGCTGTTCTTGTAGCATTCTTACAGCTAAAAGTATTTTCTATCATTCCCTGTTCTATAATCGGGATCATCACAGACATCCATTGATAGGCTACATCGTCCAACAAAATTGCCCTAATACTTGAGCATTCATTATATCTCGATTCAAACTCATGATGACTAACCGAAAAATCAAACATACGGTTTATGACAAGATTCAACTTCTCAACTGCTGGAATATCCTGTGATATTGGTATTTTCATCTGTTCTACCGCTTGTATTGCATAAAATTCTGAAGTTGCTGCAAAGATATCTGTTTTCGATTTAAAATATCGGTAGCATAACCCAGGAGATACATTCATTCGTTCAGCGATATCTTGAATGGTTGTATTTTCATAACCCTTTTCAGAAAACAGCTCCAATGCTGTTTCAACAATTTCCTGACGACGTTCATCCGGTTCTTTTGATATCCGTATTTTGCGTGAACCCTCGGCCTCGGTTTCTGAGAATTTATTTGTTGATAATGCCATATTTTTCCCTCCGTTTAAATCATTTTATGAGTGAATGAATATATTCATTATCGTTCATTTTAGCTTTTCTGTCAAGTCATAGAAGATAAACACAGATTCCGCGTATACCTATATAAAATTGAACCTAGCCTTACTTATTTTTTTAATAATTACATATGGCGGCAATTGAAAGATCTTTTTCCTCAATATTGTTTGTTATATCATCAATTAAGTCAGTTGCTAGATAAAATTCTTTTTTGTCAGCTAAGAATATTCTAGCTCTGGGGCGTGGAACCATACCCTGGGGGCCTGCACCTGTGACGTAATTAATTATGACGATTACATCTTTGATATTATCATTATTCACGTCACAAAACTCCACCGCAGACACACTATCAAAAAGACCCACGTAATTTTCTGTACTGTTATTCTCACAATAATATGGGAAAGAATATATAACCTTATCATCTTTTATTAAGTAAAACGAAACATCTTCAAAATTAATGTGATTATCTGGTTCATATGAAATAAACCTTACGTTCCCCCAATTATTTAGCTCAACATTAAATGATTCATCTTGTATAATTCGATTTTCTTCAAGAGATACATTCAAAGCCGCAGCGGTGGAGTCAGTCACAAAAGAAGAATCTGAATTGGAATTCTGATTCACTTCGTTCTGCTTTGCCGAACATGCACACAATCCTAAAACTAAACATAAGAACGTGAGCATAAGAAATATCCTTTTATTCATATCTATCACCTTTCAAATCTTAATTTTTATAAAATTCTCTGCCTTCGTAGTTTAGATTATATCACACAATCTAATATTTTATTATATCTTGAACAAAGACCTTATAACCCTGTCTTTTACTACATCTGTGCAATGAGCCATAAGCCGGTTGAACGCCGGCACCGAAGCCATATATTGAGCTTTAGGTTTTACTGACCCAACTGCCTTCTGACAGAATTTTTATCAACTAGTATCTTATACATATAAAAAAGAAGCTATGCCTCTCAATCATTAAAATTGACCTAAAACATAGCCTCTTAATTTCATACTTTCTTATGGACTTATTTGATGGACATTATCAAGTCATATCATCCCGAAGCGCGTCAATGATATTTTCTTTTTTTATCTTGCTAATGGCATACAGCATTGTAATAAATACAATAAAAAGTACACCAAACACGCTGATTGCCATACTGCCCCACGGGAACGCAAAATCAACGTTTCCACCGCCGATGACCATACCCTTATAAATCAGACAGGAAAGGACTCCTGAAATGGGCAAACCCCAGAGCATCGTCCGCGCTCCATAAAGAGTGCATTCAAAACGCATCATCTTATTGAAATCACGGTCGGACATGCCTATAGAACGAAGCATAGCAAATTCCCGTCTGCGTAGCTTGATATTGGTGGAAATCGTATTAAAGACGTTTGCAACCGCAATCAGAGAAATCATCGTAATAAAAACAACTGAGAACAGATTGACAATGAATGTGATATTACGGTTTTGCTCCAGTATCCCATAGACATTGTACAGATTATAGTTGGCGTTAATGCCGGACCCATCAATCATCGTCTGCATCGCAGCTGTAGACTGACCGGGATTTTCTGACTGGAAGGTCATACCTAGCTTTGTAGGCTTTACAGTCGAACCGAGTGCGTCATACTGCGTCTTTACCTCGTAAGGGGCTATCACCATAAGAGTGTATCCAGGCCACTCACCTGGTTCCGAGGGTAGCAAATCTGGGTAGTCTTTTACAAAGGTTGCACAGATTGTTTTCGTCTCATCCCCGGTCTTAGAGCGGAGCGTAAATTCCATAGGTTTTTCCTGCGTATACCAACGATTAGGCAATATTCCTGCCATAATCATTTTTTTATCCTGCCCCGTGTATTCCTCTGCGGACATGCCCAGGCCTTCAAGCAGGTTCTGATAAACGCTGTTTTCAACAAACTGAATATCGAGCTGCACATCCACTGTTTCACTTGCCCCATCATAGCCAATGGGCTGGCCGTACTCATTTAAAAAATGACTTGATAAATCCCTTGTATTGAGTACGCAGGAATAAGTGGAAAGTGCCTGATAAGAGCTTTTAGTAACGCCGACGACGTTTTTCATCTCATCATAAAGCTGCAATAGCTCACTTTCCTCCATGTCTCGCGTATCGAAACAGATGTCATAATCTTCACTTACCACAGATGAATTCTCTGCAATCTGATTTAGATAGGTTCCGAAAGAGCTTGCCGACACAAACAATACGACACTTAGTGTAAGTGACAGGATAATACTGCGATAACGCCGTCTGTTTCTCTTAAAGCTTTTTAACGCAAGTGTTTCCTCTAAACCATAAAAACGTTTCGTGAGCTTTGAGGTTCTTATGGCTTTGGCTTCCACCTTGACCTCGTTTGTCTGGCGGATACATTCCATCACGGGCATGCTGGCAGCCTTCTTTGCTGGAATATAGGCTGAAATCAGAATGGTGATCATACTGATAACCACCGCAGCAACAAGCGCAGGAGCAGACACCACCAGCGTCAACGGTACATTGTCATACATGGCATTTGCGAAATTCTTTGCCACAAGAGTAAGAAGAATTTTAATGCTTGGTATCCCTACCAAAATACCGATGGGAATGCCGATTGTACCGATGCAAAACCCCTCAAACAACACAGAATTACGCAGTTGTTTTTCTGTGGCACCTACCGACATAAGAATCCCAAACTGATGTGTGCGTTGATTCAGTGATATGTTGAATGAATTATAAATCAGAAATACCGAGCCAAGCATAACCAGGGCAATCAAAATGCCCCCAATGGAGTACAAGAGAACTGTAATCATCTTTTCCCCAGAAAGTCCCATAAAACGCAGTACATCATCATTCAAAACGTAACTCTTATTGTCTGGTATGCTGTCTGCATAAGAATGAACTTGATATGGGTTCTTCAGCGTAATGAATACACTAAGACTGTCCGCTGCTGCTGTATCCTCTGTTGTGATTAAAGTGTATCCAGGAGCAGCATACTCCTCGATTGCCGGTCGTCCACAGATGCCGACAACCGTATATGTTTTCTCTGTCATGGGTACAAGCGTTTCTTCTCCAGCACGATACGGGTCGTGCTGGCTGAGCTTCTGACCGCCGCACATGCGGTTACTGACCGCCAGGGTGAGTGTGTCGCCCACCGAAATCTTCACACCCCCGTTTGCCGCAATATGAGCTGGTATCACCACCTCGCTGCTGCTCTCCGGCAGTCTGCCTGAAAGCAGTTTAATCGGCAGAGTATTTAGGGCTTCCTGGTTCCATCCAGTAATAAAAAGATATGGCTTGTCTGGATTTTGTCCGCCTTCCAGTGTGGCATAGCCGATGTTCTGTAGATCTACAGACTCTGCTACCCTGCTGTCCTCTGCCTGTTCCTGCACAAAGGAGGAATCTGCGTCTGGAATTTCAATATGCCAATCACCATATTTTGCAGCAGCACCGTTTATCAAATAGCTTTGCAGGGATACGGAAAAAGTAGCGACTGACGTAATCATGGCAGCAGACAAAACCACTCCAATCACCGTTACAATTGTTCTAGTGCGGCTTTTTTTCAAGCTTTGCAGAGTGAATTTATTAAAAATATTCATGACCGTACCCTCTCATCTCTGGCTACTTTGCCATCTGATATGCCGATAATGCGGTCTGCCTGCAAGGCTATATTTTCGTCATGGGTGACAAGAATCAGGGTCTGCCCATATTTTTTATTGCTTTCTTTCAGCAGTTTGATGATTTCATGTCCATTTCGGCTGTCCAAGCTGCCTGTGGGTTCGTCAGCCAGCATGACCGCCGGGGCGTTCATCAAAGCGCGTGCAATGGAAACACGTTGTTGCTGACCGCCCGAAAGCTGATTGGGTAAATGCGTTTTTCGGTCTTTTAATCCAATCATTTCAAGCAGGTCATTTAGCCGCTCTTCGTTGACCTTACGCTTGTCCATCAGGATAGGCAGAGTGATGTTTTCCAGCACATTCAGAGTGGGAATGAGGTTATGAAACTGGTAAATCAGTCCCACCTGCCGCCTTCGAAAAATGGCGAGTTTTTCGTTGTTTTGGGCATATACATCCTGCCCCTCCAAATACACCTTTCCACTTGTCGGCACATCCACGCCCCCGATACTATGAAGCAATGTGGATTTCCCCGATCCGGAGGAACCGATGATTGCAGTGAACTCTCCTTTTTCGATGGTTAGCGAAACATGGTCAAGAGCGACAACTTGATTTTCGTCCTTACCGTAGGTTTTGCATAAATTTTCAATTTTTAAAAACTCCATTATGTGAGTCTCCTTTCTCATGGTTTACCCATATAATAGAACTTGCAACTTACATCTCGGTGACTTTCAGGTGAGAGATTCGTCACTTTAGGAAACGAATGACAAATATCGCACCGCCCTGGGAATGATTTTTTGCGGTAATCGTCCCACCCTGCCTCGTTATAATCATCTTGCAAAGAGCCAATCCAATCCCATATCCGGTAGCGTTGGAACTTTTGCCACGATAAAACCTTTCGAACAAACAGGGTAAATCTTCTTTTTCAAAGCCCTCACCGCTATCGTGGATGGTAATTTCGCTAAACAGAGGGGTGTCCCCGAAGATAATCTCAATCTTCCCGTTATCACCTGTACTTTCCATACAATTTTTAAGGATGTTTTGAATTGCTTCCGAAAGCCAGCCTGAATCCCCCTGAATCATCACACCTTCCGGCACGTCTGTTTGAATAGTAATATCATGCAGCTCCATTGGAATCAAGAATGGGCGAAGCGCGGCGCATATCAAGTTACGTACATCTATCTGCTGGCTTTGGAACACCACAATGCCCGCGTCTAAGCGGGATAATTTCAATAGAGAAGTAATCAGCCAATCCATCCGCACGAGCAGATCCTCTGTTTCCCTAACAAATGCTTTCCGCTGGTTTTCATCCGGGTTATTCGCTAACAATGACAGAATGAGGTTGGCAGATGTGAGCGGAGTTCGAAGTTGGTGAGCGATGTCAGCCAGCGAATCGGCAAGATGTTGTTTTTCTTTTTTCAATGCATCATTTTGCTCCCGAATACGTAGCGTCATTTTTGTTATTTCACTGTGCAGAATGGAAAGTTCGCCCTCGTCCAATTCGTCAATCTCCATACGGTTAGCATTATGAAGTACAAGGTCGATTTGATCTGAAAGCTTTGCTATGCTTTTGTATCGGTTTTTGGTAAACCCAAAAAACGCTGTGCCAAAGGCGACAGCACAAACAATGGCAAGAATTCCCGCCGCAAGGTTTATCACAAATCCAAATATTACAGTGACGAAAGCCATTAAGAAGAACAAAATGGCAAATTGCCGAAACTCTCTATTCCGAAGCATACTCGCCCCCCAATCTATACCCCGTCCCGCGAACGGTTAGAATGATTTGTGGAATCGCTGGATTGTTCTCTATCTTCTCCCTCAAGCGTTTGATGTACACAGTCAATGTATTGTCATTGACAAACTCCCCAGCCGCATCCCACAATTCGTCAAGCAGCCTGCCCCTGGTGATAATACTTTTAGGGTTACTAATAAACACCAGCAGCAAGCGGTATTCTAAGGCTGAAAGAAAAACCTCATTGCCATCTTTTTTCACAACACCGCTTCCCGTATCCACATGAAGCCCACGAATTTCAAAGTCCGACCCGGAACGCCCGCTTTTTCGCAGAGCAGTTTTGACTCGCGCAATTAATTCACGCGGACGAAAAGGCTTGGTTATATAGTCGTCTGCACCCATGTTCAGCCCCGTCACAACACTCGCCTCATCGCCGCAAGCCGTCAGAAAGATAACGGGAATATCTTGCGTTTCTTTAATTTCTGTGCAGACTGTAAAACCATTTCCGTCAGGCAAAGAAATATCAACAAGCGCCAAGTCAAATTTATTCCCGGCAAGGGCGGCAAGAGCTTCCTCCCGCGTAGGTGCGTGTGTAACTGTAAATCCCTCCGATTGGAGCAAAAGCACAAGGTTTTTGGCGATTGCCTTATCGTCCTCAACCATAAATACCCGTTTCATCTATTTTTCACCATCCTTTACTTTACTGCTCCTATATTTCTATTGTATTTCTTTTGACGGAAATATACAAGCTGGGGCATGCAAAAATGGAGGCAGAGTTTTTCTGCCTCCAAGTGCTCAAAAACAGAGTTCTGTTTTTTCATCTATTATGAGCCAAAATCATCTTCTCCTTATAAAATTAATAACATCTTTTTTTCTAGACGGCACAACTGCGTTCTCGGTTTCCTTATATCCAAGCGTAACTGCACTTATTAGGTTATAACCTTCCGGTATACCCAACTCTTTTTTATATTCCTCACCTTTTTCTGAAGCAAAAAGTGAGAGAAATGTACCAATCCAACATGAACCAATATTTAACGACTCCGCCGCTATTAATATATTTTCTGTTGCTGCACAACAATCATATTGGCAATAAGGCGAATTGTTATCACCTGAAACAAAAATTACAGTGGGGGCATGATGAAATGAATGATGATTTGGTATACTTACTACATCAATCAAAAATTTATTATTTGATTTTTTTATTGCTTCAATAACGTCTTCAACTATCCTGTCTAACAAATCTTTATCCTGTACCACCGTTAAATGCCATTTTGGTATACCAACTGCATTAGGTGCTGCAATAGCAGCCTCTAATATGTCGTTTAATTCCGTATCGCGTATTTGTTCTTCTTTATATGACCTTGTACTTCTTCGGTTGCTGATAGCCTTTAATGTTTCATTCATAATTTAAAACTCCTTTAACATTTTTTTTAATTATAATGCTGAAAGGAGTTTTATTCTGTTAAATATTTTACATTTTAATAAATACATTTTTTCTTTAATATATAATGTTTCCTCTTCCTACAAATATAATTACTCTTAATAAGATCCTGTAAAGTTTGAGCAACCCTAACCCTGGAGGCTCCCACAGCAGAAGCGATTTCCTGTTGAGTCAAAGGGATTTTGATTAATGTACCCTCTGTGCAGAGTTCTCCTTGCTCTTGGGCCAATTGAATAAAGAAGCTGATTACTTTTTCTTGAATTGTTTGAGTATTCAATTCAGTAATCTTTTCCCAAGTATCATATAGTCGAGTAGAAAGATTCTTTATTATTTTCAAAGAAATTTCCGGATTTTCTGTAATAATCCTTTCAAACGATTTACTGTCAATACTGCAGACATTGGCTTCTTCCAGAACTATAGCAGAGACAGGAGAAAATACACCTTCTCTAAACAAGGAAGTCTCACCTATAACTTCCCCGGCTCCCACTATTTCAATAATGACCTCTTCGCCATTTTCAGTGATTCTTACAAATTTTAAGCTTCCTTCTTTTATAAAATATACTCTATCTTCCGAATCACCTTGTTTGAACAAATATTCTCCTTTTTTCATATGTTGCTTCTTTGTAGCATGACAAATTGAAGTAAAAGAGTTTTTATCTATTCTTGAAAATATTGGAATATCATTTAAACATAAGTATTTTCTTTTTTTCATTCACTTTTCTCCATAAAACTCTTGATGGTTTTTTATCATTTTAATCCAAGAAATTATTGTATCTAGGACTAGCTTTGGATTTCCCGTATTGCAGTGGCTCGCAGCATTCTCTTTAGCTGTAAACATTCTGTATGTTAACGATTTTACATTTATAAGGCTGTCAATAACGTCTTTATACTTTTCTATCCGTATTAAGTGGTCCTTTTCGGCACCCAGCAATAAGAAATCCTGAGTGATTTTGTAGGCAACATCCTTATACTCATATCTGTTTGCCGCCAGCATATAGTCATAAGGGTTATCTACCCCCATGTTATAAAAGCCGTGATGCATACCCCAATCGATTAAAGGTTCTCTTTCCATCAGACTGTACATGATTTGATTTATTGTATTTCTATCACCCTTTGCCAATAGCTCTGTTAAAACTTTTCGCTCTTCTTCCGGTGTGGCATCCAGCAGTAGTTCCAGCATGTTGGTACATACGCTCCATGCTACAACTCTTTTTATTCGATTTTCAAAGGCAGCAGCCCTTGGTGCCAGAATAGCTCCCATGGATATGCCTATGATTGTTACGTCATTTAAATCATAATAATTCAATATTGCTTTAATGGGCTTCTCCCATTCTACTGAAAAGTTGATGCCCTGTTTCCTTAAAACGTTACCTTGTCCCGGTCCCTCGAACAAATAAACCTCAAATCCGTTTTCACGAAGATACATTAGGGAAGGCAGAAACTCTTCCATATATGAATCGAATCCCCCATGTATCAAAATGATATCCACACATTTTCCTTCGGGCTTGGTATGTATTACAGGCAGATATCCCTGCGCAAAAGGAACGTGATCAAGCGTCAACATGCCGGTTTTAAACAATTTATCATGATACTGGTAAAATAATTCTATGGACTTATCATATACTTTAATTTTATCAGGATTACCGTCATACATGAAAAATTCAGTCATCCTGAAATATGCAATAGCGTCTTTAATTCTTTCTTCTGATAATGCCTTTTCGGCAAGAGTTTTCATTTCCTTCTCCCAGTCTCTAATACTGGTTAATTTCCCTGCAAGTTCTATCATTTCATCAAGATTTCCATTGCTTACGTTATAAGTACGGTTTAACTGATAATTGAAATTAGGATTTTGATGCAGTTGAAACTCACCCTTGCTAAACTCAACTTTTCTTTCCATATTACTATTAACTCCTTCCGCTCATTCGTAATTAATTATCCAAACTCCTCTTAAGGCTAATATAGCCTATCTTCTAGCTGGTAATTATTTAATTTCATCCTCCAAGCACAGCTTAAAAATGGATGTTGATGTCATCGAAACATATTGCCTCAAGGCCTCTTCATCTTGATGTATCCTTCTTCCGTTTATAAAATTTGAAATCTCCCCTATGATATAACAATGGACATTATGAAAAATACATTTCGTTTTTTCCTTATCAGGCTTACTTCGGAATAAATCCAAACAAATATTTATTAATATATCAACCAATTCATCAACAATTTTATCTGTAGCAATTTTATTACTTTCTGGTCGATCAGCGCCAATATAATCTACCCATGCAAGCCTGAACCAGCCAACATGTGTCAGATACACGTCAATAAACGTTTCAAAAAAGCAATGCAGTTTTAATTCTGACTCTTGAACTTTTGCCAAGCGTGATGACAAATCCACAATAAAATATTCTTGGATTGCAACATGTACATCCCAAAGCAAGTCAATTAATGACGGATAATAATTATAGAGATTTGTATGGGCACACCCAATAGTACGAGCTATTTCTCTTAAGTTTATGCTTCGAATATCTTGGTTTGTTTTTGTTAAATCAAGTGCTGTTGCAATAATCTGTTCCTTCGTTATATTTTTCTTCATTTTAACCGCCTATATAGTTATATTACCAATGGTAATTACCATTGGTAATATAACTATATCCTTATTTTATGAAATGTCAATATGCTTTGACTTTTTTTTAAATAATTTATTCGACATTTAACTGCTTAAATTCCAAACAACATTTTATGCCTCTTGTTTCTTTGCAGCATAGATAATACCTATTATAGACACAAGTCCAATAATCGCCATACAAATTAGATTCATTGCCATTGGAAAAGAATACTCTATGCTTAGAGCCGTAATATTGCAAATTCTCAAGATTGAGATAATCGGCAATACAGAGGAAAGCACAGGTGACCAAATTCCAATAAATGAAATAAAAGCATAAATAAAAGTAACACACACAGATACTAAAAACCCTTTTTTACTCATTAAAGCGATAAACATAACAGGGAGCATCGCTATAAACGTAAGCAATCCGGACAGTAAATAAGTTTCCATTCCTTGCAGAAATTCATTCAAATTAAACTTAACACCAATAAGGATTCCCGCAATATTTAATATATAAGATAAAAACGTTATTCCAAGTATTCCAATTAGCAAGACAAACAACTTCGACAATACAAGTGAAACTCTGCCTACAGGAATAATAAACAAATTTTTATATGTATTCTCTATGCGTTCTCTTGTAAAAATGTAAGTTCCCATAAGCCCAAAAATGCAAGGCCATAATAATAAAATTGACATCCACATGCTTTGCGTACAATATTCCACCCATCCGTTAGGGCGACTAACGCTGTTCCCTACAAAAAGTGACATCACTGGTAAGAGAAAACATCCTGCAAGGCAAATCCATAAAATATTTGAACCCTTTAGCTTTCTTAATTCTGTTCTAATTATGTTAGCCAATTGTATCACCCCCTGTTAACTTTAGGAAATACTCCTCTAAATTACCTTTATTCAGGCTGATTTCTGAAACTCCTATTTCATTCTTGTTTAACAGGCGATTTACTTCTTCGAAGTTTACTTCAATTTGATAAATTTTTAGTTCTCTGTCATTTTTGATTTCAAAATCTGTAATGTTCAGTCCTTTTTCCAAAATTGGAATTGTCCTGGCCATATCAGAAACTGTCATCTTTACATAATGACGATTTCTGCGTTTGATTTCGTCCATAGAAAGTTCGTCAATTAGTCTTCCCTGGTGGATAATACCTATTGTATCTGCCATTTGCTCAATCTCACTTAAAATATGGCTGGAAATTAAAATGGTAGCTCCTTTTTCAACAGATAATTTTTTGATTAATAATCTGATTTGTTGTATACCTACAGGGTCAAGCCCGTTTGTGGGCTCGTCCAAAATAATGAATTCTGGTTCGTGCATCAACGCCATGGCAATACCAAGCCGCTGTTTCATACCCAGTGAAAATTGCTTTACCTTTTTACTTTTCTCATTTTCTAAATTTACTAGAGTTAACGCTTTGTCGATTGAATCCTTAGATTGAGTTCCCCTTAGATCAGCAATAATTCTCAAATTGTCCCTAGCAGTTAAGTTTTCATAAAAAGCCGGTGTTTCAATCAATGCACCAATTCTGTTAAAGCTCTGTTTTGTTGGTACAATCATTTTTTCACCAAATAGTATCACATCTCCCTTTGTGGGCTGTATAAGTCCCATTACCATACGAATTGCAGTAGTCTTACCTGCCCCGTTTCTACCTAAAAGGCCGTAAACTTCACCTTTTTTTACATGAATATTCAAATCAGAAACTGCTAACTGTGTACCATACTGCTTTGTTAATCCGAAAGTTTCTAAAATCATATATGTTTCTCCTCAGCAATTTTAGTCATTGGTTTCTTATTACGGACAAATCGTGTCCTGGCAATAAGTATTCCAAAGAATACTACTAACTCAAATAGAATAATTCTAAGGGAAGGAGGAAAAAATGTAAATAAACAATAATCTTTCATGCCAAATAACAAATCAAATGGAATATCAGAATAAAATAAGAAAAAGCAGCTTCCCGATATAATTGTAGTAAGTAGAAATACAATCACAGTTCCTTTATATCTTTTACCAATGTTCTTTAGTTTTTTTCGATAAACTCTAGTTAACAATATTATAAGGGCTAAACCATCTATTAGAGCCATAATAATAGCTACATTATCGGTATTTTTGCTAAGAGAAGCAATAGCGCTGATTTCTATTGGCTCACCTAATACTTTTTGTCCCCATTTTTCCATCATTTCATAGGTTAAATAGTAAGCTTTGTCAGAGTTTGTTACTATAACCATTCCATTTTTACTATGAGGTTCAAATACCATTTGCGCATTCCACCCAGTCAGTGTTCCATTATGTTCATATACCTTCCTACCATCAGAAAGAGTCTGAGCAAATATTCCCAGACAACACTCCCCGATGTTACTTTGAGTGTTCTTCTGAATCTGGAACATTTCTGTGTCATTATTATAATAGTCCATTAATGCAATAGTAAACTTTGCTAAATCCGTAGACGTTGTAGTAACGCCTCCAGCTCCAGTCATAACAAGCGGAGCTGGGTCTACTGCTTTTCCTAAACCAGCGTAAGGGGTTGCCATAAAACAATCTCCCACACTTTTATTTGCAAAAGAAGTATCCAGCAAGCCTAACTTTTGAAACACGTTTTTTACAACATAATCTTCAAACTTTTCCCCTGTTACTTCCTCAATCACCAACTGGCAAATCCCGAACCCTGAAAATTCAGAATACTCAAACTCTTCTCCTGGTTCTCGTTTTAAATGTATTTGCTTATTTTCTAATGCAGTTGCAACATCTGGCAATGACTTTTCATATATTTCATCACTGCCACTGACACCCGATGTATGAGATAATAAAGTTCTCAACGTAACTTTATCATTATGAAATTCACTTGATGGTAATTTCCAACGAGTCAGATAGCTTGAGATTGGTGCATCTAAGTCTAATTTACCTTCATCCACTAATTGCATGACTGTATAAGCTGTTACCACTTTAGATATGGAAGCAATCTTAAAAGTCGTTTTATTAGTAACAGGTATATTTTTTTCTACATTTGCCCTGCCATAATTTCTCACCTCTGCTATTTGTCCACCCTCAATAAGAACAATAGAAGCCCCCTGCGGGTTATACTTGTCAATTAAACTATTCCTATAGTCCTCGTCTTTCCTGCTACAAGCTGCTACGGAAAATAAAGTTGCTAAAATCAATAGACTAATTACCATTTTGTTAATCATTTTGTTTTTCATATAAGCTCTCCTTTTTTATGTATGAGCTTATCGTAACAAACGCTTATGACATCGCACTTATAAGAATCTGATATTTTTCTGACAAATTACTCAATGACAGGAAAAGTTATACGAAATACTGTATCCCTAGGTATAGAACGAAGTACCTCTATCTTACCGTTCATTTTATTAGCAAGCTCTTTGGACACCGCAAGTCCTAAGCCGCTGCCCCTTGTTCTTGCATTATCAGCCTTATAAAGTCTATCAAAGATGAATGGTAAATGTTCTTTTTCTATGCCCATGCCTTTGTCCGTTATATCAACATAAACATCAGAGTTTGTTTTACTTACAAAAACACCAAGATAATTACCGCTTTTACCATGTATCAAAGTGTTTCTAATAAGATTCTGATATATTCTTGTGAGGCAGTATTTATCTGCTGAAATATAAATTTCATTATCGGGTATATTGGATTCAAAAGTAATTTGATCTTTTTCTATTGCGGGCAAAAAGTCAATGATTACTTGTCTAAGCAACTCACAAATATCTACCTTTTCAAAGTGTAATACAATTTCATTTGCATCACTTTGAACTAGCTCAAACAACTGATTAATTTGCTCTTTTAATACCAGGGCCTTATTATATGCAGTTTCGATATAGTCGTTTTTATTTCTTTCATCTATTCTATTTTGTATAACAGCTTCTATATAGCCAATAACCGAAACAAGAGGAGTTCTCACATCATGAGATAAGTTTGAAAGTAATTCCTTTTTTGAGTTTCGTTCTTTTTCATAGTTTTGCTTTTGCACTCTATATGAAGATATTAATTTATTGATTTCAAAAACCAATTCCCCAAGTACATCATCTTTATTAGTAAACAGGGTTGAACTGTCCTGCCCGCCTAAAATGTCTTCAATGGTTATTTTTATATTTTTGATTTGTCTGTACTGAATATATTGTTTCATAATCAAAAAGCACACTATACCAGAAAGAATAGCAATGCTTGCCCAAAGAAATACAATCATTATACCGTTCCCTCGTTGTTAAAACGGTATCCTATACCCCAAACCGTTTGTATAAAAGTAGGATTTTCGGGGTTATCTTCTAATTTTTTTCTTAATCTGCAGATGAGTGCCATAATGGTATTATCATCATACATAAAATCTTCATCCCACACATTTTGGTATATTTGCCTCTTAGTAAATACCTGCATTGGGTTTTGTGCAAAAAAGCAAAGTAGCCTATATTCCTTTGCAGTTAATGCGATTGCACTGTTATTTTTAATAACAATGCATTTTTTAGTATCAATCTTTAAATTGTTAAATTTAAGCGGCTCAGATGAAATCGCCATATTGTTTAAAACCTTAAAACGTTCAATTAGATTATCTACTCTTGCAATAAGTTCAGATAATCCGAATGGCTTTGTAAGATAATCATCTGCTCCAGTTCTAAGCCCAATTACCTTATCCATTTCACTGCTTTTGGCAGATAGCATTAAAACAGGAATGTCTGATATATTTCTTATTCTTTTCAAAACATCAAAGCCGTTTTCTCCGGGCAGCATAACATCCAAAATCACTAAATCAATACCCTTTAATAATTCTGAAACCCCATTTCCATTATGTAAAACATGGACATTATATCCGTCGTTTTGTAAACATTGTTTTAACAAAACACATAATTCTTTATCATCATCAATGATTAAAATATCCGCCATTTATCGCACCTCGTATCTATAAATTTTCTCCCAAATCAAGAGAATAAAACCACAACATCTTGTTTGGTTCAAATGCCTCAATCAAATGCCTCAATAATATGTCATCGACACCTGATAGTTCCTTGGCAGATTTTTTCTTAATCCTTGTCTTTTCTATTTTACTCTATATCTATCTTTTTGATTAAAATAAGTAATGTCTGCATATCCAGCAAATATTTTCCCGGAATGTTTTACACCTTTTGGGATAAAATATCGATCTCCTTTTGCATAAGTATAATTTACCCCATCAATCACTAATTCTATTTTTCCTTCAAGAACGATTCCCCATTGACTTTCATGGTCATGTTCTGGCAAATCAACATCTTCTGAAAACTCCATAAAAATAATCTGATGATTTTCTGCCTGGGAAAGATAGGCTTTTATACCCTTAATCGGAATATCTGCTTCAGGGAGATTCAATATTGGTTCAGGGAAATTACTTAACATATTCTCACGTTTTCCTTTCTTAATTAAATTAATTTTTTAAATTGGTATACTCTTTTATAACCCCGTATTTTGAACAATAATACCACATTTTACTAAAAACGTAAATCTTATTGGCTCATGCAACATGAAAAAATCAACAGCAAAAGGGGTTGCAGCATTCTCTTTTGCTGTAAACATCCTGTATGTTAACGATTTTGTATTAAACTTTATATGGAAGCGATAGAACTGTCCCTATGTTTCTACAGAATTATTGAGTACTAAGCGTAAGGATTTTGTAAGGTTTTGTTAAATAAAGAGTAAGCTTTGGTATGTACAATAAAATTATCAAGTTCATAATAATTTAGAGGAGTAAAGTAAATGAAAAGAGTAAGTTCACATCAAAGGAAAGATTCAGTATTATTGATGGTATTTGTATTATGTTTTACATTATTAGCCAATACCGGTCCGGTGTCTGCGAGTATGGAGCCAAAAAAACAAGCTGGGCAGACATTAGTTATCAAAAATGCAACCATTGTTGATGTACATTCTGGTAAATTGAAACCCAACCAATCCATAGTTGTCACTAATAATAAGATTACTAAAATTGAGGAGAGCGACAAAGTAATTATACCTGACAAAGCACAATCCTATGATGCCACAGGTCAATATATCATTCCTGGTTTGTGGGATATGCATGTCCATTTGAGTACTCAAAATTCTGAACATGAACATGCCTTTCCATTATTGTTGGGCAACGGTGTTACAGGCGTCAGAGATATGGGAGCAACGTTGGAAAATATTGAGTTATGGAATAAAGCTATAAAAAATGGTACTCCTGCACCAAGGATTGCATATGCTGGGCAGACATTAAACAAACTCCCTGGAAATGGTATTCCCCCCCATATGCTTAGTTTAAATACTGAAGAAGAAGCGCGTAATGCTGTGCGTAAAATGGCTGATAAAGGGGCGGACCACATAAAGATTTATTCAAACTTACCAGAAAGGCTTACAAAGGCTGTGTTTGATGAAGCCAAAAATTATAAGCTTCCCGTTGTAGGACATTTACCAAACCAGGTCACAGCCTTAGAGGCTTCTGAAATGGGAATGAAAAGTATGGAGCATCTGGTTGGCTTGTTTATTGCAACTTCAAGTATTGAAAAAGAGCTGTTGGGAGATCCTAAATTGGAAGAATTTAATTCTTTAATAGAGGCACAAAACAAAGCTTTTATTATGTACGACCCTCAACGTGCAGAGAAGCTGTTTCAAACCTTTATAAAAAATAAAACATGGCAGGTACCTACATTGGTTGCTTTAAAAAATCCATCTTGTAAAAACATTGATTTAAGGGCGAAATATGTGCCTACCCAGTATCAGAAACAATGGATTCAAATAATCGAAGAAATAAAGAAATCTCAAGAAATGTATAGTACATATAGTCTGAACTGTGTGAAGCTTACAGGCAGAATGAATGCCGCAGGAGTCCCTCTTCTAGCAGGCACTGATTCTGTATTTGGAGTGCCTAATATGATTTTTGGGATTTCACTACACGATGAATTGGAGCTGCTGGTGAAAGCAGGTCTTACTCCTTTGCAGGCACTGCAAGCAGCTACAATAAATCCTGCCAAGTACCTGGAGAGAGAAAAAGAGCTTGGTTCAGTGGAAGAAGGAAAACTGGCAGATTTAGTTGTACTTAAAGCCAATCCTTTAGCCAATATTAAAAATACAACTCTTATTTCAGCTGTTGTTTTAGATGGTAAGCTTATGGAGAAGTCTGAATTAGACAAATCTATTAAGACATACGATCTTGTTAAAGCACCTCTTTCAGCTCCCCAACTTTATCCAGCCAGGTCAATCTCAGAAGAATCAGGAGCAGAGGTAAACTGGGATGGAAAAAGTATGACTGTAACCATTACAAAGAAAGCTAATACGGTGATGGCAGTGAAATCTTTGCCTGAAATTTAGGCTTACAATAAAACAACCTTCAAATCGTTGGTTTTAGTGCATTTGAAGGTTGTTTTTCTTATACAAAAAATCATTTTATTAAGGCGGGTCTGCTATTTATCCCAAACTGGCCTTTTAAAATACTACATATTAAGGGCACTTAATTACTTCAATACTGTTGGTCATTACACATCCAGATACTTTTGCAGTAATGGAAGCAAAGCCTTCAACGCAACAATGTGGTGTTCCCGGAGCAGTAGGAATAATTCTAAAGTCGGTCCCTACAACATCCGTTACAGAAATTACTTCACAATTCTTAATTTCACTTGAAATAAACACATTATCGATAGAGAAGACAACACATTCAACACAAGTAAATGGCGTTGTGATAGGTGTGCAACCATTCGCTCGAATAGTCACTGGGATTTGTAGCTCAGCAAAGATTTTTACGTCTGCTGTCTTAACTCCTGCAATAGGTCCGTAAGTCGGACAGATAAAGTCTTCATGAATGTCACAACAGGTTGATATAATCTTGGCCTTTATCTCATTGGAAACACATATCACTTCATATCCAGGAATGTTGCTGCAGCATGTTACAGGAATTTTTGTTCCTTTTGTTACTATATCCTTAGTGATTACGTTACATAACGTTACGCAACTTTGGTAACGCACTTGGGCAACAAGAAACCCAAGAGTATTACCACTTAGGCTCGTAATTACGATACGATCAAACCCAGGGCCATCTGTAATTGCTGCGAATAAACGGGCTCCTTGTGTTGCTGGACCAATTGGTGGACCTGGCACTGTTATTGTACGAGTGATACTTCCCACAAGAGCTGGCCCCGTAAAGAATTCAACCCGATAGGTGTAGGTTCCAAATAAATTAGGCATCAATTCAAAACCAAAAACCTTTGATTGTCGTGACAACTCCCATGTCATTGAAGTTGCAGAAAAACCAGAGATCAATGTTTCTGGCGTAGGATCTTCCGTAAACGGAGGAACCCCCCAGTTATTAATTCCCATTGACGAAATCTTCCGCATTCCGGAACTAAATTCTATAGTCTGAAAACCATCAGTTATTGAGTTAACAACGGCACCGTTAGGAATATCGCTAAAACGGATTTTTGAAGTTGTAGATAAATAAGCAAGATTGGGCTTTGAAATTGCAACGAATGAATCATCCTGCGAGTTGACTATAAAGTTCTTTTCAGTCGGTTCCTCAGAGACTGCCAAGGAACTTAAATCAATATCTTCAGTAAGGGCATCTTGGTAAGTTAATTTGATATCTTTCATAAATGAAATAAAGCCTCCGCTCTTAAATAATTGATAGAACTCTTTTTAAAACACTATCACAATAGTATATGTTTTTTCACAACATTTGGTATAACTATTTACATCTATTATATAAATCTGCAAAAATATCGTTTTTGGAAGTATAAGGGCTTAAAGATATACATTACAGAATCATTTCTGACTTTTGGGTAAAAGAAAAGAGTGACCGTTTAATCACCCATAAGACTATTTTCTTTATTCTGTTGTTCTCTATTTTATATTCTTATATTCCTGATTTGGTGGTGTTAATAGGCTAATATCTCATAGCCATCATTAGTAACTAAAACCATAACTTCCCATTGGGCTGACGGCATTCCATCTGCCGTATAAACTGTCCACCCATCATTATCATCTACAAAAATTTCATCAGTTCCCATGTTCACCATTGGTTCAATTGTAAATACCATACCTGGGACTAAGAGCATTTCTGTTCCTTTTTTAGAAACATGGCTCACCCACGGTTCCTCATGAAATTCCAAGCCAATACCGTGTCCGCCTATTTCCTGTACAACCGTATATCCATTACTCCTAGCATGTTCATGCACGGCTTGCCCCATATCACCTAAAAAACCCCACGGCTTTATTTGTGCTAATCCTAATTCAATGCATTCCTTAACCACATCCACCAGTTTCTTTTTTTCATGATTTACATTTCCGATGCAAAACATTCTTGACGAATCCGAAAAAAATCCATTGTATATTGTAGAAACATCAATGTTTATAATATCTCCATCTTTCAGCGAAACATCGTTTGATGGTATGCCATGGCATACTTGATCATTGATTGATGTACATGTGCTTTTAGGGAAACCTTCATAATTTAGTGTTGCTGGAATTCCACCCAAAGCCTTCGTTTTTTCATAAATCAAAAGATCAATTTGTTCTGTTGTCATTCCTATATGTAGCTGTTCAGATATGTAATCTAAAACTGCTATATTGATTTTTCCACTTTCTCTAAGCCCGATAATTTGTTCTGGATTTTTTATGATTTTTCTGGGCGGAATAATACAACCTTGGGTTTTGTACCATGATAACTTTTCGTCAAAAGACTCATGACATTTTTTATACTTGATCCCACTCCCACACCAACATAAATCATTTCGTCCAATTTTTTTTAACATTATAAAAAACACTCCTTATATTTACTGAGGAGTGTTCAAATATCTATTTGAGCTTTATCAAATGTTAAGATTTCCGGCAACAATTTACGGTATTGAAAGGGTGTATAACCATAAGCACGCACAAAAGCCCTTGTAAATGCTTCATGTGATGAAAACCCATATTGTATAGCAATATCAATAATTCGATACTTCGTTTTCTGTAACGCCATCGCTGCCATACTTAGCTGACGCTTCTGAATATAATCTTTGAATGAAACACCAACATATTCATGGAACTTAGTAGAGCAATAACAAGGTGAATACCCTACGAAATCGGACATTTCTTCTAATGTTGGACATTCTTCTAAATTTTCCTCAATCCAATTTACCATATTTTCAATTGTTTTAACAGACAATCCTGTTCACTCCCTGCCTATATATTATATCGTCTTTCATATCTGAAAACTTGATTACAGTTTCAATTTTTATAATATTATATCACCCACCATTCAGTAAGTCATCAAGAATCTATGAGTATATAAAAGCCCCTGCCAGACAGCAGGGCAGTTTAAAATAGTTTTTGTAATATGCCCCACTATCCAACTTATTTGTTTCTTTCAGATACTAATATTCCACCTACGCCAATGTTATCTCTGCTGTTTTCTTTAATATAAACTTGAAAAGCTTGTTCTGAAACATTCATAATACTACTTGCCGACTTAGTTAAAATAGCTACCAGTTCCCTCTTTTGATCTGCACTAAGTGGAATACCCTCAACCATAATTACAGGCATTTTTCTCATCCCCTTTCTTTTTCTTATTTTTATCCAAACACAATTCTGACCATGGCTTGCCAAGTATGCTTGTGCTTTAAACTTTATATCAAGTATTATCACTCACTGGAGAACTATTGTCCCACTCGATTAGAGGGCATAGTAAATTTATCCCAATTTATTACTACTATACCTAAAATAATTATTACCCCTCCCCAAAATTGTACTGGCAGAATTATTTCGCCTAAAATGCACCATCCACTGAAAACCCCTACTATTGGAACAAGATTTAAATAAAGCGTCGTTATTACAACATCTAGTTTTTTCAAAGCATAACCATAGAGAAAAAAACAAAGAGCAGAAGAAAAAAACGCCAAGAAAATAATATAGCCAAAAGCTTTTAGTGAGAATACTCGCCACTGATCATACTCGGCGAAAGACATTAAAGTCAAAAATAATGTTCCAAATAACATTTGATAGGTAATTAAAAATACTCCAGAGTATTTACCTTGTAGTGATTTATTAAGCAAAGTATATAGTGCCCATGAGAACATTGCAGCAACCATGATTAGATTTCCTTTAAAAGTTGCAGAACTTAAATCTATCTGCCTGTTTGCTGTAACAGCCAAATAGGCACCTATTGTAGCACAGCCTATTCCTAGTACTTGAGCAACTGAAATTTTGGTTCTATATATTATGACATCCATAGTTATTGCAAGGATAGGAGTCACGGAAGCGATGAGCGAAGCATTTGATGCAGTGGTTAGTGCAACCCCAGCATTTTGCAAATAATAATATAGGGTGATCCCCAGAAAACCAGACAATGCCATTTTGGGAAAATCTGATTTTTGTAGTTTAGATGAGGGATCGACTTTTTTTAAAATAGGAAACAGTATCGCCGTTGCAATTAAAAACCGAATCAGCGTCAATGTGATTGGAGGAACTTCACTTAGCACAATTTTATTAATACTAAATGATACTCCCCATAGGATAGCTACGGCAAGCATAGCAAGATTAGCTAATGTATTATTAAATAAAGGATGTGCTCCCGTTTTATATTGTTGATAAAAAATTTTCATTAAGTTATTCCTCCTATAAGTCTTCTTACGACTATTTGACGATTTTGGCAGCCGGGCCCAGGGTAACATTATTTACGAACGGGGTTGCACACTCTCCGTCATTAGTAGTACAATGTCAGTATATATACTACACATTTAGCAGTCAATCAAATAAACTCTAAATTGTAGTAGTACAATTAAAGGAGGTATTACTATTGACTAAGTACTATGAGATCATACAGTATCTGCAGACCCAAATCACCAACAATCAGATTAAGCCCGGTAACCGACTGCCTCCCATCAGGGCCATAGCCCAAGCCTTCCATTGCAGTACAAGCACGGTTGTAAAAGCATATGGCGAATTGGAGCGGAGCCACATAATTTATCCTGTTTCTGGTAGTGGCTATTATCTCGTGGAGAATCACCTTCAGCCCTTGGATTTGTCCCAAGAAATCATCGACTTTGCATCCGTTGCCCCGGGCAGTGATATACTGCCATATAAAGAATTTCAGCATTGCATTAACCAAGCGATTAGCCTTTATAAGGAAGAACTATTTTCTTATTGCGATCCACAAGGAATGGAACGACCAAGAAAAACGATGGCAAAACAGCTTCAAGACTATCAGATTTTCACAGACTGGCAAAAAATCGTCATTACGACTGGCTCTCAACAAGCCATCTCCATTTTGAGTTCCATGTCTTTTCCCAATGGAAAAACCAATATTCTCGTTGAACAACCCACCTATTATGGCATTATCAAATCCCTCGAATTAAGCGGCCATTCCGTCCTGGGCATCGAGCGAAAGGAAAATGGCCTTGATAAAGATGCTTTGGAGCGAATTTTTTGTAACGGCAACATTAAATTTTTTTATACCATGCCCCGCTTTCAAAATCCAACTGGGTTCTCTTACACCAATTCAGATAAAAAAGAGATAGTCGCACTTGCTGAAAAATATGATGTTTATATTGTTGAAGACGACTATCTTGCCGACTTGGATAATGACCACAAGGCTGATCCCTTGTATGCTTTTAGCCGCACCGACAAAGTTATTTATATCAAAAGCTATTCTAAAACATTTTTACCAGGATTACGCCTTGCCACGGCTATATTACCCCAAGAACTTCTTAATCCATTCGTGGAGTACAAAAAATGGACCGATCTTACCAGTTCAGCACTGTCGCAAGCGGCCCTTGAAATATTTATAACCAGTGGTATGTATGCTAATCATCGAAAGAACCTTGAAAAAATCTTTCGAGATCGAATGAAATGTTTAAGAACTGTGGCTGCACAGAACGCTGATTGTGACATTACCTGGAGGATTCCGGAAACTGGTTTTTTCGCTTCTTTTACAACAAATAGCGATTTTGCTGCAGACAGATTGGTTCCACGTCTCGCGCTGGATAACGTCCACCTATTGAACGCAGAAGCCTGTTTTATTCCCAGCTATAAACGCTCTAACCTTTTCCGAGTCAGTCTGGGAAAAACCGATGAACCACAGATACATCTTGGCATATCGGCTATTTACCGTGCAATTCAGGAGCTGAAAACCACTAAGATATCCAAAACATCGTTTATGTCATTTTAATCAGTCTTTCCTTTCTCTGCCTGATTCTGGGCAACAAAAAAGCGGCTGTGTTTTTCAGTTACGAAAAACACAGCCATTAATTTTTTATTACCTATGGGAAATTCATTTACTTGTTTTTGGTGTTATATGAAAACAGAGCCATGGGAATTTTACTTCGGATGCCTCTGGATTTTCATTATATCAATTTTCATTTTTTCAGTATTCTCTTTAAATAGGCGACATCTAACAAATTCACTGTCTGAAAATTTCCTTTATAAAACACACCCCAGTTATTGAAAACACATGGCAATTCCTTTGCTTTTTGTAGCGTATCCACTTGAATTAAAGATACAGGAACGTCATTCATTTCACAATACTGTTTTATCATCTCAATGTTTTGATAGACATAGGGGCATTGCATATCATAATAAATTGTTAGCTCTTTGCTTTCAATTTGTTGGTTTTTAACATTCTGTGCGAACTTTGGCGTTGTTCCATCAAAAGAAAGTGCAAGCAATTCATATCCATTATCAGTAGTATCAACAGCCTCAAAGCCAAACTTCTTCGCAAATAATTGGTCAGAAAGCCAGGATTTTTGTTTTTTTGCTCCAAGCATGCAAACCCCGGATTTCCCCTTTTCTTTTGCATCGGCTAAACAATATTCCATCAGTGCCCTTCCATATCCATTACCTTTAGGAGCCCCAGAAACCCATACGCAATACACATAATAATAGTTGTCACCAACTATTGGAACCCATGCTTTTTCCAAAGGCGCATATTCAATAAAAACGCAACCTTTTACATTCAACTTTCTAAAGACATGACCTTCCTTTAGCCGGTCAGAAAGCCATTGCCGCTTTGCTTCAACACCTGGATGAGGCTTTTTACTGCGGATAATGCAGCATAAATGCTCACCCGCAAGGTTTTCTGTTGTTAAATTTACAAAATCAGTATTCATGGGTACCCTCCTTCAACGAAATTACTACACATATTTTAGCACAACAGCACATTAAGAACAAGCGTTCCACGGCTTTCTAGGGTAAAGTTTTTCATATTGTCAGAATAACCGTTCATGAATTTGCTTATAATTCACTCCATCTGATTAAGTCAGATGAATTGCTAAGATATTTACTGGTCAGTGAATTCCATTCATCTTCAGAAACTTCTTTATCTTCAAACCTAAATACATCATAATCAGTACTTTCAGTCAGACCCCTTTCATCGACGCTGTGATATTTTGAGAAATACACTTTTGAGATTTCATTTCCATCGGAGTCCAAAACTAAATAATAATAATTTATGTGAGTCGGTGCTGCACCATCCCGTTCGTATAAGATTGCTTCATTGTTTAGCGGAGATTCATAATCAGGACCATCATGCCATAAAACTACTTGACCATCAAGATATGTAAAAACAGCGTAACTGCCACCCACGATAGGGCGCAGATGAAGTTCCGGTATTCCATCCCCGTTCATATCAAATATAGCATAATACGTTTTTAAATCTGGCTCCAAAGAAATATCTTTAATTGTAACGACTCCATCACTTATCTCATGTTTTAAGTCTTGTGCGTTTATACTTCCTGCTAAGAAATTGTCATATGCTTCAAGTGCATCATCATTTGCAGCTGGAGTATTGGTGCTGTTTTGTCCACAGGCATTTAGCCCAAACAGAAATATGGATAAGAGCATAATGTAAAGGGTCTTCTTGAGAAAGGGGTTGCATTTCATGACGGCCTCCTAAATTTTTTGTTTTAGTTTTTCAGCTTCAGTATGATAGAGGTATTTACAAGTCCGTGTAAACTCCACGCTTGAATTATAAACCTGTCTATGGACTTGTCAAGTAAAACTCCCCCTAGGCAACATTTGCATAGAGCTACACTTGATATTATTCGTCATTCTGTATATAATTGGTGTAATTATTTTGTAAAAAAGCCTGTTGATGGACGTATCAAAGTAAAAAACATACGGAAGGACAATCATGGAATTTAATGAAAAGCTACAACAACTTAGAGCACAAAAAAATTTAACGCAAGAACAGCTTGCGGAGCAAATATATGTATCAAGAACTGCAATTTCAAAATGGGAAAGTGGCAAAGGCTACCCCAATATTGAATCCCTCAAAAGTATTTCAAAAGTCTTTTCTGTTTCGATAGATGAACTTCTGTCGGGAGAGAAACTAATAAGTATTGCCCAAACAGAAAACCGTTCCAACATCAAAAAAATATATGGCTATATCAGCGGAATCCTAGATGTATTAGCGATTGCATTTATTGTATTACCAATCTATGGAGAACCTCAAGGCAGCCATGTTTACCATGTAAATCTTCTATCAAATACTCATATGCCAAATATAGATATTGGAATACATTGGACTATTTTTTTATTTATAATTGGACTTGGAATTGCCAGACTTGCTTTTATTTGCTTCGATAAAGAGTCATTGTATAGCATTACCTCGAAAGTTTCTATCGCAACAGGCGCCATAGCAATCTGTTTATATGCAGCGGCAAGAGAACCTTATGCAACAATACTGCTATTCTTGTTTTTTGCAGTGAAGATATTTTTATTGCTACAGCAAAGCAGAACAAAATAAAAATTACCATAAATCCCTTGAAAATAGGCTCTGACACCATAAGTGTCGGAGTTTTTTTTGATTGTGACGGTAGGTTTCTTGGCTTTTGCTGTATTCGCATATGATAATGAGATTGCAGTCGTTTGTTTATGACCTTATATCATTTTAAAAAGGAGGATTTAAAGTAATGACACTTAATTTTATAGAGATTTTGAAAGTTGTTTTTCTTGGCATTGTAGAGGGGATTACCGAGTGGCTGCCCATCAGCAGCACTGGGCATATGCTTCTTGTGGACAAGTTTATCACGCTTAATATGAGCGGAGCATTTAAGGAAATGTTTTTTGTTATCATTCAACTTGGTGCAATCCTTGCTGTTGTCATCATGTTTTGGAAGAAAATGTTTCCGTTCCAGTTTAGGGATAAAATACAACCTATTTTCAAAAGAGACACGTTTACTCTTTGGTTGAAGGTCGTTGTTGCTTGTATTCCGGGAGCAGTCATAACTATCTTGTTTGACGATTATATTGAAGCTCATTTGCATACTCCAATAGTAATTGCGGCAGCCCTTATTTTCTATGGTATTGCTTTTATTGTAATTGAAATACGAAATAAAAAGCGGTTGCCAACTACTCTTAAATTAGAAGATATCACCTATCATGCAGCCTTTTTAATTGGATTATTTCAGGTGCTTTCCATTATTCCCGGTACTTCTCGTTCAGGTGCCACGATTATAGGTGCGCTGTTGATTGGCGTATCAAGAGTCGCGGCAGCGGAATTTACGTTTTTCCTTGCCGTTCCTGTTATGTTCGGTTTAAGTGTTATTAAAATAATCAAGTTTGGGATTTCCTTTACAAGCGCAGAATTGCTCATCTTAGTAATAGGTATGGTAGTAGCATTTGCGGTATCTGTGTTAGTGATAAAATTCCTAATGGGTTATATTAAAAAGCATGATTTCAAATCATTTGGTTGGTATCGAATTGTATTAGGTATGGCTGTGCTGCTCGTATTTGCAGTACGGTGATTATAACCAGGTTCATCTGGACATGCTATTTGGGTTTTTGAAATGAAACTTTTAAAATCTTTATACTTTCTTTATAAATATCTTTTATTCTTGCATTATCAGAAAGAAAAGGGGATTTTTATATGGAAAACATATTAACTACAAAAGATTTATGCAAAAAATTCAAGAGACAAAAAGCGAATGATAATATTTCAATTACCGTTAGAAAAAACAGTATTTATGGTTTGCTTGGCCCTAATGGTGCAGGTAAATCTACATTACTTAAAATGATAACAGGTATGATAAATCCGTCATCGGGTGAAATTTATTTTAACGGTAAACACTGGAATAGAAAAGATTTAGTAAATATTGGTGCTTTAATTGAATCTCCACCTATTTATGAAAATTTAACAGCATTTGAAAATCTTAAAGTTAGAGCATTACTATATAATCTGCCAAACAGCAGAATAAAAGAAGTTCTTGAAATTGTAGAACTTACAAATACAGGTAAGAAAAAAGCAGGGCAATTTTCAATGGGTATGAAGCAGAGACTGGGTATTGCTATAGCCCTTTTAAACAACCCAACACTGTTGATCCTTGATGAACCAACAAATGGACTTGACCCTATTGGCATACAGGATTTAAGAGAACTTATTTTGTCATTTCCACAAAAAGGCATAACCGTTATTTTATCAAGCCATATATTGTCTGAGGTGGAGCAAATAGCAGATGATATTGGTATTATAGCTAACGGAATGCTTTGGTATGAAGATTCAATCCATAAAAACGAGGATTTGGAAAGCCTTTTTATGGAAGTGGTAAGAAAGTCAGGTGCTTATAATGGTTAATTATTTAAAATCTGAATTTCTAAAACAAAAGCATCGTTTTAATCTAAAATTACTTTGGTTAAGTCCATTTATTGCAGTGGCTCTTGTAATTATTCTTATGGGTGGGCGTTTCTTTATGGAAGGTGCATTTAACTGGTGGTATACAATGATCTTACCGGGTACACTTTCTATGATTGTATCATTTACTGTGTCCGCAGAGAAAAAACATAATCGTCATGGATTATTTGCTGTTTCAACTAACAAAAAAAATCTGTGGAGTTCACAGCTTGTAATGAACACTATTTTGTTACTTATGACAAATTTAATCTTTTTTATCGTTCTATCAACAGTTGGAACAACACTTGGTGTATCAATACCATTTCTTAGTAGCTTCATAGCAAGTTTTGTTTTATTTTTAACTTTTGCATGGCAAATACCTTTATTTATGTTTATCAGTGAGAAAATGGGTTCTTTTTTCTCAATTATGATAAGTTTGTTTTGCAATATGGGATTTGGTATTTTTTTTGCTGCAACAAGATTGTGGTATGTTCCATTTGCAATTCCCGCAAGATTAATGTGTCCTATTATTAAAGTTTTACCAAATGGCTTACCACTTGAAGCAGGGAATCATTTAGGTGACACCTCTGTTATTTTTATCGGTATTATGATAACAGTGGCATTGTTTTTTATTTTCTCTCTTATCACTACATTGTGGTTTAATCATAGGGAGGTAAAGTAAATGTGTTTTTATAACAATTTAAAATCAGATTTATATAAATTATGTCATTCTCCCTTATTGCTGATTCATTTCATTGTACCTGTGGTTGGAATGATACTGTTTGTATGGTATTATTCCTTTTCTCCTTGGAATGAATCAGATAAACTGTCTGCATATATACAAATATTATGTGTTTCTTTTCCTGTTTTAATTGGAATAATGACTTCAATTTTAGCTGAATCCGAACAAAAATCAGGGGGTTTTCAAATGCTTTTATCCACTGCGACTCCAAAATATATTCCGCATATCACGAAACTAATCTGGCTAATTTTATTTGGCTTCTGTTCGTCATTACTTGCGTTAGTTGGTTTTGGAATTGGTTTTAGCGTATTAGGGTACACAACTTTTAAACTTTTGTTTTATATTAAAACTGCTGTTCTCTTGTCAATTAGTGTTATACCTTTATATTTACTACACTACATAATCAGTTTTCTTGCGGGCAAAGGCTACAGTTTGGGTTTAGGAATTATAGGCAGCCTGCTATCTGCACTATTTTTAACAGGCTTGGGAGATGGCATTTGGACTTTTCTTCCTTGGGGAATCACTGCAAGATTTTCCGAAACATTACTTGTATCGAATTTAATGAATATTGATTTTTTAAAGTTTAATGGTATTATACAAAGTATGATATTTATTTTAATTTTGACTTCTGTTTTTCTGATAGCACTTATTATATTATCTAACAAATGGGAGGGCAGAAAATCTGAAGATTAACAGTTAGGAGATATTATGGCTAATATTCTTGTTATTGATGATGATATTGCAATTTGTAAGCTAATCGAAACCGCACTCACAAGAGATGGACATTTTGTTATAACAAAGAATTCTGCGACGGAAGTTGCAGTAAATGATTTTAAACATACAGATTTAATTCTTTTGGATATTATGATGCCAAGGCTTGATGGCATAACTTTTTGTAGAGATTACAGGAGTATGATCGATTGTCCAATATTATTTTTAACAGCCAAAACAATGGAACAAGATGTCATCGATGGGTTATCTGTGGGTGGTGATGATTATATCAAAAAGCCTTTTAGCGTATCAGAACTTAGAGCAAGAGTCAATGCACATATACGCAGAGAACATAGGGACAGACATCAAAGTTTAATTTTAAATGATTGTGTTTTTGATTTGTCAGAAAAGACTGTAACCATTAAAAATAGGCTGATATTTTTAACTAAAAGTGAATATGAGATTTGTGAGCTATTGGCAAGAAATAAAGGACAGATTTTTTCACTTGAAAATATATTGGAGAAAATATTCGGTTTTCACTCTGAAAGTGATATTTCCTCCATTCGTGTACACATAAAAAATATTCGAAGTAAATTCAATGAAATCATTGATTGTCCCATTGAAACAGTTTGGGGGGTGGGATATAAATGGAAATAAGAAAGAAAACCACAATTTCCATATATAGACTATTTTTAGAGCATTTAATCGGACTTTCAGTTGCCATTATAGTTTTAATAATGGTATTCATTATAATTGTATCTATTTCTTTTCAATCTGGTTTTGTTTTACAAGCTAATTATACGGATGTAAAATTAAATCAATTAGAAGGAACTTTAATTGAGCATTTTGATAAAAATGTATTGCCAACTCATTGCAGCTATGTTGTTATAAACGTAAATGGTGAGATTATTAATAGCGATATGACCAAAAATGATATAAAAAAAACAAAATCATATTTGTTAAGTGGCAATAAATCATACTATGATTTTTACAAGGAAATATCACAACATAACGGCAATATAATTATTATTAAATATGATATGCTTGCACATTTCAGTAATCCAAAACTTCATAAAATGATTCCTTATCCTGAACTTTTCATGTTGCTTGTTCTTTTTGGATTTATCATTTTTTTTGCAGTTATCACAGCTTCAAAATTTAGTAAGAAATTAAAACGAAATTTAAATTCAATTATTATAGCCGCCGAAAAAATAGGAAATCAAGACTTGAATTTTGATACGACGCCTACTAAAATTTTAGAATTTAATTCTGTGCTGGATACGATTGATAAATTAAAAGTTGCGTTATCTATCTCACTAAAAGAGCAGTGGGACAAGGAACAACAAAAAAAATCACAACTTTCTGCATTGGCTCATGATATTAAAACACCATTGACAGTGATTAAAGGTAATGCTGAATTATTAGCAGAAAGTGACTCTTCCAAAGAGAATAAAGATCTTATTTCATTCATTCAATCGGGCTCTGATACCATTGAAAAATATTTGGAATTGCTGATGAGTGTTGTGAATAACAATTCCATACACATTGATAAAAGCATGGTTTCTCTAAAAGATTTCCTTTATGATGTTTCTACTGAGGCAGTAGCACTTTGTAAAACTAAGAATATAGAGTTTAAGCTAAACAATAATGTTAAATGTGATACGATGTATGCAGACAGTGAACTGTTAAAACGAGCAATTATCAATATTGTTGATAATGCTGTTCGCTATTCTGATACAAATTATCAAATTTACTTTACCGTTTCAGAAAATGAATCTTACATTACATTCGATATAGCCGACTTAGGAATGGGCTTTTCAGAGGAAAGTTTAAAAAAAGCAACACAAGAATTTTTTACAGAAGACATCTCACGAGCGAATCAGCACTATGGTTTAGGTTTAAGTATTGCAAAAGCTATTGCGGATATTCACCACGGAACCCTTGAAATTAAAAATCAAATTGATGCAAAAGGTGCAATAGTATCTATCAAAATAACAAAAAATGATATTTAATTTTAAGAAAAAATTAAAGCTAATCTATCTAATTATATACACTATCAAAAAAAATATCTTCTAAAAGGAGGAAGACTATTATGGAAAAGCAATATATTATGTCTGAGCGAGCACATTTTATGTGTCCTAATATGCATTTCTCCATTCTTGTTCAGATGAATGAAAAATACAATATGGGAAAAGTGTGTTGTAGTTTGGATTTATTGGCGGCTGCACACCCTTTTTTACGTAGCGTAATTGCCTGTGACACAGATAAAACAAGATTATATTATGCAGTAAGCGATCAATCACAAATTGAGGTTTGTGAGATGGACTCTCCCTCTACGATTTGGAACGACTACGGGGAAATTGGAAAAAATGACTGGAATGTTTTTGAAAACGGTCTGCTGAAGGTATTTCTATATCCAGATGAGGAGAGTTTTCAGATGCTTTTTGTAGCACATCATTTGTTGGGTGACGGTCGCTCTTTGCTATCACTTACTTGTGAGTTTGCCAATTCGTATGCAAGCGGATTAAACCCGACCTTTGTTGAGGAAAAGTTGATTCAGCGAATAGATGATTTGCCACCAGATAGTGATTTAAAAGGCATAAGCAAATGGATGGTTCGTCGTGCCAACAATCAGTGGAAAAATGAAAACCACCGAGTTTCTTTCACTGAATATGCAAATTTCGTAAGGTGTTTTGCTTATGAAAACCCAATTGCCAACGAAATCGCTGTTCTGGATAAAACCGGTGTTAATCATATACGAAAGCTCTGCAAGGAACATTCAATCTCAATAAATGATTTACTAATGGCAAAGTTGTATAGAGTAGCAAATACAAAAAAAATCATCATTGCTGCGGATATTCGCAGTAAATTACCCTGTTACCAAGATGGATCTATGGGTAATTACGCTTCTGCTATAGGTATTATTTGCAAAGATAAGAGCGATGATGTTTTTAAACTAGCAAAAAAAGTGCACTGCCAAGTAAAACTTCATCTGGACAAGAACAGAAAATCTATGTTGATTCTTGCCTGTTATCTGAATATGGACCCAACCTTAATCGATGCAGCAGCAATTGCATCGATGGGTAACTTTGATAGCAAAGCGGCAAAGTTTGTTGGTGGAAAGATGTTTGGATATGCAAAGCGAGACAGTATAAGCATTACAAATTTGGGAAACATTGAGTGCAAAGCCATGCAACACGCAGTATTTATTCCGCCGGCATCACCTGCCACAGTTCAAACCATCGGTGTACTTACCGTAAACGGGACTATGCACCTATGCAGTAGCTACTACACAAGTGCGATTGATCGCGATCTCGTAAAAAGACAATTGCAAATGATGATTTGTTAAATGATTCTAATTATCAACACATTTGTACCTAATGCGAAGTTAGAATTTAACAAACATTCGCTTATTACGACTCATTTCAGCGTTACTAAAGCTAATATTAGTTACTATGAAAAATTGGGAAAGCCTTGCTATTACGGCTTGGTTTGCCCACTTTTTATTTCACTCATCATAATCCGAGTATAGTCCATATGATTTTAGGTATAGTATTTCCAAAATGATATTAGCTCATGAATTTACTGTTATAAAATTCCCTGAATGCTTCCTGCTTGACAATATCCAGACAATCCTTATATGCTCCCAATCCGTCATCGTATTTCCAAAATGACAAAAACTTAGGCTTTATTTTTATTATTATACTATCTTGTAAATGTCCATAGATTTTGAAGGTGTTTTCATGACACCTTTTATAGCTTTCCAAAAAGTCTGTGTCTTCCAACGGGTGACAACTTATTTCTGCTGTACCTTCAGCTTGCATATTCCCGATACAAAAAGTAATACTAGAATTATTCTTAAGCTGTTGGAACTTAACCGTAGTTTTTAAGGTCATAAAATAGATGTCCAAATCTTCACTAATAATGCTCACCATTCTGACTGTAGCATGATTTTCTAAACATGTGGACAAGGCCATAAACTTGTTTTTTGTAATAAACTCAATTGCTTCTTTTTCCAATTCGTTGAAATTCAGTTTTTCTATATCTCTCATAATGTGTCTCCTCTAACTTTCAATATAAGTTTAAAAATTCGGTAATCTTCATATAAAAAATCCATAAAATCCTCAAAGCTCTTTACTTATCAACTTTCAAAAGCACAACGGATTCTATATGCACCGTATGCGCAAACATATCTACAGTCCTTTTGTATATTACCGATGAGCTTGTTCCACATTCTCGAACGAAAGCAAATGAACAGCCCCCTTGCTTATAACCTAACGTCAAAAACACAAGTTAAAACCTGATCAATCGAATAACATTGCTAATGAAATCCACGAAATACAAATTATTCCTTGAATCCATCCTTAATCCATGAACAGCAAAACTTGCATTCCGTGCAAGACCATTGTCTCCCGAATAACCTTTTTCACCGGTGCCATCAATTGTATAAGCGAAATTTGTTTTTACATTTGCCAAGTGAATTTTGTAAGAACCAGTATCACCAATAAGTATATTACCGTTTAAGTCAACATCTACCGCATGGGGAACATCAACGCCAAATTCAATTGCCGGCTCTTGTTTGCCTTTTCCGACTACTGTAGTAATTATTCGGACTCAGCATCAACTTTTCTGACAGCAAAATTAGCGCTGTCCATAAGATATACATTATCATCTTTGTCAATTGCCAACCCATAAACTTGATTTATCTGTGCCCTGTCTGCTGGCCCAGAATCTCCGCTATATCCAGGAATACCTGTACCAGCATAAGTTGAAATTATCCCGTCTGTGGCAATTTTTCTTACTCTGTCATTTTTAAAATCATTAAAATATACATTACCTTTGGAATCGGCAACAACTCCTGCGGGGAAGTTGAGTTGTGAATTGCAGGCATTAAAACCGTCTCCGGCATATCCCTCTGTGCCATTTCCCGCTATGGTGGTAATTATTCCAGTATCTGCTTCAACTTTTCTGATTCTATGATTAAATGAATCTGCAATAAAAATATTACCACCGCCATCAACAAATACGCCCAAAGGTCCATTTAGTTTTGCATTTGTTGCCAGACCGCCATCGCCTATATAGCCCTTTGAACAATTTCCTGCTACAGTTGTTATTATTCCGGTTCGTACATCAATCTTTCTAATAACACTATTGTGCAGTTCAGCAACGAAAACATTATCGTACTTGTCAACTGCCAAGCCTGCAGGCCCATTAAGTTGTGATGTTTCTGCCTTGTCTCCATCACCATAATAACCAGCAATGTCCGTGCCCGCGAATCTATGTATAGTCCCTTTTGTCCACCTAGTATCATTTGTTATCACGTTTCTACCTCCCATGACTTCATAATCAAAAATGTCGCATCACATTCCTCATTAATTATAAACAAGATAATAAGACAACTGTATGTCATATTCAAATCATTGGATTATATAATTTTAAGGCTTGTCTTAATTTTGCAGCTATAATTTCCCGGACACGACCTCTACAATATAATTTCCAGCGTCGTCTTCGGTAATAAAGGAATCGTCAAACTCATCACAAAGCCGATTCAGAACATTAGCCTGAAACCGTAGTTTTAGCTGAATAAGTGATTTAGAACATTACGTTGCAACATGGCCTTCTTCAAATCGTTAAACTTGTTTTTCTCATTAGGCATACTACCCCAATGTAAAAAGTCAATTTCAACCTAATCGCTTTAGATACGTTTTTTGAATATGGCTCCAAATTTTTCAAGGATTATTTCTATTTCTGGGTATTTGGTCACTTGTAGTGTTTTACAGCGAGCAGCAAGTTCTATCTTGACCACAATTCGTCATCAAAACCACACACTCAACATGCCTTGAACGGTCAAAAAAGATGCTGCTTGAACCTAGTGGGACCTTGGAGGCAATCTATGTATTCAAATTTAAATGCTTAATTATCAAAAAATTTACAAGCAATCTCCAGCCATTCATCCGGAAGATAGAGAGCAAGATAACCGTGGTTATAGCCTTGTGCTTTATATATTACACAATTAGGAACGTAGGATTGAAAAAGTTGTGCTGATTTTTTTACACATTTCATCTCCTTTTCACCATACCAATACATCACTTGTGCTTTGGTATCTCTCAAACTTGCTTTAAGATGATAATACATGTATGTACGATATACGGAAACCATGGTTTCCTTCGGTAGTAATGGCATCTCCTGAATATAATAATCTCGCATCTCTTTTGGGTAAAGCATTTTTTCAGGAAGCATTTTGGGCATTAGTGCAAGCTGCCTTTTACAAGCTTTTTCACTGAATATAAATTTAAAGGTTAGTTTAAAGGTGAAAGTACAGAATTTAGCCATATTGGGTGTTGGATAACATACGCTGCCGTCGATAATTGCTTTTTCTACCAAATCCGGTTTTCTGGATAAAAGCTCGATTACAATCTGACCACCGAGAGAAACGCCGCAAAGTGCAAAAAGTCTTCCATCACAATTCTCGTTAATGTAATCCATAAGTTTATCTACTGTAGCTTCCGTAGATACATAAGGAATCGCATATTCTTCTCCATGTCCATCCATTGTTGGAAGAATTACATAATACCGTTCAGACAATGCTCTTGCTTGGCGAAGATAATTCCACCATGCGTTACCTCCACCATGTATCAGCATAATATGTGGATTTTTTTTATCTCCAAATTCATGAAACTTCATTTTAGTTCTCCTCATCTTTTTGATTAAATGTAGAAATCATAGACAGTTTTCTTGCCTTCCGTTCTGTGCTTGACGACAGATTCATGTATTCCTTGAGAATGATCGATATTTTCTCAAGCATTTCCCTGTATTCGCTGTCGGTAGTATTGAGAATACAGGTGTTGAAGAAAATCATATCTCTTGCCACGTCTGCATCCTCTTGCGCTAAATAGGTCTGTACTTCTTGCATAAGTTCAATAAAATATCCTATTGCCAAATGAGATGCGGAATGAGCATCTGGAGTTATGGCTTTTTTATTTACCATGTAGACTTTTTCCATAGCGCCTCGTACACGGTTTTCTCTAACAAGCGTTAATATTCCATGATCCTCCAAAAGCTTGGTGTGGCGGTATACTGTTGCCTTAGGAATATCCTGCATAGCTGTGCAGACATCACTTGCGGAAGCCTGACCATGCGATAAAATGTATTGAACAATGCGAAGCCTTGCAGGGTTTAATAGTAGTTTTGCAATATCCATGTTAATTCTCCTTTATGGTACCATTATCATTATATATTATAGTCTCATTATTTAGAATGTAAATATTAAAATAAGCCACCTGACTGACAAAATCATTTTCAGATGGCTCATATAGGAAATATAAATTTTAATTCAAAAACACAAGCGAATTTTTCTGTTTCCTTACACTCTTAAAATTCGTTTCCACCTATGTCATCTATAAAATGCCCTCAAAAGCAGGGCTAAGAAAGGCACTTTTTCGGCTCGATTTCAGCTCATTACTCCCCAAATAATCACGACATCTTGTGGTTAAGTGCCTTATTTTTCGCTTCTACCACAACGTGTCATCAGAATCACAGTTTCAACGTGCCTTGTAGCGGTGATAATGATGCCGCATGAAGCTGGTAGCCCCTTGGCGGCAGGGTATATTTTCAAAAGATTGCTTTTTCAACCTCAAAATTTTGAAGTTTCTATTTCCGTCAACTATTTGGCACTAGCATTTCTATTACATCATTTCAGCAAATTATCACTTTTAACACTTTTTATTAAAACATTTATTACATTTATTCTCCACTAAAGCTTTTGGCCCATTCAGCAACCCAACGACTACTTTCTTCTTCTGACAAATCCTCAATCCTAGTCATAATAGACCACCTTACTCCAAAAGGATCCAATATACTTCCATATCGATCACCTGAAACAAAACTTGCAACCGATTCTTTATTGGATTGAATTCATCAACTCATAGAAATATTTGGATTCATGAGTCTTATTAAGACTATACCAAGCATCTAATGTTTGTGAAGAAAACACACCCAGAGATTTCAAGACGTGTACAGAAAATTCCAACGGAGCTATTCCAGATGCGGTGATCAATTTTCCATCAGTTACAGCAGGCTCCATTTTGTAATACTTTTCGCCCGTGTAAGTGGGACAGATCATTTTAAGGTATTCCAGATCATTGCTTGTATGCCAATGTGAATTCAACAATCCTGTCTGAGCAAGTCCCATTGTAGCACCACAAATCGCTGCAACCAATATACCTTCCTTTAAACACCTCTCAACGATTTTTAAGATGGGTTGGTGCATTGTTTCTGTCCATGTATCTCCACCAGGTAAAATCAATGCATCTGTGCTTTCAATACTGCACTCATCCAGTTTGATGTCAGGCAGTATTTTCAATCCACCCATTGTTGTTACAGGCGTCTTTTCAATTCCAACAGTTACTATTCTTGATGGTTCAAGTCCCTTTTTATAATATCTTCCCGAGTTCAGCTCGGCAGTTAAGTAACCTATTTCCCAGTCTGACATTGTGTCAAACACATAAAGATATACTGTATTATTCATTTTGCAATTTCTCCCTATTTTATTCATCAAGAAATACCGACCATCGGTAATCAGTGACTATCCTCATTATAAAATAACTTCACTGACATCTGCTGTCAGTGAAGCTATTAAAGTTGATAATATTCCATTAACTCCGATGCAATAGCAACAAGTCTTTCTTTCAAACTCTGTGGTTCGATTATTTGAATGGATTTACCATAGGGTAGGAGAAAATAAGGGACATAAATATGAATTGATTTTTCCTCAAATAAAAAGACGGCTTGATTAGATGTTCGCTCTTTCAGATGATGCCCTAAAAACCAATGCATGCATAGTTCATCCAACGCCTCTGACCTGCCTTCGATAATTAAAGAGATTAACCCCTCCTTACCCACTAAATCAGGTAACAGGTTCTTCATAAAAAATTCACGGGTCGAAAAAGCTTCGGGACGCTTAAATATTATTTGAGTACACTTGATTAGTAAAATCCGATCTACCCGAAAGCTTCGTATTTCATTCCTTAGGTGGCAAAATGCAACAGTATACCATTTGTTGTTCCAGTAAACCATTCCATAGGGGTCTATTATCCTATTCTTTGGTTGCTCTTCACGGTTTGTGAGATAATCAATTTCTACAGAGAATTCCTTTTCTACAGCCTGCTCCAATTCCGCCAATATCGGCTTAATGGAAGGTTTTACCATGCGGTTTATAACTTCAACTCCGGCTAAATGATGGTTAAGTATACTTTCCTGTTCCTTATTCGAATACATTTTCAACTTTGATGTCGCATTGCCTAATGCCTCACTCAAAGGGTATCCAGCTTCTTTTGCAAAAACAGCAGCATGAAGGAGTGCCTTTTTTTCTTCCATATCAAATAGCAGAGGTGATCTGATAAAATTATTCAGCAGGCTATACCCGCCATTATGACCTGGGGCGGATATTATAGGCACTCCACTGGCACATAGTGCATCAATATGCCGATAAACTGTCCTTATATTTATTTCTAATTTTTGGGATATTTGTTTTGCAGTCATTTTTACGCCTGAATTCAGCATCCACAGAATTGCCAGCATATTATCGTTTTTAGCCATAACGTGAACCCCCTTCTTTTATGAAGCTCAATATTTTAAATATCAAAGATTCACAGACAAACTGGTGTATATAATTATCTATTCTTATCCTTCACCGGATAGCTACACTTTGTAAATTTCATCTTACCTATTTCAAACTTCTTCTCTGTCACAGGCTTTATCATTTCACGACTTTCAATAAACTCATTTGTTACCATAACAAAATACTGTTTACTATCTTTATTTACCAAAAAGAAAGATTTATTTACATTTTTAAGTTCATTAGCCAATTCCGGCATCCCAAATGGTGCGTCAAATATAAATCCCAATACATTATCAATTACTATTTCACCCTTTGTAAGCTTTGGTTTGGCAATTAACGACCATACCTCAGCCTCTGGATATTTTTCCATAACAATCTGTGTTTTCGCATTCTTTTCATACTTTGATAAATCAATTGCTTCTCTAATGACTGGGGTGTACATATTCTGTCCATTATCAAGAAGATAATCTATACTAACATTTAGTAAACTTGAAATTGCCTTCAAATTATCAACATCCGGAATTCCTTTATCTGATTCCCACTTTGTAATTGCTTGGCGTGATACCATCAGTTTCTCAGCTATCTGTTCCTGTGTAAGTCCCGCACTCTTTCTTGCTTCCTTAATTTTTTCTCCTATTGTCATAAATTTGTTCCTCCTTGTTCCTATGAAAACTAATTGTTCACCGAATTGTTCGATGTGCTTTTACTATACCTAAGCATTCATTTTCACACAAGAAACGCTCTATGTCATAAATGAAACGCTACGTAGCATCCGCCATTTCACTTTGGTTTTGGCACTTTATCTTGATAGCTTTTCACCCTTTAAACCCAACAATATACATCCGTTCTTTATTATGAGGTACACTGCGCCCAATACTCATTGGACTGGTTCAGAACATTAATTAAACAAAATAGGTAATAATGTTTTATACTATTCCGTTCCTGTCAAAACAACCTTTTTCCGTCTGAAATATTTATACCAAGCTCTTTTGCCATACTGGTTTGCTTAAATGGATTTACTTTTTCCACTACTCCGTCACGTAGAAAAAGTGAGCCTGTATTTTTGAACCAAAATGTTACATTTGCTTTTACGCATTGTTCACGGATATTAAGTACCCAATCATAATCACATTCACGAGCCTCTCGCCCCGTTTCACCACCAACTGTAACATGGTCTACTCCATGAAGATATGATGTTAAATCTATCGCTTCTAATAGCGGTGCGCAGGCAATAAAACGCCGCTTTATCGGATAGGATAAAAATAATGGAAGCCTATAATCGGCTAATATTTGATTTTCGACAGTACATCCAATATTCACATTGTCATATCCAGTATCCCAATCTGACGGAAGCGATACAAGGAAGCGGTCAATCCGCTTTGTCAAAATCAAAAATTCTATATCTGTTCTTTTCTTGATGATAGCCCATATTTCTTTACGCCATTCGTCTGCTTCAGGAAGAAAAAAGTCAGTTGCAAAACAAGTTGCAAGAATTTTGTTACCTTTAATGTTGTATTCGCCTTTTGCATTCATCCTTATAGGCCAATCAAATTTGTCTGTTTTTTCTATGACGTTTTGACCATATCGTTTTGCATGGGGTCCATAAAAATAACAATATGTGCAACCATCACTAATTTTGTAACAGCCTGTCCATGGTTCCCAGTTCATAGCGTCCTCCTTATTTAGTGAGTTTTGTTGTATCTATATATAATCAATCTTTTATGCGCCTTTTCCGCCAAATGCGTACAAGTTATTAATTGCCTCAGCAACCGTTAAAATTAAAGCAATCCTCAATAGGTGTCTCTAAAACCCTTGAAATATCAACAGCAAGTTTTAGAGATGGATTATATTTTCCTGCTTCTAACCGCATAATTGTTTCTCGCCTAACGCCAACTTTTTCAGCCAATTGTTCTTGTGTCAATTCTTTTAATTGTCTGTATTTCTTTATATTGCAAATAAAATCAGCCATCTTATTATCTCTCTTCCAGTATATAAAGTTTTACTGCATATGAAATTATTAAGGAAGCAAAACACGCGGATACAAGAATAAATAAATACTCACGAATTGGAGACTCTTTAACTCCTAATATCATCAACATGGTTATTTCGATAAAAGCAAGATTACCCATAAACGCTTTAGCTATTTTAACATCTTCAACATATCTTTCATCTGTTCTGTTGCCGCTTATTTTTGCAATAAAGAAAAATGCAAAGAATCCAAAGAAACCGATGTAAGTTAAATCATTAACATTTCCACTACCAAAATATCGGAAAGCCTGAAACCCCACAAATCCCAAAAATCCTAGCATACCTAGAAACCTACTTTTTTTACTAAACATATGTTAACCTCCATATAGTGATATATTTGTCACTTATAGATACAAATATATCACTATCATAAATATATGTCAATAAGGATCTGCCTTCATTTACTTTTTTTCCTGCTCTAATCTTATAATTATAGTTTGATTTTCCTTTCGAAATGCCGCTATATCATCTATATTTTTCCCTAAAAACCAGGGCAAAAATCGGGCATTTTTTAGCCTAATTTTTGCCCATTTTTCACTCCAAAACCGCAACATCTCGTCTTGAAACTCTACTTATGCTTTTTCTCCTTTTTAATTAATTCAGGTTGAGTCACAACCGGTCTTATCACTGAGGAAGCTAAGGTAGCTGAAGGCTTTTTATCTGATTTCTTCGGTTTCTTTGTTTCCTTTTTAATACTTTTATCACCCATTTTATTTTCCATCCTTCTTTATTTAGTATCTATATTAATAAAAATCTGCCTGCACTTCACCACTGGGGTTTCTTTGCATAAGACGTACATCTTGCTCACTTCATTTGTTTTACTTCTTTGTGATCAGTGTTACCGTCTCAACGTGCCTTGTGGCTGTAATCTGATGACCAACGACTCTGGTACCCCCTTGGCGTCAGGGTGTATTTTCAATAATTCCACCACTCAAACCTTGTTTTTATAAAATAGTAGTACTGATTATAACCATTGCAACTCTCATTTTTCGATGTCTAATTTAGTAAAGATAAAAGCTGCTAACAATAAAATTCTCAGCGTACTTAGGATTTTAGTCTTAGCAGTTTTTAACAGAAATCAATATCTCCGATCCTACTTATCTTTTCTCTTTGTAAATTTCTATTTATCGGTCTGTTTAGATTATATGAATTTCCTGCAGCTTTGTTATAATTCGCCTACAGGAGTGAATGCTCATCATCTCTGACTTTCTTAAATAGAATATTTATCCGATAGGATATTCAACCCAGCCAAAACCTCTTATAACGTCTATCAACAATGAAGTCATTGACTTTTTTAAGTTTGGGAATATTAAAGGAAATTGAAAGGCAATAATTCCAATTAAAATCCCCGAAAAATAACACAGAATTGCGAAAACGTACCCTTTTGCATCCGATTTACATTTGTGCAGTCTGACTAAGCGAAAAGATAGAACTATTAACAGCAACAACGGGAGTACCGTTAGCATCACAGTAATGGCGACCTCTCCATTTTTTGTATACTCCATAGTCACTCCGCCAAATCCATTAAAGGTAGCCCAAATCAGCGCAGTAACGACTGCACACTCCATAAAAGCAAGGATCAATGAAAAGCAAAAATCAAATTTCAAAGAACCCAAATCGTTATTCATCGATACCCACCTCCCCAAAATATAAAACTTACAAGTTTACCGCTCAATCAAAATTTTCTGTGGCCCTGTTTTTCTTCCGCTTACAAAACTACATGACATGAAAATCTAAAAAAACTAAAGTTATATGATTCTCATCAATTTTCTTTATGACTATTATAACATATTGATTAGTAATAGTAAGACTGCAATTCATCTTATTTCTTCTCCAACAAACAACCACACTCCGTATGCCTTGAGCAGACAATAATGATGTCGTGAATACGCCTCAAAATCTTTATTTTGCACCACTGTATTTGCAAGCCTCCGCGATGCTTCCCAAATGATAAAGAATGCTTTCCGCACATCGAATGGCTGACAGGCATAGGAGGTGCAGCCGCTTCCGCAGCCTTTTTATTCGGTGGGTAATTCCCTACAAAATCCAACACACCTAATTATGGATTTGACTATTTCTCTCAATGAAGCCATCCTTTATCTGAATAACCTCATCTGCTATATCTGCAATTTTCTTGCTATGGGTTACAACAATCACACATTTTGCAAGTTTATGAGCTGTATGCCATAACAGTTCAATAATTTCGTCTGCTGTATTTTCATCAAGATTACCTGTTGGCTCATCGGCAAGAAGTACTTTCGCATCACTGGCCAAAGCTCTTGCAATGGCAACTCGTTGCTGTTGTCCTCCCGACAGTTGCAGTATATTTCTTGTCCACGCTTCATGTGGAATATTTACCTCGGACAGTAACTTCTGCGGGCTTTTACTCCCACCAAGCTTTACATTTTCTTCTGTGGTCAGATAATCAATGAGATTATAGTTTTGAAATACGATGGACACGTTATGTTTCCTATGATAATTCAAGCCCCGCTTTTGTATATCCTCTCCGTTATAAAGGATACTTCCACACATTGGTGTATCAAGACCTGCAAGCAGCGACAGTAACGTAGTTTTTCCTGCTCCGCTTGCCCCTACAATCGTATAGAATTTTCCTTCTTCAAATTGCGTTGATACCTGATTTAATACCTTTTTTGATTTTTTAGTTTTATACGCATAATCAATATTTTTCACTTCTAATATCATTCTTTTTCCTCCTTAGCTCATTTCACTTAGTATGTATTTCGGGTTTCTTCTCAAAATTGACGTACCAGCCATTACAACAGAAAGGCTTATCAAAACCAAAATACAGATTCCATCAAGCATCATCATCTGTGTCGTCATATGAACAGTTATATCTGTTACCTCTTGCTCCGTTTCCTGAAAATCAATCCCGACCTTGTCTGCATCTAGTTCTTTTTCTTCTTTCTCCTGCGCCACTTGCTGTTCAACCAGATAATTTGCAGTCAATTTTGACACAGTTGGAGCAATCAAAAAGGATATTGACACGGCAACTACAGCTATCATCAAAGCTTCTAATAGCACTTGCTCTATTATTTGAAGCTTTGGTATCCCTATTGCCAAAAATATCCCTACTTCCTGAACACGGCTTTTTAGCCAAAAAACAAATACTAGGAAAAGAATAATAAAGCTTGCCAAAGCAATAACCATTATCATAATTTCACTAATGCGTTCCAAGTCGTTAAAATTCGCCGACATCGCATCATAATTCCCGTTATTATCAATCAGGTCATATCTTTCCCAATCAATATCTACCTCTTTTACCTTTTCCTTGACCGTATCATACGTATCAACATCCTCAATCTTGAAATAGGCTTTTTCATATAACGGTTCATTTTCACTTCCTTCTGCTTTTTCTGGAAATCTTAAGTTTGTAAATATTACATTTTCAGAGCGAAACGTATCCCCTGACATATACGGAGTCATATACTGCTGTACTGTGTATATACCAATGATTTCCGCTTCATATACAGTAGAATTTTCTCTGTTGTGATAATCATTAAATTGCAATTTATCTCCTACCTGCAATCCATTGCGTTCTACTAATTCTTCAGAAACCACACAGACATCCACATCATTTTTTCCTACCATTCGCCCGTCTTTCACTGACACATTTCCAGAAAGAACATTTGCGTCCATTTGCATATCCCGATTACCAACTAAACAAACTCCTTGCATATCGGTGCTTTGATCTATATCTTCATCTTCAATTCTGGAAAAATTCACTGGATTTACCGGAGTTGTAGCAGTTCTGATATTATAGTCACATATTCCGGAAACCACAGCGATTTTTTCAATATCATCTATTTTTAAGGTTTCAAAGGAATTATCTGTCCCTACCTGCCATTGCACACCATTAATGGTATCAATCTTTTTTTGATAAAAACCGTCAAGCGTTCCTTCCTTGTCCTCACCAATTTGTTTTGATATTTTCTCTATTCGTTTATGACGGTTTGTTTCATTTGCTTCAAGCGAAAGACCTGCTCCGATTGCTTGTCTAGTTTTATCTTGTGTATTGATACTAGCCGTCTTACTTGCCATTCCAGACAGCAAAAATAAACTTATCACAAATACCACCAGAAACAGCAATATACTTTTTACAGGCTTTCGTGTAACAGAACGCCTTGCTCTTTGAAAAACATTCATTGTCTTATCCCTCCATTCTTGATAATGTTTCTCTTGGATTTGCTTTCAGTATTGGAACAATAGAAACAATAACTGCTATCAACACAATATTACTTCCTATCCCCAAAAGTAAACTAATATCAGATAGCTTCAGAGATACATCCATTATCATATCTGTAGTTTGAGTATTAACGAGTGCACCTTTAAGGAATTTCGCCATAATTGTTCCTATCCCACACGCACCTGCAACCGAAATAACAAAAACACCAAATGCTTCTAAAAGTACCTGAAGCAAAATGCTTATCTTTGATTTCCCGATACTAATATATATCGCTGCTTCTTTTTTTCGTGTACGCATCCACATACATAATAAAATTGTAACCACGATTGTTCCTGTAACAAAAGTTAATATCAACATTAGATTAGCAACTCTGATTATCTGCTCCAAAGGTGCTTTTGTCTGTTGAAACAAGGTATCAGATGTTGTCATGTCTACTTTGTCAGAAAAAATTGATCTTAACTTTGTTTCTAAATCATCAAGTTCCTCTGGTTTTTTTGCATAAACCGATATTCTTACATAACCATTATTTTCGAACATTTTGGAGTAAGTTGTGTTATCAACAAAAATATGATTTTCGATACGATTTACAGAAAATGTCGTATCTTCCTGCTTTCTTTCGCTTCCAGAAATAAAAAGCCCTATAATTTTTGCCGAAACAGAAATGCCATCCTCTGTTTCCAATTCCATGGTATCTCCTACTCTTAAGCCATTTAGCTCTGCTAATAGCGAATTGATCACAATACCATTTTTCGTATGCTTATTTATATAACTCCCCTCAATCAGACGATATCTCTGTTCAAAAAACGCACTGTCATTTTCCAAGTCGTCGTAGGAAAATATTGTAATTTTTAGGTTTTCTTCTTCTTTAGAGTCACTGTTGGTAACAGGAGTACTGCTAACAGGAAACGCAAAATTGTTAGATTGACGATTTATGAAAGCTACTCCTTCCAAAAGTGAAACTTGCCTTATTTCATCTGCCGAAATTTTATCTTTTTCATTTGTAACCTCTATAATAATTTTTGCCTTTGTTTTTTCCTGTATCAATGCCTCTGATTTTTCTGTTGCCCGCAAAATCATTGATATGTTGAGAAGCATACTCCCAATAAAAACCAATACCAAAAACAACAGTACCGTTTTTGATTTCTTCCTCATTAAATATCTGATTGCAAGTTCATAAAACGCCACGCTTTCGCCCCCTATTCATACCGAGCAATAATTACTCTGTCGGCATTTAGGTTATAGGTATCACTCCGCTCACCATAAAGAATCAAACTTGTTTCTTTCTTTATGTCAGAAATATCTGCATCTGAAATTGATGCTTTTCCTGTTGCTTGGCTAATCTGAGCAATCTGGAAAATGCAGTCATCCTGATAATGAACCGTAACATTATTGTCTGTGTTCTCACTGCCAGGAGCAGCAGCCACAGCCGTTTCACCGTCATCAGAGGTCTCTACCGGCGTAATGGTGCAAGCACCGTCCGAAAATTCAACCACACTGCCCTGTATGGCAGAAAGGTCTATCAGCGAATCTCCATCATCGCCTTCAGGTTGATTATCTGCTAAGCTATCGTTACTTTCATCTACAGGGGCATTTGAGTCATTTGCATTGGTAGTATTGCTAATATTGTAAGCATTATTTGTATCATCCGATATTTTGTCACTTGTTCCACAACCTGCAAAAGATAATACGCATAAAGCTACTGCCAATCCCATAAAAAATTTGTTTTTTTTCATACTTTGTGTTCCACCTTTCATTTGATTATGAGACTATTATAAAGTGCAGGCTCTCTAAAAATCCTGTATGATACAATACCACCATCAAATATTTTTACAAGATTTTTAGAGGATTTTTTGTTATACTAATTTAAATATGGATAAAGGATGTGATGTAATGAAGCTGCTTTTATTAGAAGATGATATAGATCTTTGCAGTGTGATAAAAAAAGAATTAGATAACAGGGGATACCTTGTTGACTGCTGCAATGACGGGGAGACAGGTATGTATTACGCATTAAATATGGATTACTCCTATGATTTAGCGATTGTTGACCGCATGCTGCCAATCATTGATGGATTGACAATCATTCAGGCCATGCGAAAAAAAGGCATTAGTATTCCTGTGATTATCACAACAGGAATGTCAGCATTGAATGATCGAATAGATGGCTTAGACGGCGGTGCTGATGATTATCTGGTTAAGCCATTTCATATGGAGGAATTGCTTGCAAGAATACGCGCATTAACAAGACGCCCTGCTGAAATCAAAAGCCTTGATACACTTGAATACGCAGACCTTCTTTTAGACAAGGAAAATCGCACTCTATCCACTTCAAAAAAATCTTTGGTTTTAACCGCGAGAGAAGCTGAATTGTTAAGTGTATTTATGCAAAACCCCGAAATGCTTTTTAACAGAGAATGCCTTGTCTTGAAAATTTGGGGTACATCTTCGGAGGTTGAAATGGGTAATGTAGATAACTACATATCTTTTCTTAGGAAAAGAATAAGAGAACTGGATAGTTGCTGTTTAATAAAAACTGTCTATGGCGCAGGATATAAATTGGAGAACAGGAATGCTTGATAAACTATACCTAAAACTATACTTCATTTTTACTTTCGGAATTATACTGATAATTTCAGTTATTATTTGTGTCGTTTTGAGCAACCATATAAATATTGAAAAAACAAACGACAGCGCATTCTTTCAAAGAATGTCAACCTTGCTTATCTATCAGCTCGAAAATAATTCAAATAACTTTGAAGAAGTGGTACAAGATTATGAACAAGAATATTCCATTTTTTGTGCAATAAAAAATAACTCTGGCGAAACTATCTACCAAAGTTCATTACCCTTCCCAACATCAACTGACTTTCTTCTAAGCTCCTTAAACAAGCTAACAAATAGAGTGAGTACTGTTAATTTAACAAATCAGACAATAACTGAGCAGAAGGGAACTTTCGAAATCAAGGGACAAAATCACGATATTTACTTAGGTGTTCCTGCAACTGTTATCTCTAAAGACAACAACGCATACAATTTAGTTATGCTATACCAGTCCAGAACGGGAACCGAACTTCTACGCAGACAAGTCCCTCTCTACATTTCAGTTTGGTTAATTTCACTCGTATGTGTGATATTTCTTTGCCGTTTGGTGTTGAAAAAAGCATTAGCACCAACAGAAAGTGTTTTGAAAAGCCAAAAAATATTTGTTGCTTCTGCATCACACGAACTGAAATCTCCTCTGGCTGTAATTTTAGCCAATGTTGAAAAAATAGGCAAATTATACCTTTATGATATGGAACTCCAAAAGTCTGTAACTACGATGGATACAGAATGTATGCGTATGTCAAAACTTATAAATGAAATGCTGTTTCTTGCTTCCTCTGACGCCAAAACTTGGTCGATCAGTAAAAAAGAAATAAATGTTGATACTTTACTAATTTCTTTGTATGAAACCTATGAGCCAATTTGCGTAAAACAAAACATCTCATTAGATTTAGATATTAGCAACATCACCTATCCTATACTATACTCTGATCCAGAACGAATGACGCAAATTTTGAATATTTTTATGGATAACGCTATTCATCATTCCGATCATAGTCCAAGTATCCAAATTCAAACTTCTTTAACCACGAAAAGCATCACACTTTATGTTATTGACCACGGTCACGGTATATCTGAACAGGACAGACCTTTCATATTTGACCGATTTTATTGTGCCGACAAATCACGCACAGATAAATCTAACTTTGGGTTGGGATTAAGCATAGCTGTTGAATTATCAAAAATGCTGAATGGAAAAATCGCTTTTCAAGATACCGATAGCGGTGGAAGCACTTTTTATCTAACAATTCCATTAAAGTAAATTAAGAAGCGCCAATAATCAGTGCTACCATTATTGGCAGCTTCTTTTTTCTGAAACATAATCACTTGTAAGTAGATATTATATCTCCTGTTATGAAGTGACCTCTTGTCAAGTGTAAATTTTAAGCAATTACCCATTTTTATTTTTTATTGTTCCAATGCCTGGGGCATATGGATAGAGCCTTACACTTAACAATTCCCGACCTTGGCCACTCTGTTATACGTAGATCAGGTTTCTCTGCCATCAGGTCAATGGTCTGCTGTGAACTCTACCGTCTATTCGCGTGAATCACAGTGTTTAATAACATGTCAACATAGGAGGATCGTAGATAGTTCGAACCTTGAAGTTTTCTAAGACCCTATCCATATGTCCCAGTCATGTTATTTTCTGTCAGATGTAATGCTGACAAGTCTGATTAGTGCTTATTATATTACAGTGAGATATTTTTGCAAGTATGCACATTTTTGATATGTACTATCAGAAATGATAGTACAAAGAGGCTTCAATGAAACAGAATCGAACATTCCATTGCACAATTGCAGATTAAAATTACCTTTATTATTATAAAAAAGCATGTCATCTATATTTTCCCTTAAAAATCAGGGCAAAAATCGGGCATTTTTTAGCCTGATTTTTGCCCATTTTTCACTCCAAAACCGCAACATCTCGTCTTGAAACTCTACTTATGCTTTTTCTCCTTTTTAATTAATTCAGGTTGAGTCACAACCGGTCTTATCACTGAGGAAGCTAAGGTAGCTGAAGGCTTTTTATCTGATTTCTTCGGTTTCTTTGTTTCCTTTTTAATACTTTTATCACCCATTTTATTTTCCATCCTTCTTTATTTAGTATCTATATTAATAAAAATCTGCCTGCACTTCACCACTGGGGTTTCTTTGCATGAGACGTACATCTTGCTCACTTCATTTGTTTTACTTCTTAGTAATCAGTGTTACCGTCTCAACGTGCTTGGTCCACGGGAACATGTCCACAGGTGTTCCTTCCACAAACTGATATCCCAATTCACCCAATATTTTCACATCTCTTGCCAGTGTAGCTGGATCACAGGACACATACACGATTTTTTCTGGAACTGCGGCTGCAACAGCTTCTAGAAGCTCTGATGCACATCCTGATCTTGGTGGATCCAAAATGATTACATTTGGGTTGAATGCCTGTACTTCAAATCCCTCCCTATCTGTATACCCTTCGAGTACTCTTGGAAGTTCTTCCTCAGCCCTTCCGCATAAGAATTGTGCATTTACCAAACCATTTATTACAGCATTTCTATTTGCATCTAGCACCGCGCCCTTAACAGATTCAATACCAATCACTCTGCCTTTACCCTGTCCGTCAGTCTTCTTTTGCATGTCATTTGCACAATATAAACCAATAGTTCCTACACCGCAATATAAATCCAAAACATGTTCATCTCCATTAAGGTCCGCATATTCAAGCACTTTATCATAGAGCACCTTCATCTGTACTGGATTAACCTGATAAAATGCTAAAGGTGAAACCTCAAACTGCATATCACCAACACGTTCCAGAATTGTAGGTTTACCAGCGATGTTCAGACATTCTTTTCCCATAATTTCTGAAGTTTTATGCTTGTTTACATTCACGAATATACTTTCCAAACTGTATTCCACGCCATCCTCTCTGGCGGGAAGCGCATTAATAGCCTCATCCATCATCTCAACTAACTTGGCACTATTGGGAATACCCTTTCCGTTTATTACAAGGATAGCCATTACCTCACCTGTGCCCATGGCTGTCTTTACAACTAGGTGTCTCATCAAGCCCTTTTCCCACTTAGGGTCATATCCTGTAATGTTATCCTCTTTCATAAATTTACGCAATGCCTGAGCAATGGCTGCTGCTGGAGGTGTCTGTAATAAACATTCCTGACAGTTCACTACATCATGGCTCTTTGCTTTATAGAAACCAATGGTACATGGGCCTAAATTTTCAACAACTCCACCTTTTCGCGTAATAATCCCACCAGTGCTTATTGGCATCTGGGCTTTATTTCTATATGCATAAGGATTGTCCATTCCCACAATAGGATTCAGCTTTGGATTTTCTAAGCCTCCTAATCTTGTAAGCTTTTCACACACCTGTTTTTCTTTGACTTTAAGTTGTCCCTCATAGCTCATTCCTTCATAAGTACATCCTCCACACTGACCTGCATGTTGGCATTCACTTTCTATTCTATAAGTTGACGGCTCCACTATTTCCTCCGCCACTGCAAAAGCATAATTCTTTTTTACTTTAGTAATGTCAGCAATAACTGTATCTCCAGGTATAGCCCCTTTTACAAATACAGCCATGCCTTCTACACGCCCAATGCCCTGTCCTTCATCGCTCATATCGTCAATTTGCAATTGACATTTTTGTCCTTTTTCCATCTATATTCCTCACAATTCTTTATTAAGTATTCCTATTTTACAGTTTATATTAGGTCTGTACAACCATTGATTTTACTTATTAATCGTTAATCCACATTTAACGATACTTTTCGACAAAACTTCTTTTTTATAGCTTTTCAATTTTAACCTTCTAGATCTTCAGCTAGTCTTTCATACAGCGCGGGGTTTACTTTTTTTAATCTGATTGGTTTTAACTCTGGTGAAGTTATTCCATGCTTTGTTGTGCCTGTCACTAGTAATTCCCCCGTTTCTTTTCGTAATATCTCATACGACATTAATACAGTAGCAGCCCCTAATTGTTTTACCCAGGATTTAATTAAAAGTATATCATCATACTTCCCTGGTGATTTATACTCGCAAGTCACCGCTGCAACAGGGAGCCAAATGCCTTCCTTCTCTAATCTGGAGTATGGGTATCCTATCTGTCTTAGAAATTCATTTCTTCCTGCTTCAAACCACTTTATATAATTTGTATGATAAACTATGCCCATAGCATCTGTATCCGCATAAATAACTCTTATCTCAGTTTCATATTTTTTCATTTCTACGCCTCCATTTGCCTTACCATTATACCATATAAGAGTTACTTCTGCGATTCAAATATATTTTGTGCATTCCATTAAAATTATCCCCCATTATTTTAAGTTGTGCATTTGACTCACTTTAAAAGCGTTGAAATAATCCCATTCCGTTTGATTTGTTTACGTAACATTTATTATGCACTTATTCGTTAAGTTAGTAACATAGTCCTCTTGTAATCCTACTCCTCTGTTTCATTTTCAGACTCTAGAATAAGATTTTAAGAAAACTTACCTGCAATCTGTTATATTTTTCCTACTCCTACCGACATAGTAAATATGTGTGTGTATTTTAATAGGTAAGGAGGAACGAAAATGAAAATTGAATCTAGCGTAATCGCTATGAACTCAGCTCGAAACTATGAATCTATAGAATTTACTAAAATTAAATCTGAAGATACAAAATGGGTACAAGCGAAACCAGAGAATAAGCAGAATAATCAGGATAAAATAAACCCTGAAGATGATCTTACAAAATTTGTAAGTGGAGCAAAAAAACTTTTAGCCGATGAAACACAGATCAAGGCTGGATCTCCTGTAGTAAATCAAACTCTTTCTGTTAAAACGGGCGGTGCCCAAGACCCTTCTATTTCACCAAGTGAATTGGAAGATAATCAACTGTCCTTATTAAAACTAATGTTAGGAATGCTTTTAAAACATAAGCATGAGAGTAATTATAGGTACAGCGGTCTGACCGAACAGTCACAAATGACAATTCAAAGTTTGTCCATAAGTTTTGGTGGCGTTCAAACTCCACCTGTTGCTGGCACCTGGGTAAGAAATGTTAATGCAACCCACTTTTTATCTGAAGAAGAAAGTACAACTTTTTCATCCGTAGGAGTTGCGAAAACCCAGGATGGTCGCCAACTAAGCTTTGGTATTGATTTAGAAATGTCCAGAAATTTTATGGAGTATACAAATTTAAAGTGGTCGGAGCAGGTTGTAATGACCGATCCACTGGTCATTAATCTAAACAGCAATTCAACAAGCTTGAGCGATCAAAAATTTTGCTTTGATATAGACTCAGACGGGAAAGAAAACAGTATTTCTTTTTTAAATAAAGGAAGTGGTTATCTAGCTTTAGACAAAAATCAGGATGGAAAAATAAATAATGGAAACGAACTGTTTGGAGCTAAAACTGGTAATGGCTTTTCAGAACTTGCTGCTTATGATTATGATAAAAATGGTTGGATTGATGAAAATGACGAAATATATAACAAGCTAAAAGTTTGGATTAAAACGGAGGAAGGTACAGACAAGCTGATAGACTTCAAAGCTGCAGATATCGGTGCTATTTATCTTGGCAGTAACCAGACAGATTTTATCCTAAAATCTACAGAAACGGGGCAAATAAACGGTCAAATCCGACGCACTGGACTGTACTTAAAAGAAAGTACAGGATTAGCAGAAACAGTACAGCAAATCGACGTATCTATTTAAACATTACTGTAGCAACTTTAAACCGCATGCTACAGTGAATTTGCACTTTCAAAAAAATACGGTAGCTTTCACGAAAAATGCTACCGTAAATATTTTTTTCTTCGATTTTGAGAGCACTAAACCTTAATTTATAAGCATTTACCCACTATTTCTGCTAAAAATCTATGGCCCTCTCTGGTTGGATGAATGCCATCATAATAAGCAGTCTGTTCTCCCACCAAAGCTACATATTCGGAAAATGCATAATTCGTGTCTATTACTTTAACATGACTTTCCTGTCCATAGTTATTTATCAATTTCTTTAGTTCCATAATCTGTTCCTGAACTACTTCATAATCCACATCGTCACAAACCATCCACCTGCTTTTAGCCATTTGAGGGTCAACTGGCAACGGAGTAAGCAGCACGGGTTCTATTCCATGGCTCTGAGCTAGTTCCACTAAATTTATTATATTCTTCATGCATTGTTCGGGAAGGGACTCCTTATATATAAACTCGTTGGTACCTATCATCATTACAACAATATCAGGCTTATATGCCAAAGCATCCTGTGCAAATCTTCTCATTACACCTTGGACGGTATCACCATTAACGCCCTTATTTATTACTTCATTTCCTGATGCATTTCTATAAAGACTTACAAATTCCTGATTTCTATCATAAGGGAAACCATTTATAATACTATTCCCAATGAATACGATTTTTAACTTATCTGACATCCACTTCTCCTTTATCATCTGTATCAGGTCCCTTGCTTTGTAATAGACCACTTATACTCTCTGCTCTGCTGGATTGGAGGTTAAAATCCCTAAAGGTCTTTTGTAGCTGTTCCTCTTCTTGCCCTTGCACATTGCCGAAAGCAATATAATTATATAACAGATTGCGAGTTTTTACATCCTCCGTTTTATTATACAAATCATATAAATGTGGTACTGCACCATCTGATAACGTAAACAGCACCTTGTAGTCCAGTCTTTGCAAACTGCCGTTTTCATAATTCTCTATGTTATATTTTGCAATATTTCCATCAACATTTCCATAGGACAGTATCATAAACCCAATGATTCCACCAATAATCATTATTTTAGAAGCGTTAAAGATCTTTACCTGCCTTAATAATATAATAGTGAAGGCTATTAATAGCATTACCATAAACCATGAAGTGTAAACCCTAAGCTGAGTTAATCCATACGACTGAATGTACATATACATTTTTCTTAGGGCTGTAATAATCAATCCCATAGTCATAATCGACATGAGTGCAGTCTGTAATCTAAGCATTTTAGGTTGTTTACCCGGTTCTTTTCCATTGTCTTTCTTCGTAATAAAAATATTTGCCAATGCTATAAGTATCACATTCACTGCAGCCACTTTGCACAGTTCAAAGAATCCCCGTCTTGCATATTCTGCGTAGGTAAAAGTATCGGGCAGTACATTCTCAAACGCTGAAAGTAAATATGCGGCCTGCGATACGAAAAACATGATATAGATCAGATTAAATATTATCATTACTGTGTAAACCGTTAATTTTGGTGCAAAACTAATATCTTCAGAAAATTTAAGAATTTTTTCTTTGTTCATGCTATCCGTGTTTCTTCTTACAGTATTCCCGTAAATAAGTCCAAAAAGGTAACACGCTACAGGAATCCCAATAACAAACTGCATAGCATAGGTTAAAATGCTATCCAATGAAACCGACTGCATAATTCTGTCCAAAAGTTCTTCAAAGGCCGCATCTGCTAGGGAAAGCTGACCAACCACAAATACCATTAATGGTAAAAATATTACAGCACCAGCAAGAACATACATTGCATTTCTACTATGCTTGTTTCTTGAAATTCCCTGTTTTAATCCGAAATACCCACATGCAATGTTTGCAAAAGCAACAATAAAGGTCTGATTAATCAAATCCCATAGTGTATAAATGGACAGTTTGATATCCAGACATCGCTTTGTGCTGACTGTCACCCAATAAATAAAGCAAGCTGATGTAAACAACAAGTTTAAACATTTAACCGTGTAACCGTCAAACAGCATAAATTGTACAGAAGAAACTATGGTTAAAGCAAGCCAGATAAAGCTTTTCTTGGTCTGTGCAATTCCCCTAACTTTAAAATAGATTAAGGTAGTGTTACACAAAATCACTGAAAATGCAGTAACACCTATGCCCATATCTGATATCTGCACGAAATTCCAATATAAAAATCCACAAACTAACAGTGCTGCTGCTAGCCAGAAATCTGCTGATACAAAACTCATGGGTTCAATTTGTTTAATATGATAGCCTCTTTCATTTCCGTTCAAATTTAATTCCCCTGATTCTGAAAAATTGTATTTCATTTTTAGTCTCCCTACTCTCTAATCCAATGCTTTGTTATGCAAAGTTATTAATCCTCAACAAATTCCAATAAATCCCCTGGCTGGCATCCTAATGCCTTACAAATTTCCTCAAGTGTTGAAAATCGTATGGCTTTAGCTTTGTTATTTTTTAATATGGAAAGGTTTGCTGGTGTGATTCCAATTTTCTCTGAAAGTTCTCCTGCTGACATCTTTCGTTTAGCCATTATCACATCTAAATTTACGATTATTGCCATGCTGCACCCCCTATATAGTAAAGTCATTTTCAGCTTTAATACTAACAGCCTGATCAATGACATTTTTAACTACACGGAGAATTAATCCAATAAAAGCTGCAACTATTGCAACAAAATAGAAAAGGAAGTAATAATAACCTGCCATTGCCACAAGTAATGCTACTCCAAAACAACACCATGAAATGGATCTTAAATGAGCTACGTTCTTTTTAATAAAAATTTCTTCTTTTTTTATATTCACTAAAAGTCTATCTAAGCTGAATAATGCAGTAAGTGCCGGGATACAGCAGACATATAAAATAATCATAAACGGTTTTGTATTTATCTCGCTAATATAATAAGGACCAATCGATAGATAAATATCAATTAAATACGGTAGTGCTATGGCGCATGCTACTACCGAAACCATGACTAATCTAGTACAAATACAAGACAATTGTAGTGATTTATTTGAATTCCACATATTTCTATAGTCTCCCTTTTCTTTCTAAATAAAGCTTTATTTTAACATTATTATATTCACGCTTTATTTGTTTGTCAATATATTTTTATCGTTTATCGATAAATTATTACTGTTTTTCATTTTTTATATCAGAGGCATTCTCCTTAATAGGAAAATCTAAATCATATTTTCTATTAAATAAAATAAGCACCTACTTTTTAGTAGATGCCATAGTACAGAATTCTTATAAATAAAATAACTATCCAATTTTGGTTACTTTTTTAATTCATTTCTGAGATCTTCTATATATCTTTCTTGTATATTTTTAATGCTCATAACAAAATAGGATAGCATTTCCATTAGAGGATTTTTTATATACAATTCTTCTACAAAATCAATTTTAGTAGTTCCTTCTTCTGTCTCTGAAAATAGGCCTACCCAATGCCCAGTCATATTTTGATTTTCCATATCAAACTCATATTTTCTGTATTGTTCTTTGACTTTAATAGTAAACTCCGTAGTAAATCCATCTTTTGTATATTCTACAAAATGATTATCATCTATTATTTTTATTTCAGACAAGTCACTTCGCCACTGATGATTTTCATTATTTGTCACTATGTTCCATACTTTTTGAATATCTGCATCAAGGATTGCAGTGATACTTGATTTTCTCATTTGTAGTCTCCTCTTATAATAGTTTTTGCAACAAAATATTTATGACATTTATTAGGATAATAGCCTTGCAATCTATTGTCCCTTTTTATTATAATACGTCCCCAACGTGAGATAAAGGTTTATTTATTAAGGTACTCTAAAATTGCCAGCGAGCTAATCCGATCTCTTAATGCTTCTACGTTGGACTGATACATAATTAAATTATTTAAAAAGCTACACTTACTTTCCATTTCTTTTTTTACCTGCCTATAACCTCTGTCATCAGGAACGATTACTGTATATAAAAAAGTACGTAATGATAATTTTACAAAAATAGCAAAAGGAAACCCCTTGGCCATTTTTTCTTCATTTTCATGTGGTATAAGTTCAATCTGATATTTTTTATTTGGAGTTATATTGATAGTCCTTGTTTCTATATCCCCAACAAATCCCTGTGACGTTACTTTCCTCAAGATAATATTTCTTTTTGGATAGAATTCCGTACCAAAAAATGTATTTCCAGTATGTATATCAAATTCTAATTGATAATGCTTGTTTTTCTTGTATCCTCGTCCTGCCGCTATTTCAGTGATCAACACATCACTGTTTAAGGCAAACTTCCACGCCCCATTTTCTTCATTCCAGTCAGTTATTTTAGTATTTTTAATAATCTGATTCATATTTTCCTCTGCTCTTAGAATAACTTCTGGATCTTGTAATGGTTTAATGCATTCCCTAGAACTATTCACCCAGTCTGCCCACTTTTTTTCGATTGAAATGATTTCGTCTTCATTGACGCGCTGCGTTACAAAAGCCTCTGTATTTCTCCTTAACCCCTTTGCTGTTAAATTCCCTGATCCTAATACAAGCATCCCCCCATTTTTATATCTAAACCAACTATATTTTGGGTGGTACGTGGAACCCTTCGTATTGTGTATGAATGCCTTCACGGTTAAATTAGGATACTGATCGCAAAACATCTTGATTGCTGCTAGTGTTCTTGTATTTGTGATTTCATCCATGCCAATTATCAGTTCATAGCTACCTTGTGTTATAAACTGTTCAAAAGTTTCATTTTTCATAAGCAGTTTTATACCATCTGCCGAGACAAAGGCATATGTACCTGAGCCATAAAGCGCATTCTCGCATGCCTCTAACAAAGCTTCATTTAATAGCCGACCATTTTCATATCTTGGATCTTGTATATCAAACATCTTGTTCCCCCTTCATTTACACGTCCTCCACCTTAGTTAACATTTTATTCTGTTTTTTTACTGTATATTCACTCTAACAACAATCAATTAAAAATCACACAATAAAGAGCTTCTCAAGTGCCCCCAAATAACGTAACTAGAAATGGTTATTTAACTAAATTGTCGAAAATTGTCAAATAGATTTTTGCCAAAAAATAAAAAAAAATGTAGCACTTTCTACATTTTTGCATCTTATTAGTGAAAAGGTATTTCTATGGTTTGCAAAATTAAGTGTAATTGCAAACTACATGTATTTTAGGAGGAATTAAAAATGAAAAAACAATCAATCAAAATCTTAACAGCTGTCGTTCTTGTACTAGCTTTGGTATTTTCAATGAATGCAGTTGCCTTTGCTGGGGTTAATGATAATAGCTCTCCAGCACTACGTACGATTATTGGACTTGGTAAAACATTTACTGCAGATTCTTCAACAAAGGCCACTGCGACAGTTCAAGCCACTAGTTCTGGAACAACTCCTTATATAACTTCCAAAATTACTTTGCAATCTGCAGCACTTGGTTCCAACAATTATTCTAAGGTTTCTGGTGTATCTGCCAAAACTAAAACAGTATATGATCAAACTGCTATTTTACATACAGCAACATTTTCTATTTCCTCTTCCAAAGATTATAGAGTTAAAATAGAATTAACTGATGAAGTTCATGGTGTAGAATCAACAGTTACAAGTTATTGCTATTTATCTAGATAGCCATTTAAAAATATGGTTGCTTTTCTGTGGTTGTAAATTTAACCCACATTATTAAGCAACCATATTTTAGTCCCGCTATCTTATTTTTTTTGCAACTGCAAGCATTTCGTCCTCAAAGATATCTCCTGATATATATATCACCGTTTTATTAGCTATAAAACTGCATCCATAACTGTCAGTTTCCGCTTCTTTCCATACATATATTTTTTTATCCCCATCATTTACAATTTTCACATCTGCCATAGTCTCATATCCAGTTTCATCAATACCTTCTAACACATTAATATATAAGTTTTTATCTCCACTTTTAAAATTATACAAGGCATTCATTATATCTCTAGAGTTTTTCTCAATCGTTAATTTTTGTAAGACATAATTCTCCGGTATATACCCCGGCACTGGTAATTCTGGCATAAACTCTTTTGCTTTATCTATATCCTCCATGCTTTTATATTTACGGGTTATACAAGTTTCATCAACAGCCGCTGCGTTCTCCTCTTGTTCGTCTGTGCTAAACACTCCATCCTTTACTTCATAAAAATTCTTTTCCATCTGGAATTTTAATGCATTAGCTGGTTGTGAATTTATCCATATAGCAATTCCGCTTCCTGCAATCAGTATACCAAAAACAATGACCGCAATTCTTGATGCAAAAGTATGAAAACTCTTCCTAGCAATCCCATTATTCCTATTTGCTTTTACCCCACGATATTGTTCATTGTCAAACGGAGTTTTATTATCTAAAAAAGAATAGTCCACCTGCTTTTGTGGTTCGTCATAAAAATCAGAAGACTCTTCCATCATTCTTTGCATTAAATTTTTAAACTGTTCATCTAATTCAGTCCAATCATTATTTTTACTTAATGTTGACATCAAGTTCTCCCCTTTCAATCTGTTCACGAATTTTTCTGACCTTCTTCAGGGCTCTAACTAAATTTACACGAACTGTACTGTGATTTTGATTTAATATTTCTGCGATTTCCTTTTGATTCATCCCTTGGAAATAGTGCATTACAATTAACCTTCTATATTTTCCATCCAGGCGTTTTAAGGCTTCCCTCATTGCACTCATGTCAAAATTTCTAACCAAACTTTCCAAAACATCTGCACGTTCTCTTGTATAATTCAATTGAAAAACATTATCTCCATCCATGTCTTCAATATAACTGTATATGTTCTCATGATACCTATAATACTGGTTTACTTCATTTTTTGCAATAGAAAAAAGCCAACTTCGTGCCTTTGACTGCTCTCTAAGCTGACCTATGTTCCCCCATGCTTTCTCCATAGTATTTTGTAATAAATCCTCGGAAACTTGAGGTTCATCAGTGATAGATACTAAATAACTATATACATCTACCTCATGAACTGCGATATTTTCAAGAAAAAAATTCTTGTCCCGTACACACTGATTCATTATTATTGCTGCTTTCTCATATGTGACTCCCTTATTCCCAGGTGTCCATCAATGCCTTTATCGTTTTATTTAACCTACGATATTGATTTTCATCACAATCTTTAATCATTAAGTTATATTCTAATTGGTATGCATTTCCTGAGTTACGCAAACTATCACACATCAGATCATTCAATGAGACATCTAAAAAGTTAGCAATATCCGTTAGGGTTCCAAGGCTCACTTTGGTATGTGCTCTTTCAATATTGGAAATATGCTGTACTGTTTTCTCTATAGCCCCAGCCATTTCTTCTTGTGTAATATTTTTTTCTTTTCTCCATTTTCTTATTCTATTTCCTAATGCTTTATAATCAATTTTGCTTTTTTCCATCATTACTCCCCCAGGATTTGATGGGTTTATTATATCTGTTATTTCAAATACTCGTAATGGATTACATGTATATTGTATTTACACAGTTTAATATATTGGTTGTTTTTTTTATTTGTACAGTTTAATTTATAAACATAGGTACTCAATAATTTTAGCACTCAAATCCCAGCCTAATTCATTTTCTAAGCCCAGCCATTGGGCATTTGGATTAACTTCTAGAAAATAGTATTCCCCATTCTGCACAATAAAATCAAAAGCCCCAAATTGAAGATCCATAGCTTTCATATAACTCAGGCACTTCTCCTTTATCTCCTTTGGTAAAACCATATGAGAATATTTTATGTGCTTTTCTTCTTTCCCTATATTTTTTTTACTCACTATATCAATTCGTACTACATAAGATTTATCACAAATAAAATTAACTATTACCTCATAATCTTTCACCATGGCTTGTTGAAAGTAAGCAGGCCTTATTTCTAAACCATCTAGAGGTCTAGGATGATAGTTGTTTACATTTGCTCTGCTTGTCCTTTCATGACTGAAAAAACTTCCTTTGCCAATGGACAAAGGTTTTACAATGCATTTTTTGCCTGCACAAAATTTATCCATACATCTAGGGCTATTGGTAATTAAACTTTCTGGCATATTAAATCCAATTTTCTTGGCTAAATACATTTGATATACCCTGTTCTCTGCACATTCTAGTATATGAGGCCTGCTTAAACATTTTCCCTCAAAAGCATTTACGATTCCACCAATCAGCATTTCTATATCCTTTTTCATCAAATCCTGAAAATGACCATCATACTTTCTAAAATTAGGGAAAACTGGTTTTCTATAATATATAGCATCTATTGTTCTATCTGTGACGAACTCCCTATAATTGTCTATGCTCCAGCCATATTCATTTAATTGAAAATTATAATCACTCATTCTATCTAAATCCAGCCTGAAGAAGAAACATTTTTTTGAATAAATAGCAATAACATAATCAACAAGGCTATCCTGTGAACTTGTTATTACTAGAACCGTTTTCATCATCTTTTTTACTCTCCTTTATTTGCATTAAAATTTCCTCTATAAGCTAGATGCAAAAAAAGTAAAAGTGCTACAAAAAACACAAAAAGAAATGCTCTAATTTTTTAAAACATTTCTTTATTTGCTATAATTCCAACAATTAAGTAATTATTTTGCGCCCATAAGTTTATCTAGAAGCTTAGATAAATCCTCAGTTGATGTTTTTCGTGGATTTGTTGTTGTACAAATGTCATTCATAGCAGCAGCTAACATGTCATCTCGTGTAGATTTAACTAAATCCAAATCTGCACCCTGTTCTTTAAGGTTTGCTGGTATCTTTAACTGTTTTTGTAATTCAACAATTCGTCTAATAAAATTGTTAACACCTACATATACTGTAGTTGCTGGTAAATCTAACAGTTTAGCCAGTCTTTGATATTTTCTTGCAGCAATACTAAATTCCTTGTTGTAACCGTTGCCTTCTAAGTTAGCATTATATTCTACTATACACGGAAGAATCATTGCATTACTTCTACCATGAGAAATATGAAGTTTCCCCCCTATAGCATGCGCTAAACTATGTGTAATGCCTAGTCCTGCTGAATTAAATGCCATGCCTGCTAAACACGATGCATTATGCATTTTTTCTCTTGCAAGTAAGTTATTTCCATCTTTAAAAGCTTCAGGTAAAAATCTAAATACCAATGTAATAGCCTTTTCTGCAAGTGCATCTGAGAAATCCGTAGCATCTGTAGAAACATACGCTTCTATGGCATGAGTCAATACATCCATCCCCGTATCTGCTGTAATAAAATCAGGTACAGAAGTAACTAACTCTGGATCAAGAATTGCAACCATAGGAATAAGCGATTTATTCGCCATAGGATATTTCAATCCTTCCTGAGCATTTGTTATAACCGAAAACTGTGTAACTTCAGAACCTGTACCACTAGTAGTCGGAATAGCATAGCATTCTTCAACTTCAACACAAACATCTGGAAGTCTTCTTGCAAAATCTCTGATTGCTTTAGCTGCATCTATTGACGAGCCTCCTCCAAGGGCAATCATAACTTCTGCTCCACAATTTTTCAATGCCATCATACCAGCAGCAATAATTTCTACTGGTGGATCAGGCACAACATCACTAAAAATTGTAACCTGACAGTTTTGTAGTCTAGCCTTTATTTTATCAACCATTCCTGACTTTACCATAAAACTGTCGCATACAATCATTACCTTTTTATCTATTATCTGGTTCAGTCTGTCTAAAGAGCCTTCCCCAAAAAATACATTTGTGCTAATACTAAATTCCTTCATCTGTTCTTTTCTCCCTATCTGATCTTTTTCCTCTTATAATCGTTAGTTTGACTATCCTCTTTAATTATTATTCTCCATTATAGCACAAATTTAAATGAATGCAAGGTTTTCGGGTAATCTTTGATATATTATTAACAAATGCGGTCATAGTTAAAACCTATGTTGAATTTATCATATAATTTTGAAAAATAAGTCTAAAATCCCATATCTAATATGACTGGGCAATGGTCACTTCCAAAGACGTCATTCCTAAGTTTTACATCTTGTATTTTCTCTTTGATTCGATCTGACACAAGAAAATAATCTATTCTCCATCCGGCATTATTAGCTCTGGCATTAAACCTGTATGACCACCACGTATATGCACCCGTTGTTTCTGGATTTAGATATCTATATGTGTCTGTCAACCCCAATTCTAACAGTTGGGTAAACGCACTTCGTTCCTCATCAGAAAACCCAGCATTTTCACGATTTGTTTTTGGATTTTTTAAATCAATCTCCTGATGTGCTACATTTAAATCTCCACACATAATTACAGGCTTTTGACGATCTAGTTCTTTAATGTACTCACGCCTTGCCTTTTCCCACTCCAGCCTATAATCAATCCTTGCCAGTTTATCCTGTGCATTTGGAGTATACTCTGTCATTAAGTAGAAATCCTCATATTCCAATGTAATGGCTCGTCCCTCTGATTCATGCCCCTCTGCATTTATGTGATAATTTACGTTCAGGGGTTGCTTCTTGGCAAATATGGCGGTTCCAGAATAGCCTTTTTTCTCTGCACTATTCCAAAATTGAAGATATCCATCAAGGGGTACTTCCGCTTGTCCCTGCTGCATTTTTGTTTCCTGTAAACATACAAAATCAGGATTTTCCCTTTTTACAAATTCTATAAATCCTTTTTCCATACAAGCTCTGAGTCCATTTACATTCCATGTAATAAATTTCATAAAAAATATCCTTTCCTACAATTGTCGTATCCTTTCCTTTATCTTGGCTAAATGTTCTCCATTTTTAAGAGACTTAAAATCTGGAAAAGCCTTTATTAGTCTCCTTTGTCCAAAGAAGCGTCTTTCAATTTCCTCCTCATAGGCTTTCTTCAGTTCATTTTTAAAGAGCTCTGCCTTCTTCTCTAATTCTTCTTTAAGTTCCTCTGACTTTCCTTTAACCACTTCTGACTTTTCTTTTATAACTGTTACACTTTCATAAATGTTCTCGCCCAGCTCATTGGACACCATTCTAAGTTTTTCACTTATTTCATTCAAATGTGCCAATTGCTTATTTAAGTTATTTACAGTAATAACAGTTTCAATTACGTCTATTAACATGACTATCAACAGCAGCGTCAGTAATGTTTTTCCTAACACTAAAGGAATATCCGCTACAATCGCGCTAATAACTGGATGTATTACATCCATAATAATAATACAAGCAAGCCCCCATAAAATAGAAAATTTAATGCATATGTATCCATTTAGATTAAATGGCATTTTGGAGTAATCCCACCATTTACCGTGAAATATTTTTTCTAATGCAAATCCCGTAGCACACTCTAGCGCAGAAGTTAATAACACTGCTCCCAAAAACAACATTACTTTATTCTGCATAAGAGGGGTTAAACAGACTATAACAATTATTATTCCAAAACCATAAATAGGACAAACTGGCCCATTTAAAAAACCTCTATTCACAAATCTACCTGAATTTACTGCGGCATATGCTACTTCTGTACACCAGCCTAAAAAGCCATAAATTACAAAATAGCATAAATATTCATACATAAGCAGGTCCTCCGTTCTTGTTGATAATTTTAATTTAAGTTCTATAGTTAAATATACACAAAACCGCAGATATATATCTGCGGTTTTTCTGCTTATTTAAATTATATACACCATAAAAGTAATTGTCAAACACCTAAAACTTAAATTTATCACTGAGAAGCTCTTTAAAATTATATTATGGGTCTTTCAAACTCCATGGAAAAACCGTAGATAAATATATACCTACGGTTTTCTGCTTATTTTTTATCAATTATATTTGCAAACAGAGATTACTATGGCTATTTTGACCTTGTTCTATATGGAGTTGCATTATTAGGTCTATCAAATTCGGGATTTATAGCATAGAAATTTCTGCTGTCTAAGTTATCCTGAACCACCCTTAAAGCTTCACCGAATCTCTGGAAGTGAACAACTTCACGTTCCCTTAAGAACTTAATTGGTTCAATTACATCTGGGTCATCTGCTAATCTTAGTATATTATCATAAGTTGTGCGCGCCTTCTGTTCTGCTGCCATATCTTCCATTAAATCTGTAATGGCATCGCCTTTTGAGGCAAAGCATGTGGCATCAAAAGGAACCCCAGCTGCAGAAACAGTATATAAACCTGTAGTATGATCTACAAAGTAATCCTGAAATCCTGCTGCTTTAATCTGTTCAATTGTTAAACCTCTTGTAAGTTGATGTACAATAGTGGCAATCATTTCAAAGTGCCCAATTTCTTCAGTACCTACCGAAGATATGATTTTGCTCACTTGGATAATATTCTAATCTAAGATTTCGATTTTAACTTTATACCCATCAGATTTTCCAAACGTTTGATATTTTATTTTGAATACTCTAGGGATACAATATAAACTGATATATAAAACTTTGCCATCATATACGACTATTTTTTCTATAATTTCTCGGAATATTTCTTCAGAAGATGCTATATCATTAAATTCTAGTAACTCATCTATCTTTTTAACATACTTATTAATAGAGTCAAGCTCTTTAATTTGTAGTTTATCAAAAGCTTCTAAATCTTTATACTTTATTTTCAAAAACTCTATTTCACTGTTGATTCGTTCTTTTAATTCTTTAAATTCAATTATAGTTAATTCATTATTCAATCTTAAATCTAAAAGTTTATCTTTCTTTTTTTCCAACTTACTGATTTTTCTCATAATACTTTGCTTTTCTGAACTTGTATCTTTTAATGTTCTAATTCTGCTAATTTCCTGAATCAGCTCCTCTTTTATTATTTCTTTATTCAATCTAATTTTACAAAGTATCTCATTGACTGCACACTTTAGAACTTTTTCATTAACTGATTCGCTATTGCAGCCTACTTCTGTTCCATTTATACCAATTCTTTTTGAACCTTGATTTGCTGCTTTAATGCATCTCCAAGCTCTATATATGCCACCATCTTTTAGTTTCTTTTCTCTTATCGTATAATTCTTTCCACAATTACCGCAAACTATTTTCCCTGAACTCCAATATCTATTACTATACCTTGAATTTTCTTTTCTATTAGGTTTTCTCCGTTCCAATTCAATTTGTGTTTTCTCCCAAATATCTCTGCTTATTATTGCTGGATGATGCCCATTCATATATACAAATTCCAACTCGCCTTTATTTATCCTTTTTTTATGGTCCAAATATGATTTTGTCCAAGTTTTTTGTTGTTTTAAATCCCCCACATATTTTTCATTTCTTAAAATCTTATAGATAGCAGTACTTGACCAATAATTACTTTTACTCCTATTGTCAATATTAAAAGGTCCTTTACCCTCAGCAATCAATTCCTTTGCTATAACATGAGTCCCTTTACCTTCTATCAGAAATTTTATGAATATGCTTCTAACCACTTCGGCTTCCTCTTCAACTATGACCATGTTCTTTTTATCAACAATTCGATATCCAAGCATTTCTCTTCTGCCAAATACTATTCCTCTTTTCATAGCTTCTTTTTGACCAAACTTAACACTTTCACTTGTTTTTCGACTTTCCTCTTGTGCCATACTTGAAGTTATCGTCAACATGAATTCATAATCGTTACGCCTTGTATCTATATTTTCTAAAATGAAAACCACATCAATATTATATTCATTCTTTAATTGTCTAGTGTAATAGATGCTGTCCAAGGTATTTCTTGCAAATCTAGTTACTGATTTCGTTAGTAACATCTCAAATTCTTTTTTTGAAGCATCATTTATCATTGCCCTAAAATTATCTCTTTTAAATACATTCGTTCCTGAAATACCATCGTCTTTATAAATCTTCACTAACACCATATTATCTTGGTTTTTGATGTACGAATCAAAATATTTCAGTTGGTTCTCTAAACTATCATCTTGATTTTCTGTTGAAACTCTTGCATATACAGCTACTTTAACCAGATTCCCCATAGCCCTTTTCTCCTTTTGCTTCAATTGCTTTGATTAGTGATTCACATTCAAATTGTGTTAATATCTCATCTTTAAGCATTTGCTTTATAATACCTATTTTTAGCAATTTATAAAGTTTTCCCTGCTCCTCTTTTGTGAGAACTATATCTTTACACATACTCACACACCCTTTTTACAGTGTATTAGTATAAATTTTGTCCTATTACAAAATAGTTCCTTAATCATTTTGGGCAAAATAAGTAGAGGGAAGATAGTAGCTTAACTACTTTCTTCCCTCTACCTATTGTTCGTATGACTATCTTTTGCTATACAATTTCATTTTAAGTTATGAATTATCCATGGGGTAAGTTCTTTCATTAATGCACTTACCGTCTCATCTGCCATTTCTTCTGTAATTATGACACCATCTGGATATTTCATTAGAGAATTATCAAAGGCTCTCAAAATGATAGCATCAAGTACTTCTTTCCTTTGCTTATTCATAATAATTGTCATAATTTGATTTAATTCCCTAGATAACATTTTGCCTGGATATGATTTTTCAGTAACAGTCTTAATTATCTGTTGCTTTTTTATATTTAATGAAATAATAGGCTTTATCTCTGTTTGATTTAAAACATCAAATACATAAGCCTCATTAACTTCATCCCCATCATAGCTGTCATTTATAAGTATTAAAAATTTAAATGCATTGAAATATTCTATATACATATAAAGCACCTTCTCTTGGGTATCGCCTCTAAGAACTAACCCGTGCACTATTTGTTCAAACCCTTTAGATATTACTTCCTCATCATTATAAAAGAAATATACTCTATTAGTATCAGTATCACCTTTAATATAAGGAATTAAATCTTGTATATACTCTTGCTTACCCCCAGTAAACATATAAAAATTTACTGCCGTTTTACAAATGGAACGGAAACATTCTTGTCCACCTATTGTAATATTTAATTGAACCCTATCCTCTATATATTCTCTTTTTACCTCTGTATTTTTTATAATTTCATCTACATTAATTTGGGGGTACTTTCGTCTTAATCCCTTTAAAATACTTTTTGCTTCTTTCTTGTTTCTGGCTGTTACATGAATATGTTTACCCTTACCACTTACTTCCTCATTTATAATAGGCTTTACTCTAGAGGGTTTACCACCAGGCTCTAACATAACCTGTTCTCCAGTTTTTGTATTTATACCTGTAATAGCTTGAGGCATTCCTCTTTCTCTTTTAATATTAAGCATATTACAGATATGATTTAGCTGCTTAGATAACTCAGAATCAATAGAATCGCCTAATTCCGAATTACACTTTTTACATAATAGGGCTTTTGATTTCAGCTTGCCGCCTATAGCATTAGGAATTATATGTTCAACAGACTGATTCTCTTGGGTTATTTCTTTTTCACATACATAACAAAACTTCATATTAATACCCTCTGTTTCCATTTGTTATCTTTTTATATTTTAAAAAATATTAAATATCCTTTACATTCATGATTTGCATATGCTTCCTTTGCTGCTCTATTTAAAAATCTTTGATATTTGTTTATATTGCCCTTACTAATATGTGGTCTCCCTTCATACCTCTTCTGCATCCTTCATAATGTCAATTAATTTATTATTATTCATTGCCTTTAAGTGAAACTTTTCTGCTAATTTCTCTGTTTTAAACAACCTCATAGAACGATACATCTTCTTTTTCTCTGCTGGTTTTAGCTTAAGAAAAAATTTATTATCAGTGTTTGCATCGTCAATTGCTTCTATCGAATCAATTTCTGAATTAAATAACATGCAGCAATTGTAAGTAGTAAATTTTTGGGATAAGATGTCCCATGATTTTGATTCTAAAAATGAAAGTAAAATTTGTTTATTCTTTTCTAATTCAATTGATGGATACTCTGAAAATGTTAGTCCAGTATTATTATCTGCCTCAAGCCATTCCTTGTAAGGTTTCTTTTCAACTAAGCAATGAAATAGTACTTCGAAGTTTTGAGCTTCTACTTGTGTTATTGGTAATGAACAATCAAATTTAACTTTCAAAATTTTTTCTAATTTTAAAACTTGTTCCCAAAATTTTATTGTATCCTCGGTTACAATATTATCTTCCTTATTACTGCTTATTTTTCCATTTAATATATAACCATTTATTGAAATGTCTCCAGAAAAAATTTTATTACTAAATTTAAGTGCTAATATTAATTCTTCGACACAATTTATTATTTCAAACTTAAAAGTGAAATTAACTGTTGCTAAACCTGTTTTTTCTGAGAATAAGATATTAATGCTAAGCCAACTATTATCTTCTGAACAAATAGATATCATATCCATACTTTCATAAGGAATCCTTTTTAAATTTAGAGGTACCGAAATTCCTCCAGAAGTAAATACTACTTTTCCAATCTCCGGAAAAGGTTGGGGTACAATTTTGAACTCAGAATAATCACCACAACTATTACCCGAAAGAGGGAATTTAACTAAATCGGAGGTAGGTATTTTGTGATTGTTTACTGTAATTGTACCATCCTCATTCGTGTCACATTTTAAAGGGGTCTGGGTTCGATAAAGATATTCCCATAAATCTTCGTTAGTCTTAACAAATCTTGAGTATTGAGTTGGAAGGTCTGATAAGTTTAAATTTACGTTAAAATTTAATACATTATCTTCAGAAACAACCCCACAAGCATCCTCTGTTACTTGTACATACTTTAACCCATCTGGTAATTGTTTATTTAGTTGAGCTATAATCTCTTTTGGAATTTTTATTGGCTCTTGAGGTTTTAATATTTCATTAAAATTAATATACATGGTTCACCAATCCTCACTTAATTCATCTAAGACAATAAGTTTCGAAATTAAATCTAGTTTGATTTCTCTCTTATAGTTTAATTCTTTTCCTAATAGAAACTTAATAAATTCTGCTTTTTCAGATTTATTTTCAATTATTATATATTTAACATTTTCAGGTTTGAATGTTAACCATGCATCTTTTAAATCAAGTAAAGCTGTATTATGTAAATCTCTTGTAGATTTGTTATTATACTCTCTTAACAGAATTGGCATTAATTCAGTATTTAATTCATTAAGATTTGGAATATACCGCCATTCTCTTTCATCGTGAAAATTCATAGGCTTTTTTTCAATGTTTGTTTGTGTATTTTCTTGTATTGGTTTTATAAATAATAGATGTGAAAATAAATAACTTTGTAGAGACTCAATTTCTTTACTTGTTTGTCCATCAATATTTAATGCAGAATTGAATGCTAATCTAAAATCTCTTATCAGCATTGATTTTTCATTAATATAATGTATTGGTTGTATTCCTTGACCTAAACACCATTCTTTATAAAACCCGATTCCATATTTTCCATACTCTTTTGTATGGTATAGTATTTTGTTTAAATTAATATCACAAAAGCAAGTCATTGGTATTGATATCTTGCCTATATCTAATCCTAAGTAACTTACATTTTCTTCTACGTATCTTGGTACCATAGCACTATTTCTGAGAATTAACTTCAAGAATTCAAGGTTTTTCATAAAGTTAAACAAAGCATTAGCACTTTGCTTTGGCAAAACGTAGCTAAAATTGTTTTTTGACTTATTTAAATTTATATGTTGCATTATAATAATCCTTTTTTCTTTTTATAATATACTTCAAGCTTCTATTAAATTCTATACCGTTGCTATTTCCTTTATTAGCTTTATTGGTTTAAATTTGAGTCCCTGTAACCTCATTCTCAAGTACTATATTTCCGTCCTCACATCTTATATATCTATTAATTGTGTAATTTTGTGCTACTAAGCTAATATAACAACTACCATTTTTGTTTTTATTTAGTGAGGTAATTATTATTTCTATTGTTTCTTTATACCTTTGAGCATATCTATTTTCAAGGGTCAGTTCCAAGCAAATTCTTTTACCAGTCAATATTGTAAATTTATCTTCTAAAGCATAGAAAACCATTTCACCAATTCCCCCACTTTCTAAATAAAGTTTGGGATTATTTATATTTGTAGTACCATTTCCCCAAGAATCTATTTTTTTACCATTATCGTAAATTGACGCATTTGAATAACTTGCCATCAAAAATGTGTTGCTTGTATTCGTAAATTGAATTGATAAGCACAAGCATGTATCATCAAATTGTGTACCACCTATATCGAAATAGAGCTTATCTGGCCCAATTATGATATCCAGTATTTCCCTTTCTTCGAGACCCCAATTACATACCATAATAAATGGTTGAAATTCTAGTTTGAATTTTTCTTCTTCAAGCTTTGTTAACCTAATGTTTAACTCCTCAGCTTTTTTATTTTGGGAATAAGCCAATAGGCCCAATAGGATTGTACCAATAAATGCTAGAATTGAGCCATAAAATGAGAGTACATCGTCTGCACCCCACAATGTTATATAACCGGAGTTTTTCTTATAAGACTCATTAATTACGAATGGAATGAATGTTGCTAAAATAACAACAGCAACTGATACCATTATAACTATTATACTTTTAACTTTAAACAAACCCTCACTCCCTAATCATGTTTATAAAGAATTAAATGCTTTAGACTAATTATAATACAATTATACAAAATTTTACCAATTTACTCAATGAATTAATGAATTTGTTTTTAAAAGGAAAAGAAAGAAACAATAAAATAGGCACCCTTAAAGGATGCCCATTATTTATATATTCTTTTTTTCCTAATCTCACTCTTATTTTTTCAATAATCGGTGGTATTCTTGTTTTTTAACGATTGAAATTAATTCATCAAATTCTTTACTTCGCATACCGATTGTATCTTTAAATATATCATTAAAACCTATAATCAAATCATAATAATTGTTAGCTAACTGTTTTAGCTGATAATTTGAATTAATTTTGGGATATAAACCAACTGCTAAGTATGCTATGAAATCAGTTAAAGAACTGAATAATAGTTCTCTTTTTGAAAACACAATATAATCTTTATAGATAGAAATGTTAGCAAACGGAAACTTCTCTATTATCCCTGCAATATTTTGTTGATGTAAAATTCTTTTATCAACAGTAACATTGTCATTTTCTCTCCACATTTCAATTATCAATTCAGGCCCATACTGAGTTATTAGGTAAATCAAAATATTAAACATCATTAACCAAGTTAAAGCCATATAACATTGTTCCGTTGAGATTGATTTTAAATTTAATAAATTTTCAATCTCGTCTTTCCTCTTACATACTGTAAAGGGAACTAAATTAATCTTATTAACGATATCTGCATATTCCTTTAGAAATTCTCTTCTCTTATCTCCTAAGATTTTTTTATGTCCAAAAATTTCAGTAAAATGGATTGTATCTATTTGATACTTCTCAACAAGGTTCTGAAGTTCCCCATATACATCTTTATTCTTTTCTATTTCTGACTCTAATACAACAATTCCACCAACTGAATAACAGTCTCCAATATTTGATTCATCTATTAGAACATAAATTACTTCACCTAGAGACTTTATTGGTTTAATATAGTCGTCAGGATAGTATCCTAATTTCTCACGTACTTTTTTTTCAAAATCTGAAGGATTAGTTTTATCACTACTTATAAATCTCATGCTGTTTCCTTTAATAGGCTCATTTTTACCACAACAATTTTTATATTTAAGTCCTGAGTCGCATAATGGACAAATTGCATTTCTTTGTATCTTTTTAGGCATACGAAACTCCTTTACAAAGCACTATTGAATACTATTCTTTAATTCAGCCCACTTTTTGAAATTCTAATTCTACAAGCTATTATACAAATTTTTTCCATTTAACTCAATCTTGTTATATAATTTATATTGGTAGAAGCTAATACTTGAAATGAAATAATGTTTAATGGGGATATGATAATGTTGAGTAAAAAAAAATTATTTGAAAATAAAGAACAAATTTCTAGTTGCAGGGACAAAATAATAAAAAATACAAATCTAAAAATAAATGAGCTATTTCATGATGGGGATGCCTTAGAATTTTTAAAAAAAATCAAATTTGAGCAATGTGGATATGACCCTCTTTTTGAGGAATCAATTAATATTATAGAACAGATTAATCAAACTTTTACTTATCTCGTATGCCTTAAAGCTGCTGAAATTTTACTTTCAAAATACCCTCTAAAAAGATTCTATATCAATTTTGGCACACAGGCTGGATATGATGTTATTTCTGAGGATGAAAGGATTATTTGTGAATGTTTTGCTGTAACTTCACCAGACAGTAATTCAAAGTTAGAAATGGATACAAAAAAAGTGTCTCTAGATACCATATCCGAAAATAAGTATGTTATTTATTATTCTAAGAATCAAAAACCTATACATGTAGCTAACATAAAGCAAAAGTACCCTAATGTTCAAATATTGGAATTAGATGATTTATAATCTAACAATTTAAACTAAATTTCTATTTTTTTCTCGTCTTTTTTTAGCCAATTTTTTATAAATTCTTTTTATGTAGTCTGTATCTGCTCCATCGCTTCTGCCTAAAGTGGTCTTGGTCAACTACTAACACTATATAAATTGTAATCTCTCTTATTGCTACTTTTGCATTATTTATCACAATATTTTTTCCTGTTCCTAGATAACAGTTTATTTATAGGGTGAATGTGAAATAAAATCTTTAAGTTCTTGCCCTGTTAAACATGGAAATTTGCTATGTATCATTCTATGGCAATTTGAACAGACCATTAATATGTCAGAAGCTACAGTTTCTTCTCTTATTATAAGATTACTTACATTTATTACTATTACTATAAACCCTTTACTTTTCCATTTCAATTAATAATAAAAGGAGCCTCAAAGAATTAAATATAAGTAATCTATTTCACTATAAAATAAAGCCTATATCTTAAATTACTATGTAAATCAAGATATAGGCTAATTTTATTTTCTTGCCGAAAAATTAGGTCAACCTAATTTGGGATTATTAATAAAAAGTTTGAAAAGAGTGAATAATAAGTACAAGAAAGGCAGATTATGTCCGCATCAGCAACAAGGAGATAAAGAATTATGAAAAACAGAATAATCATCTATATTTCGATTTTAGGATTTTTAGCTGCTATCATCCTGTCAAATATTAAAGAAATTCAAAATAACGAATATGTCGATGCACGGGCTCAACAAGTTATAGACCAATTAGAAGAGGATGAGTACATTAACCTATTTAAGTATGTTCCGATAGACTGGTAAGCCCGAAAATCAATCCATTCGCTCATGGAACAAATCGAGGATGACTTACTATTCTTCATAAACCCCTCGCTAATTTAATCAAGATGAGCAATTTAGTATCTTCTGTCTATCAGTTAATAACACATAATACCATTAAATTCATATATATCAAGCATTTTGGGATAGTGAGCATATTATTAAACGATATACCGATATCATTTAATATACCTATACACTGTTTATAAGGCATTGTATAACGTTGCGATAAGTATCTTAAAGTTGCACCCAATTCACCATCTGGTCCACCATATTGGGTTATAATAAACTTTGCCATGGCAGGATTAGGATTCTTAATATTTACTGGGAACTGTAATTTCTTGTCATAAGTCCACATACTTAAACCTCCTTCTGCCAAGGCCATGGTTCATCGATCCATGACCAGCTATTTGTATCATTAGTACCAGTCATACTTAATGGTCCATAGCTTTTTTCATATTCTGCTCTTGCACTCATATATAAAGCATTATACTTATTAAAGAAATTTAGTGCAGCTTTATCTGTAGGATGAGTATCTAAGTAAAGGCCTGCATCTACCAATACGAAACTTAACATTTGTACACGTCTCATCAGTTCGTTTCTGCTCATTTTGCATTACCTCCTAAGAAAGGTAAATCTAATTCAGGAAATATGGTGCCAACCGCAAATCCCTCTTCCATTTCATAAGTCATATCCCATACCTGCCAAGGTACATAAGCCATTGCTAAAGGACAAGTACTGGCACAATCCATTGGCATTTCTCCACGGTTCTGTGGCATGGTTCCGCCATTCTGTGGCATGGTTCCACCATTTTGTGGCATGGTTCCGCCATTCTGTGGCATGGTCCCACCGTTCTGTGGCATGGTTCCGCCATTCTGTGGCATGGTCCCACCATTCTGTGGCATGGTCCCACCGTTTCTTGGCATCATTCCACCGTTTCTTGGCATCATTCCACCGTTTCTTGGCATCATTCCACCGTTATCTGGCATCATACAGCCGTTGTCTGGCATCATACAGCCGTTGTCTGGCATCATGCAGCCGTTATCTGGCATCATGCAGCCGTTATCTGGCATCATACAGCCGTTGTCTGGCATCATGCAGCCGTTATCTGGCATCATGCAGCCGTTATCTGGCATCATGC